>NZ_AMZS01000001.1:0-52385 GCF_000314615.1 Acinetobacter sp. WC-323
CTACCGTATCACCTGCTTTGACTGCACCACTGTTAGCACCGTTAGATTGCAAGGTCCAGCCTTTGTCCAGTTCTGCCAGCGCATCTCCAACATTGCCGGTATCTGTACCATTGATGTTATAGGTCGGACTGGAAACAGTGCCGTCCGGATTTACGTGGAACCCCCACCTAGCGCATCTGCCACGCTTTGTGCATTATTTGCCAACTGGCTTCCGTTGATCGCATCTTTCGAATCTGGATTGATATCGCCATCGGCAACTTGGTAACTTTATTACCTGCTGCATCAATACCTGACTTGGTCACACTTGGTCCACCGGCAATGGTCACACCATCGGTGTTCATCACGGTATCGCCTGCAGTGACACTATTCACGTTAGGTCTTTGGCCAGTTCAATTGCGACTTTGCCGTCTTGAACTTTGGTCGTGATATTTTCATCCGCACCCACCACATCAACAGCTTCGCCCAGTTTCTTCTGAACAGTAGTACCGTCTTGTGCAGTAATGCCAAAGCCCTTGTCGGTTAAGTCTTGGCTAGCTTGGTTGAGTTGATCTACGTTAACTGCATCAGTCCCTGCAACACCCGGTCCTACATTGCTGATGGTCGTGCCCGCAGCATCTATACCTGACTTGGTCACGCTTGGCCCACCGGTAATGGTCATGCCGTCATTGTTGATCACGGTATCACCCGCAGTGACGCTATCCACTTTCAGGTCACGGTTCAGGCTGTACTTGATGTCATTGCCTTCTTTCGCGACTTGTAGGTTTTCTTCGCCGTCTGCCGTGCCGATATCTACCGTATCACCTGCTTTGACTGCACCACTGTTAGCACCGTTAGATTGCAAGGTCCAGCCTTTGTCCAGTTCTGCCAGCGCATCTCCAACATTGCCAGTATCTGTACCATTGATGTTATAGGTCGGACTGGAAACAGTGCCTGTGCTTGGGTCATAGGTTGAACCCCCACCCAATGCATCAGCGGTAGTTTGACCTAGCTGATCAACACCATCCTGTACACTTCTTAATTGGCTGACATTCACTGCATCGGTGTCTGCTGCACCTGCAGAAACATTCTGGATACGACGCTCATTGCCAGCTGTACCCACTGAAACCACCGAGTTCGAGGCTGCCGTACCCGTGCGGTAAGCTGTACCTGTTGCCGTCGAAGTTTGGCTACCTGCCCCCAATGCTACATCATCGGCATTGGTGGCTACAGCATTTGAACCTAATGCCAAACCATTCGCTGCTTGTGCATTGGCAGTATCACCTAAGGCCACTGCCCCTGCTGCCGCAGCGGTTGAAGCGTTACCTAACGCAACCGAACCTTGTCCAATCGCTTTGTTTTCATTACCTATCGCCACAGCACCATTGGCCGCAGTATTTCCAGCATCATCACCTGCCGCTGTGTTGTTCCGGCCCAAGGCTACGGTACCGTTACCATTGGCGGTGTTCGGGTCCCCCAGCGCTACCGCACCGTCACCTGTGGCTTTCTGGTCACGACCAATCGCCACTGCACCGCCTTCGCTTGAGGCAGCATTGGCCGTAGTACTGCCTGAACCCATCGCAACATTCTGGCCCGTAGCACCGGTACTCACACCATTACCCATTGCGATGTTATTGCTGCCTCCACTCGCGGTCGCTGCATTGAGGCCCATGGCAATATCATTATCGCCTTGTGCCTTCGCTTTATCACCGACCGCAACACTAGAAGTACCATTGGCATTGGCTTCATTGCCATAAGCCGCAGCATTGGCGCCAGTTGCCTGTGCCTGACGGCCGACCGCTGTCGTCTGATTTTCAGTCGCTTTCGCTCCTGTACCTAATGCAATTGCATCAGTTCCATCCGCATTGGCTGCAGTGTCAGGATCATAGTTCTCTACTGTGGAGGTACTACTCCCGATGGCAATACCACGCTCTCCTTTAGTTGTCGCAGAGTGCCCCATCGCAATACCGCTAGTTGCACCCACTGCTACCGTTGCAGTATTACCTTGCGCAATTGAATAATCAGCATCTGCCCAGGTACCACGCCCCATCGCAATTGATGTATTGCCCGATGCGCGGTTATTTACCCCGATAGCAACATTAGAGTTACCAATCGATATGTCGTTACCAATTCCCAAAGCGGTGTTATAGCCCTGACCAGAAGTCCAGTTTCCTTGACCAATCGCTACATTCTGGAAAGAGCCATCACCATCCGAGACATTTGAATTACCGATAACCGTAGCACCACCTGGGTTACTTACCTGGTTATTTCGGCCTACCGCAGTTGAAGCACCAGATAAACGATCTACTCCTGTTGGATAATCATTCGTACCTGTTCCACGACGGTTATTTAGTTGCTGCCTTAAAGTAATATCAGTTCCAGTAATGGTACTACCACAACCAATGGCTACGCCGCCATAGCCATTGACTGAGGCCTCACTTGATTCTCTACCACACTGCGAAGCAGTTGGTGACATGGCCATACTGTCACCCCTCCTGTTGTTGGAAACTGTTCCTCCGTCAGTATTGGTTGCAGCAAATGCACCGGTACTAAAGAGTACCGAGCTAATAGTTAAGGCTAAAAAAGTTTGAGTGGGTTTAAATTGTTGATCTTTTCTAGAATTTGAAGGAAAAGAGGCAGTAGTATTTACATCAGCAGTTGATGTTACATTACGTTTTTTTGTTACGCCCCTCGCATTTTCTGAAACCACAGTCCATAAACTTAGACTTTTATTCCAGACTAAACGGTATATTTTATTCATCTGTTAAGTGCCTATAAAGTAAGTTTAGCACAATTAATCTAAACTTCGCAGTCTGGGAACAACTTAACAATTGAGACTTAATTTTAACAATTAATACTTATTTTAAAAAAAAAACTCTTACCATTCCCCAAAAGAATAATAAAAAACAATTTAGCACATATTAATAAACATTAAGGGACTTTGATTCTAAAAAAATACAACCGTACAAAAAGCTCATGTATATATGCTATAGATCAATATTTTATATTTGCCATGAAAAAACAGTTACTTAACGTCCATAATGATTATTTAAAATTATTGGTAGCAACTGCTGCTAAGTTTGGAATTCCCCAAAGTGAAATCATTCGAAGTTGTCAAATTCCACTCTCCTTCCTCACGGACATCAACTCCAATGATCGTTTAAATTTTGATATCTGGACTGAATTTGTTGGACGTATTCTGGAGCTTTTGCCAGATCGCGGCCTGGGCTATCAATTTGGCTTTAATTGCAAAATTACTACGCACGGCGCATTAGGTTTTGCGCTATTAACTAACAGTACCATTGGTCAGGTTTTAAATGACTTACAGAATTATTATAGTATGCGTGTTCACAAAATGGACTTATTAATATTCAATAAAAACAATAAAATTATTATCAGATTTAATCCCTTATATCAATTATCCAGCCAATTAAATGAATTTCAAAAAGATAGTATTAATAAGTTTTTTATCGAAAGTGCGATTATTGACATTGTAACCAACTTACAATTGATCACCAATTATAACCTGACAGGTATAAGTATTGATATTGCTTGGGATTCACCGAAATATCATCATTTTTATGAAAAACGTTTGCCTGCTTTCAACTTCAATAAAGATTTTAATCAGATCAGCTTTGATATTAAATGTTTAGATCTACCTCTGACTTTTAGTTCAACCGCCGCTTATACAATTGCCAAAGAACTAATGAATAAGGAATATTTATTTTATCAGGACCAAGACAATAAGATTATCTTAAAAGTAAACCAGCAACTAAAATTTATTCCAGGTTTAGGTTTTCCAACTTTAAGCGATGTAGCTAAAAAACTAAAGATTTCGGAAAGAACCTTAAAAAGAGAGCTTGCTGGTGCCAACACTACATTTTCGGCTTTACTTCAATCAAAAAAATTTGAAATTACCAGAAAACTCATCGATTCAAATCGCAACATTCAGGAAATCTCGGATTTGCTCGGCTATAGCCACATCAGTGCATTTTCTAGGGCATTTATTGGCTGGACCGGGAAAAATCCCAGTGACTATATCCGGGAACAACGTATTGCAATCAAACAGTATTATCTCAAACATAGTAAAATCTAGATCTTGCTATTAACCATTTTAAAACGTCAAATACTTTATTTTTAAATATTCTCAATAAAAATATTTTAAAGAATAAAAAATAATATTTTTTAAATTAACTCATCCTCCTCAGTTGCAGTTTCTCCAGAGTAACTGAGGCATTTTGTTTATGATCATAGCTTTTATAAAAAATGATTATAATAATCAACAAATGTTTTATGTTCAGATATACATTTTCCGACATGCTAATTGAACTTTTTAATTCAAAGCTTTTGAATATGCTAGTAATCTTTATAGTTTTTTGCCTTAAGCCTAATACACAGTGGTTAGACTCTGATTGATCTTCATTAAAATTGATCATTTTGGTATGTAAGTTAAGCAAATGAGTCACTGAGCTATACGTATTTTTCTTCTAATATGCCGCTATCCAATAGTGCAACACCTTAACGTTTTAGGTTCAAAATGATTCAATTGCCAAGAGCGAAACGACCTCTCATCATGACTCAAGCGGTGCAACGCATTTTGAATAGTCGCAGGCGTCAGCAAGCCCAGCATATTCTGGCAAATGCTGTAGATCGTGTCTTCCGTGGCCAACAGTTGGCCCTGTCAGGCAAGACTCCTTTCGAAATCGTCTATCAGCGTGAAATTATCAGTCTGCGTCATTACAGCACTGACCGTAGCGTCATAAAACACCGGATTCCTTTGGTCATTGTGCCGCCACTTGCAGCCAATATGCTGATTTATGATTTATTCCCAACTCGTAGTCTGGTCCGTTATTTTCTGGCACAAGGCTTTGACGTTTATCTGATTGACTGGGGTACGCCTAGTTTGCGACAGGCCCGGTATAATCTCGGCACCTATGTCAAAACCTTTATGCCCGACTTTATTGAAAAAATTCGCCAGCACAGTGGTCAGCAGCATCTTTCCCTGTATGGCTGGAGTTTAGGTGGTGCACTTTCCCTGTGTTATACCTCACTGTTTAAAGATAAAAATATTCAGAATATGGTGATTCTAGCTTCGCCGATTAACACCCATAAATCAGGCTATATGGGCAAGTTTTATCAGAAGCTGACCGCACCGGCACAATGGATCCGCAGCAATACCAAATTCCGGATTTATCAAGTGCCAAGCCGGGTTTTCCATATCCACGGCTGGCAAAATACGCTGGGCTTTAAACTCACCGATCCGATTGGTAACTTTAAGAATTACTGGGAACTGCTCAAAAACCTGAATGACCGCCAGTTTGTGATCAATCACGCCACTTCAAGTTCTTTTGTTGACAATATGCTGGCCTATCCAGGCGGCGTCATGCGCGATATCATTTTACGCTTCTGGATTGATAATGAACTTTCCACTGGAACGGTGAAATTCGGGGAACAAACGGCGAATCTAAAAGACATTGATTGTTCTGTGCTGGCGGTGGGCGGCAGTACCGATATCATTGTCACTGCCGAGGCAGTACGCCCGCTGATGGATTTGATTAGCAGTACCGATAAACAGTTTGAAATTGTTCCTGGCGGGCATATGGGATTGGTTTCAGGCAATCAGGCACCGCATTCTGTCTGGCCAGTGGTGACCCAGTGGTTAGCGCAACGTTCGGATTAAAAAAAATTCTGCAAGATCAGGCTGCAAGGTTTTAATAAACTGAGCAGCCCATCATTGATTCAGGCAAAATGTTGTTGGCGATGCAGCACCAGACTTTCGACGTTGACCGGTGTACCTAGCAGGTAGCCTTGTAACTGATGGCAGCCTAAGCTGGTCAGAATATCGGCCTGTTGTTGGGTCTCTACCCCTTCTGCGGTCACGATCAAACCCAGCTTTGCGGCCAGATGGATAATGCTTTCCAATATCGCTTCTTCTTTGGAATTAGGCTGCAGATCGATGAGAAAACCGCGGTCAATTTTAAGCTCATCCACCGGTAAATCTTTTAAATACAGGAAACTGGAATAGCCTGTCCCGAAATCATCAATGGCAATGCGGATGCCGAGTTTGCGCAAACGTTCTAAGGTGCGGATACTGGAATCGATATGATGCATCGCGGTCGATTCGGTAATTTCAAGAATTAAATGATGGGGCTGGATCTGATACTGTTCTAACAGTTGTTCCAGTACGCTAAACAGCTTTTTATTTTCAAACTGCAGTGCAGACAGATTGACGGCTATCGGGTAGAAGGCACTGTTATTTTGTTCCCATTTCTGGATTTGCTGGCAGGCTTGTTCGAGCGCCCAATAGCCCATCGGAATAATCAAACCGGTTTTTTCTGCGCCATCGATAAACATTTGCGGTGTTAATAATCCCAGCGTTGGATGCTTCCAGCGAATCAGGGCTTCGACACCGCAGACTTCATAACTGGCGGTAAATTTGGGCTGGTAAAACAATACAAATTGCTGTTCATCGACCGCTTTATAAAGATCATTAATCAATTTGGACTGACTGCGCACATCCTGCTGATCGGACATGGAATGGAACATGGTATAGGTATTGCGGCCCTGCTCTTTCGAGATCAGCATCGCGACATCGGCATTGATCAAAATGTCCTGCACATTGGTGCCATGTTCTGGATACATGGCAATCCCGACACTGGCAGAGATATTGATATCTTTGGTCGCAATTAAATAGGTTTCCTGAATGTAGTGCAGGAGATTTTCTGCAAGCTGCATCGCTTCATTGATATCGGTATTTTCGGCAATGAGAACAAACTCATCGCCACCAATCCGGAACAGCTTATGGCGGCTATTGTCTAATTTATTATGGAGACGGTTTGCCATCTGGATCAGCAACTGGTCACCGATATGATGCCCAAAAGCATCATTCACAGACTTGAAACGGTCTAAGTCGATATAGAGAAATGCTGCTTTTTGGTCGTGTAAACGATGGTGGCTAAACACCACTTCAGCATAATCTGTGAGGAACAAACGGTTCGGTAATTTTGTCAGCGCATCATGTAGCGACTGGGTAGCCAGCTCTTTATTCATCTTTGTGAGCTGTTCATTGCGCTCTTCCAGACGCGCTTCTAGCACTGCGACCGCGAAACCTGCGACAAAAACCAGACTGGTAATAAAAATAATGGTAAACAGTAAAACACTTTGTTGAGTCTGGTCCGAGGTCAGGACTTGCGCCAGGCTTTCATCAAAGTAGGTGGCTGCCATGCCGGTATAATGCATTCCGACAATACTGAATGCCATCAGGATAGCAACAGTTGCTTTAAGTAAAGTACGGTATTTTATTGCATTTTTATATTTAAAAATAAAGAAGAAACTTAAGCCCGAACCACTAATCGCAATCAGCACCGAGCAGATCACCAGCAGAGGGTCATAATGCATCCGGTGGTGTTCAACCATTAATGCCAGCATGCCGGTGTAATGCATGCCTGATATCCCGAGGCCCATAAAAACAGCGCCAAGTACGAGACGAGGTAAAGGCAAGGTCGGCCTAGAAGTGAGCCATACCGCAAAAATGGAAGCCACAGCACCGACCAGATAGGACAGTATGGTTAAACTCACATCAAAACGATACCCTTCTGGCAAATGGCTAGCCAGCATTCCCACAAAGTGCATTGACCATATCGCTAATCCTAAGATTAAGCCACTCGCCACTAAAATGCTTTTTTCAAATTTTTTATAAGCAACTTTAAAAACGAGTTCTTCCATTGAAACTGCCGCATAGCATGTCGCTATTGCAACCAAAATGGAAACGATGACCAATGTGCTATCGTAATCAACGTGAACCATAAAGGACTTCCATGATTATTCAGTACTTTTTTTTATTTGATGAGCAAAAATGCTCGAAATCCGAACGACCTTCTACACTCAAAAAAGCGATGAATTTGACATTCATAAACTTTCCTTAACAATAGCATCATCTGGCATAAGGTCAAGTCCTTTTCACTTTATAAATCAATAGAATAAAAGCAGGTGAACATTTCAAACCGATGAAAAGCCTTGTTTTTTATTTCTACTTTTTAATTGAAAATTTAATTTATTTTTACTAACGCTTTTTGCAGGGCACTTTTTGGGTTTGCAACTGTTTTTAAATCGCCCAGATTCCGCAAAATCTTAAGGCATTATCGTGCTGGAGCATGGTTAAACTTTCTCATAAAAATGCTTAAATCTCAAACTGCATTCATCTGATTTTTTACTTCGGATGCAACACCTGTCATTTACATCGCATAAAAAAAGTCCTTGCATAAACAAGGGCTTTTTAAAGATTAAACTAGAACTTAGTTTTTCTCTTTATCTACAATCTTGTTCGCTTGAATCCTGAGTAAGGTTTAAGAAAGTATTACTTTCTTCTTACGCAAGGAGCAGGGAAATAGAAAAGCATGAGAAGCAGCGCTTCGTAAGACCCCTACGCAAGAGAGAAGCTATGCTTCGCTAACGTACGTAACATTAGGATTTTCCATAAAAAAACCCTTGAATAAACAAGGGTCTTTATTTGACTTAGAAAAAATTAGTTCTTTTCTTTGTCTACGATTTTGTTTGCTTGAATCCAAGGCATCATCGCACGTAACTTGTTACCTGTTACTTCGATACCATGTGCTGCGTTTTGACGACGGCGAGCAGTCATCGATGGATAGTTCAACGCACCTTCCTGAATGAACATCTTCGCATATTCACCAGACTGAATGCGTTTCAATGCATTACGCATTGCTTCACGAGACTGTTCGTTGATCACTTCAGTACCAGTCACATATTCACCATATTCTGCATTGTTCGATACAGAATAGTTCATGTCAGCGATACCGCCTTCGAACATCAAGTCAACGATTAACTTAAGTTCGTGCAAGCATTCGAAGTAAGCCATTTCTGGTGCATAACCCGCTTCAACCAAAGTTTCGAAGCCCATTTTAACCAGTTCAACTGCACCACCACAAAGAACAGCTTGCTCACCGAACAAGTCAGTTTCAGTTTCTTCACGGAAAGAAGTTTCGATAATACCGGTACGACCACCACCTACGCCTGAAGCATAAGAAAGTGCAACGTTACGTGCATTACCAGAAGCATCTTGATGGATCGCGATTAAGTCAGGAACACCTGAACCACGTTGGTATTCAGAACGTACAGTGTGACCAGGTGCTTTCGGTGCAACCATGATTACGTCTAAGTCTTTACGTGGAACAACTTGGTTATAAAGAATAGAGAAACCATGCGCAAATGCTAAAGTTGCACCTTCTTTGATGTTTGGTTCAATCACGTCACGATAAAGTTGAGATTGGAACTCATCTGGAGTCAGGATCATGACCAAGTCAGCTTGCGCTACAGCAGCTGGAACTTCAGATACTTTAAGACCAGAATTTTCAGCTTTTTTCCAAGATGCTGAACCGGCACGTAAACCAACAGTTACGTCTACGCCAGAGTCTTTCAAGTTAAGTGCATGTGCATGACCTTGAGAACCATAACCAATGATTGCAACTTTCTTGCCTTGGATGATAGATAAGTCACAGTCTTTATCGTAAAAAATTTGCATCTGTTTTCTCCATGAAAACTTTAAAAATATGTTGGGTATTTCCCCCTCACCCTAACCCTCACTTGCGCTTCGTTTTAAAGCAGTGCTTTAAATCTCGCTCAGGAGAGGGAACTCCTTCTCCCTCTGGGAGAAGGTTGGGATGAGGGTTTTAAAAAACTTAAATTGTTAAAACTTTTTCGCCACGTGCGATACCAGATACACCAGAACGCACCACTTCAAGGATGGTGTTTTCTGCCAGTGCATCAATAAAACCATCAATCTTGTCCGTTGTACCTGCGATCTGAATGGTATAGGTCGTCGGTGTAACATCTACGATTTGCGCACGGAAGATGTCAGCTGTACGTTTAATTTCTGCTCGCGCAGCACCCAATGCCTTGACCTTGATCAGCATCAATTCACGTTCAATATGTGAACCTTCAGATAAATCAACCACTTTTACCACTTCAACCAGTTTGTTGAGTTGTTTGGTGATCTGCTCAATCTTGTGATCATCACCATAGGTGGTTAAGGTCAACCGCGATAAGGTTTCATCTTCGGTTGGCGCAACATTCAGTGTCTCAATGTTGTAATTACGTTGAGAAAACAATCCCACCAAACGAGAAAGCGCACCCGCCTCGTTTTCAACGAGTACAGAAATAATATGTCTCATTATGTACGCTCCCCTTTACCTAACCACATATCCTTCATGGACTGACCAGCAACCAGCATCGGGTAGACATGTTCAGTACGGTCAACCATGACATTAATGAATACACATTTATCATTAATCGCCATCGCTTCAGCTAATTTAGATTCCAGCTCATCTGCGTGGTTAATCTGAATGCCAACGTGACCATAAGCTTCCATTAACTTGGCAAAGTCAGGTAATGAATCTACATAAGAACTTGAATGACGTCCTTCATAGTTCATGTCCTGCCACTGTTTCACCATACCCAGTGCCTGGTTATTCAAGCACAGGATTTTTACATTCAGACCATATTGCTTACAGGTCGATAATTCCTGGATACACATCTGGATTGATGCTTCACCAGTAATACATACTACCTGCTGGTCAGGGAATGCAAGCTTTGCAGCCATCGCATACGGCAAGCCAACACCCATGGTGCCCAAGCCGCCCGAGTTGATCCATTGGCGTGGACGTTTGTATTTGTAGTAGTTGGCACCAAACATTTGATGCTGACCAACGTCAGAAGTAATAATCGCTTCACCATTGGTCACGCGATCCAGTGCTTCAACCACCTGTTGTGGCTTCATGACACCGTTCTGGCCTGCTTCATAACGCAAGCCATGAACTTTGCGCCATTCATTAATCTGAGACCACCATTCTGCAATTGCTTCAGGGTTTGGCTTTGAAACATTCATCTGTTTCAACTGCGCGAGCATTTCCTGAAGTACCGGCTCTACTGCACCCACGATCGGGATGTGCGCCATAATGGTCTTGGAAATGGTTGCAGGGTCTACATCAATATGAATCACTTTCGCATTGGTACAGAATTTTGCAGGGTTATTGGTTACACGGTCATCGAAACGCGCACCAATGGCCAGAATTACATCGGCATTATGCATCGCCATATTGGCTTCATAGGTACCATGCATGCCCAACATGCCCACGAACTGTGGATCATTGCCCGGGAAAGCACCAAGGCCCATCAGGGTGTTGGTTACTGGATAGCCAAGTAAATGTGCCAGCTCAGTCAATAGGCCAGACGCATTGCCCTGAACCACACCACCACCGGTATAAATGATCGGGCGTTTTGCAGAAATCAGTTCATCAATCGCTTTACGGATTTGACCTGAATGACCACGTGAAGGCGGCTGATATGAACGCATCTTCACTTTTTCAGGATATTCGTAGGCAAATTTTTCTGCCGGATTGGTGGCATCCTTTGGAATATCAACCACAACCGGACCCGGACGGCCAGAGGCAGCAATATAGAATGCTTTCTTGATAATGGCAGGAATTTCGCTAGCGTGACGCACCTGGAAACTGTGTTTTACGATTGGGCGAGAAATACCGACCATATCCGTTTCCTGAAACGCATCTTCTCCAATCAGATGGCTGGCAACCTGACCAGACAGAATCACCATCGGGATTGAGTCCATGTAGGCTGTAGCAATTGGAGTGACGGTATTGGTCGCGCCTGGTCCTGAAGTGACCAGTACTACACCAGTTTTACCCGTGACGCGTGAGTAGGCATCTGCCATATGACCAGCAGCTTGCTCATGACGAACGAGGTAATGGTTAATTTTGTCTTGTTGAAATAGCGCATCGTAAATATGTAATACAGCGCCGCCTGGATACCCAAAAACATGCTCTACGCCTTCGTCCGCGAGGGCACGAACGAGCATTTCACCACCAGATAAAAGTTCCAACGTGATTCACCCTAGTGTTAGCACAATTTATGGGAGACATAAATTGTGTGTTATTCATTAACTTTTGCACTTCTTATAAGTGTGCGTATTCTACTCGTTTTTGCTGTAATAGGAAAAATTTTCTGAGACTCATCAGCCGTATAAACTTGATGACATCTCGAATCAAAATATGCTGGGATAAGCACATTTCAAAAAATCATTCTCTCGGCTAGAAAGAATGTCCATTACAAGCCATGACATTTATTCGAAGGGTGATCAAATAAGCGCATATAAAACTTAAGAAAGCATTCTTGTTTCTTTCATAAGCAAAGTCAAGAACAAAGAAAAGGTTTTTAACGAATATTTTTTAGCTGTTGTTTTTTTAAACACATTTCACGAAATAATTTGGTCTTTTTAAAGTGCCTTTTGTCAAAAAACTGTTTTCTTTTTAAGGAAAAATAGGCATTGTAAACAGCTCAGTTCAGCATTTTGATCGAATATAAACAGCATTCTCTTGGGGAGATCAAATATGACATCATCTTATTTAAAATCAAGCTTATATGCACTATCAACAACAGCCCTATTACTGTGCTCCAGCCACAATCAGGCCCAGCAATATTATAAATGGATGGATGCCAAGGGCTCGACCCATTACACCACCACGCCACCACCGAAAGGTGCCAAACGACTGGATAAAGTTTCGACTTATGGCAGTAGTCATTCGGTGAAACAGAATCCATCTCAGCAGGATAATGCAACGACTAGCCCGAATACTGCACCCCAAGTACCTCAAGTTGAACCCGAAGTACCCGCCAATAGCGCCAAACCACAAACGCCACCAGCAAACGCCCCGCAATCTGCCTATTAAACGGCGTGGCGATCTGCACGCTGGCCTGAAGCTGGCGACGCTTGCAGATAAAATCCCGATCTAAAAACTGACATTTCCTGCAATTTTGCGCTATGCTGTGCAGCAATCTTAACTTTACTTTTTTGTTGTATCGCATATCCCTATGACGACTTCTCACATTGACTCCGAATATCAAGCAAGTGCCATTGAGCCTCAAGTTCAACAAGACTGGGACAATCGCAAAGTTTTTAAAGTTGCAGACACTGTAGAGGGTAAACATCGCTATATCCTGTCGATGTTCCCTTACCCAAGTGGCAAGCTGCACATGGGGCATGTGCGTAACTACACCATTGGTGACGTGATCAGCCGTTTTTATCGTTTAAAAGGCGAGACTGTCCTCCAGCCAATGGGTTGGGATGCGTTTGGTTTGCCTGCTGAAAATGCAGCGATTGCACATCAGGTTGCGCCGGCCAAATGGACCTTTGAAAACATCGCCTATATGCGTGACCAATTAAAAAAATTGGGCTTGTCTGTCGATTGGGATCGCGAATTTGCAACCTGTACCCCAGAGTATTATCACTGGGAACAATGGTTATTCGTACAGCTTTATAAAAAAGGCTTGATCTATCGTAAGCTTTCAACCGTGAACTGGGATCCGGTCGACCAGACTGTTCTTGCCAATGAACAAGTTGAAAATGGTCGTGGCTGGCGTTCAGGTGCATTGGTGGAAAAACGCGATATTCCAATGTATTACTTCCGCATTACCGACTATGCACAAGAATTATTAGACGATCTCGATACCTTGCAAGACGGCTGGCCGCAACAGGTCTTGACCATGCAACGTAACTGGATTGGCCGTTCGACGGGGATGGAAATCACCTTCCCGTCTGCCAATACTGAAATCTATGCTGACGGCTTAACGGTTTATACAACGCGTGCTGACACACTTATGGGTGTGACATACGTTGCGGTTGCAGCAGAGCACCCGCTCGCGCTGAAAGCTGCTGCCCTCCAATCAGAAGCAGGCAACCCTGAATTGGCTGCATTTATTGAAGAATGCCGCATGGGTTCAGTGGCAGAAGCGGATTTAGCCACTGCTGAAAAGAAAGGCATGGCAACAGGTTTGTTCGTAAAACACCCTGTAACGGGTGAAGAGCTTCCAGTCTGGATCGCAAATTACGTATTAATGTCTTATGGTTCTGGCGCTGTAATGGCGGTTCCAGCACATGACGAACGTGACTTTGAATTTGCAAACAAGTTCAATTTGCCAATTAAGCAAGTGATTGATGCCAAAGGTGCTGACGATGCAGATTATTCTGCAACTGAATGGCAAGAGTGGTATGGCTCGAAAGAAGGCAAACTGGTTAACTCTGGTGAGTTTGACGGTTTAGCATTCCAAGCGGCTTTCGATGCATTCCTCGCAAAATTAGAACCACAAGCTTTGGCAAATGCTAAAGTTCAATTCCGTTTACGTGACTGGGGTGTCTCTCGTCAACGTTACTGGGGTTGTCCGATCCCGATGATCAACTGTAACAGTTGTGGTCAGGTGCCAGTTCCAGAAGATCAATTGCCAGTAGTATTACCGACTGATGTCGTTCCAGATGGTTCTGGTAACCCATTGAATAAAATGCCTGAGTTCTATGAAACCAAATGTCCAAGCTGTGGCGGCGATGCACGTCGTGAAACAGATACATTGGATACTTTCGTAGAATCATCTTGGTACTATGCACGCTACGCCTCTCCAGACTTTACTGGCGGTATGGTCAAACCTGAAGCAGCTCAAAACTGGCTTCCTGTGAACCAATATATCGGTGGTGTAGAGCACGCAATTCTGCACTTACTTTATGCACGTTTCTTCCATAAATTGATGCGTGATGAAGGCGTAGTACAAGGTAACGAACCATTTACTAACTTGTTAACACAAGGCATGGTTTTGGCCGACACCTTCTACCGTGAAGCTGAGAATGGCAAGAAAACTTGGTTTAACCCTGCTGACATCGAATTAGAACGTGACGAAAAAGGTCGTATCCTGTCTGCAAAATATTCAGGTGATGGTCAGGAAGTTGTGATCGGCGGACAAGAAAAAATGTCCAAGTCGAAAAACAATGGTATTGATCCACAAGCGATTATTGATCAATACGGTGCAGATACAGCACGTGTCTTCATGATGTTTGCTGCACCGCCAGATCAATCATTGGAATGGTCAGATGCAGGTGTAGAAGGCGCAAACCGTTTCTTGAAACGTGTATGGCGTTTAGCGGCAGGCTTCCTTGAAAAAGGCAATCAAGCGACTACGATTGATACTGCAAACCTTTCTAAAGATGCACAGGATTTACGTCGTAAAACCCATGAAACCATCCAGAAAGTGGGTGATGACATCGAACGTCGTCATGCCTTCAATACCGCAATTGCAGCCTTGATGGAATTACTCAATGCCAGCAACAAGTTTGAAGCGAAAGATGATAATGATGCCGCTGTCGCACGTGAAGCGATTACCACGCTCCTCACCTTGCTTGCACCGTTTGCACCACACTTAAGTCAAACCTTATTGACCCAGTTTGGTCTGGAACTGACTACGGTTGAATTCCCGCAAGTGGATGAGTCGGCATTAACCCGTAATACACAAACGATTGTTGTACAAGTGAATGGTAAACTTCGTGGTAAGTTAGACGTCGCAGTTGATATGTCTAAAGATGACTTATTGGCGCTGGCAAAAGCTTTACCAGAAGTGCAACAATTCTTGACCGGTCCGACCAAGAAAGAAATTGTGGTACCAAATAAACTCGTTAATTTAGTGGTTTAAACGCCCTTTTAACCTCTCTTTGTAAAAAGAGAGGTTCCCTCAATTGAAAAGAGGGCTGAGGGAAGATGAATAAATAGAGGAATCAATATGCACTTAGCGCAACGTGCAGCTGCTATCGTTCTCACTTTAGGCCTAAGTGCAGGCTTAGTCGGCTGTGGCTTTCATTTAAAAGGAAGTAACCCAACAGCAGCGCCGCTGGTCTATAACAAGCTGTCTTTAGCCTTGCCTGCCAATACCGGTGAACTTGAAAACCGACTCAGTATTTACCTCAGTGCAACCGGCGTACAACTCAGCAATGCCAATGATGCCTATGTGCTGCGCATTCTGGATTACACTCCTCGTCGTCAGCTCCTCAACGGTAAACTCACCGAAGTATTACTGCGTTTGACCGTGACCTTCCAGATCGAAGATCGTCAAGGCCGTAAAATTACCGAACCGCGTACGCTCACCGCGTCTCGTACTTACCAGTACGATGTGGCAACGGTAAACACCGATAACCAGCAAGAAGCGTATCTGAACCGTATTGTGATTGATGATGTGGCGCAGCAGATCACACGTCAAATTGCGGCCAACCGTTTACCTAAAGCCCAGCCATAATCACGCCTTATGAAACTGGATTATGTTCAAGCCTTAAAACGTGTCAATGAAGCTCGCGGTGCATGGATCATGCACGGACAAGAACCGCTGCTTGAACAAAACCTGCTGGATGCATTTCGTAAAAGCTGGCAACAACAAGAAGTTGAACGCCAGCGTTACGACATCAGTAGTGTCAATGACTGGAAAAATGTCTTTAATGCACTGAATAGCCTGTCCCTGTTCTCTCAACAACTGGCAATTGAAGTGCATGGCAATATCAAACCGGATGCCAATGGCTTAAAACAGCTTAAAAGCTATATTCAACATAATGAACACAACCTGCTGTTGATCGTTCTGCCCAAACAGGACAGTAGCAGTTTAAAGTCAGCTTTTTTTCAGGTGGTTGAAGCCAATGGTGTGGTGGTACCGCTTACCGCAACCTATCCGCAAGACCGGCAGCGTATCCTCGCTATTGAAGCAGAAAAGCTCAATATCCAGCTCAATAATGATGCCTGGCAATGGCTGATGCAGCATCATGAACATAATTTGCTGGCAGCCAAAAATAGCTTGATGCGGGTTGCGGATACGTTCCCTGACATTCAACAGATCCAGATTGAACAGCTGTATGCCTGCTTGCAGGATCAATCGCGTTATACCACTTATGATTTAAGTAATGCGCTACTTGCAGGCAATCTAGCTCAATCGGTGAAGATTTATCAGTACCTGATTGCTGCGGGCGAACCGGACAGCCTGATTTTGTGGACGCTGAGCAAAGAAATGCGCTTATTGATGCAGCTGTTCGAGCAACCACACAATGCGATTCAGCTCGGCATCTGGAAAACCAAGGTGTCGCAATATCAACAGGCTTTACGTCGCCTGAATCCGAGACAGTTTTTAAACTGGCCTGATTTATTATTACGGATTGACGCATCGATTAAAGGCATGTCAAAAGAGAATGCCGAACACCTGATGCTACAGGCCTTGAGTGAACTGTGTGGAACAACGCTATTTGCCCAACCCGCTTAAAACCAGATAATCCATCTCATCATCATAACAACAGGCATTCACATGTCTTTTCAACTCGATCCCCGTCAAACTGAACATATAAAAAATCTGTTTAAATCAGCGGATAGCCTGATCATTAGTGCAGGTGCAGGCATGGGTGTCGATTCTGGTCTGCCCGACTTTCGTGGTAATCAGGGCATGTGGCAAGCTTATCCTGAACTCGGTAAGCAGCGTCTCGATTTTACTGAAATTGCCAATCCAGCCGCGTTTCAATGGCAGCCCCGTCTGGCTTGGGGATTTTATGGACATCGCCTGGCTCTGTATCGGCAAACCCTCCCCCATCAAGGCTTCCATCTCTTTAGACAATTGGCTGAACAGTTGCAACTGCCCTATTTTGTATTTACGTCCAATGTAGACGGACAATTTCAAAAAGCAGGTTTTGATCCACAATACATTTATGAATGTCATGGTTCTATTCACCATCTACAATGTCTTGCAGCCTGTGAATCCGATATCTGGCCAGCAGATGAATTAACCCCAGCAATTGATTATCAGCATTGCCAATGGCAGGGACAACTGCCACGCTGCCCGCACTGCGGCCATCTTGCTCGCCCAAATATCCTGATGTTTAATGATGATACGTGGCTCAGCCAGCGTCAAAAACAACAGATGCATCGTCTCACGACTTTTTTAGAAGATCATCATCAACCTGTTGTGATCGAATTGGGCGCAGGTACGGCGATACCAACCGTGCGTTATTTTAGCGAGTGTTTTGCTCCCCGCCTGATTCGAATTAATCCCAGAGAATTTGCCTTACCCTCAACAGGTGGCGTTGCCCTGCCCATCAATGCTGAAGCAGGTATGCACAGTATTTATCAGATTTTTATAGAATAACTCAGCAGAAAAAAAGAAAATAATTCTCATTCCAGATTAAAAATATTCACGCTTTATCCTTATTTCACTTTTATACTAGCTGCAGTTTCTTACTTTTGACCTGTTGCCATGCCAAAAACAACCACTAAAAAAATCCAGCCTCGTAAACTCATCCTGATTGCACTCGCTGTGCTGATCATCGCTGCACTCGGATGGATGTTCTTTAAGCCTAAAGCTCAAGCACCGCAATATATCAGTGCCGAAGTTTCTCGCGGAGATATTGAAGACTCGGTATTGGCAACGGGGGTACTCGAAGCTACCAAGATGGTGAGCGTGGGTGCACAGGTATCAGGTCAGGTGAAAAAGATGTATGTCCAGTTAGGTGACCAGGTTAAACAAGGTCAGCTGATCGCACAAATTGATTCAATCCGTCAGGAAAATGAAAAGAAAACTGCCGAAGCCAACATCAAAAATCAACAGGCACAACTGGCTGTACAACAGGCCAATCTGGCCAAAGTTGAAGCCGAATATAAGCGTCAACAGGCCATGTACAGTCAAGATGCGACCTCTCGTGCTGAACTGGAAGCGGCTTTGGCAAACTTTAAAACGGCGCAAGCTCAAATTGCATCGATCAATGCACAGATTGAACAGTCTCGCTTAACGCTTGCAACAGCTAAAGAAGATTTAGGCTACACCCGTATTGTGGCACCGATGGACGGGACCATTGTGGCAATCGTGACTGAAGAAGGTCAGACCGTAAACGCCAATCAAACGGCGCCAACCATTGTGAAACTGGCAAAGCTCGACACCATGACCATTAAGGCACAGATTTCTGAGGCCGATGTCATGAAAGTTGAAAAAGGCCAAACCGTTTATTTCACCACTTTAGGTAACAGCGACAAGAAACATTACGCGAAATTGCGTCAGGTTGAACCAGCGCCAAACTCGATCAATACCGAAACCACCAGCAGTAACAGTTCATCGACTTCGAATGCAGCGGTGTACTACAACGCATTATTTGATGTACCGAATGAAGATGGCAAACTTCGTATTGATATGACGGCTCAGGTTTACATCGTGCTTGCTGATGCCAAAAATGCCTTAACCATTCCAGCCGCAGCGATCCAGACTCAACGTGGTAATCGTAGTGCCAAGGGGGGTCAAGGTAATCGATCATCAGAACAGTCGAAAAAAACCGATGCTGACAAAGCGCAACGTCCAAAACGCCTTGAACTGAGTGAAGAAGAAAAGGCGCTTGTTGCACAAGGTAAAGCGTCTACCGGTATGGTTCGTGTGTTACAGGCCGATGGTTCAGCCCAGCCACAACCGGTGTTGATCGGTTTAAACAACCGTGTCACCGCCCAAGTGCTGAAAGGCTTGAAACAAGGTGATCAGGTGGTGATTGCCGATGCCTCCGACAGTTCAAATGAAGCGGCAAAACGTAGCAGCCAACGTGCAATGAGAATGTAATATGACGCAACATCAAACACATTCATCACAGCCCCTGCTTGAGGTCAGCAACCTCACCCGTGAGTTTCCGGCGGGTGAAGGTACTGTGCAGATCCTGAAAGGCATCGACCTCAAGATTTATGCAGGTGAACTGGTTGCAATTGTCGGGCAGTCCGGTTCAGGTAAGTCGACCCTGATGAATATTCTCGGCTGTCTGGATAAACCTACCGCAGGCAGCTATCAGGTCAATGGTCGTGAAACACGCCAGCTAGAGCCAGATGAACTGGCCCAATTACGCCGTGAATATTTTGGCTTTATTTTTCAGCGCTATCATTTACTTGGCGATTTAAGTGCCTCAGGTAACGTTGAAGTTCCTGCCATTTATGCAGGCGTCGACAGTCATCTGCGGCAGCAACGCTCTGCTGAATTGTTGTCTGAGCTAGGACTTGAAGAACGCTTACATCATCGACCAAGCCAGCTTTCAGGTGGTCAGCAGCAACGTGTCTCTATCGCCCGTGCCTTAATGAACGGCGGTGATGTGATTCTGGCCGATGAACCGACAGGCGCACTGGATAAGAACAGTGGTATTGAGGTAATGCGCATTTTGCGTGAGCTGAATGCCAAAGGTCATACCATTATTCTGGTTACACACGATCTGAATGTGGCAAAAAATGCCACCCGTATTATCGAGATTAGTGACGGTAATATTATTTCAGACCGTGCCAATGTGCCGGAACTTGCCGATCAAGATTTAGAACATCAGACCCTGCAACGGACTCCACAGAAGAAAACCTCAGCCTGGCGTTCTTTCTTTGACCGTCTCGGTGAGGCATTCCGTATGGCCTTACTCGCCATGAATGCGCACCGGATGCGAACCTTCCTGACCATGCTCGGGATCATTATCGGGATTGCCTCCGTGGTCTCGGTCGTGGCACTGGGTAACGGCTCACAAAAACAGATTCTGGAAAATATCAGCAGTCTCGGGACCAATACCATCACCGTCTATCAAGGGCGTGGTTTTGGTGATAACTCGCGGACCTCACAAGCCAAAACGCTGGTACCAGCCGATGCCGAAGCCTTGGCTGAACAGCCCTATGTCGATGGGGTCAGCCCGTCAGCCAATACCAGTCTGACGCTGCGTTATAAAGATACTGAAGCCGCAGCGACTGTGAATGGGGTCAGCTCGGATTTCTTCTATGTCCGCGGTATGACCTTTAAATCTGGCCAGCCTTTTGATAAGGCCAGCGTGACCCAACGTGCCCAAGATGTGGTGATTGATACCAATACTGAAAAGACCTTCTTTGCAGATGGTACCAACCCTGTCGGTCAGGTGCTGTTATTAGGTAGTGTACCAAGTCGAATTATCGGCGTGATTGATGCGCAACAAGGCTTTATGGGAAATTCAGACAGCCTGAACGTGTATCTGCCCTACTCGACGGTGATGAGCCGTATGCTGGGTCAATCCAATGTGCGTAGCATCATTGTGCGTATTAAAGACGAATATCCAAGTAGTGCTGCCGAAAATGCAATCTTGACCTTGCTGGAACAGCGTCACGGCGCACAGGATGTATTTACCCAGAACTCGGACAGTATTCGTGAAACTATTCAGCAAACCACAGCCACCATGACCTTGCTGATTTCAGCAATTGCGGTCATTTCTTTGGTGGTGGGTGGTATTGGCGTGATGAATATCATGCTGGTCTCTGTAACCGAACGGACCCAGGAAATCGGGGTACGTATGGCGGTCGGTGCGCGACAAAGCGATATTTTGCAGCAATTCCTGATTGAGGCCATTCTGGTGTGTTTATTGGGTGGTATTTTGGGTGTACTGCTCTCTTTAGGAATTGGACAGATTATTGGTCACTTTGCCAAAGGTGTGATTGAAATGAGTTATTCAACCACCTCGATTGTGGCAGCGTTTGTCTGCTCAAGTCTGATTGGTATTGTATTTGGCTTCTTGCCAGCACGAAATGCGGCACAACTCGACCCGGTTGCGGCTTTAGCGAGAGAATAACCAGCAAAAAATTGATCTCAGGAACAAGATACTCGGGAATGTCATCCGCAACCTGCGTGGTATCAACAAGATATTGTTTCTGTGAGAAGTTAGATAAATGAAAAAATAGAACAGGTTTTGCGGATGACGATGGTTTTGCCTACTTTTCCCTAACGAAAAGTAGGTCGAGCCGAAGGCTTAAACTGAAAATGGATGAGAACTCGATAAGACACTGTCTCGATAATCATGCTCTTTCGAATTATTAAGGGAATGACGATCAATGTTATTCAAACAACATAAAATCGCACTTGCGCTTTGTCTCAGCACATCATTAGCTGGCTGTTCTGCAGTCGTCAAAACACCCTATAACGCACCAACGGTCCAAGTACCACAACAGTTCCAGTACGATGCACAAAAAAATAGACAGGTGAATCTGACCGATCAATGGTGGACCCTGTTTAATGATGCACAGTTAAATCAACTGGTCGGCCAGGTTCTGGCGAGAAACAGTGATTTAAGCGTAGCAGGCATCACCTTGAAACAGGCCCGCTTACAGGCAGATTTGACTGCAAACAAACAAGGCCTGCGTACCAGCTCAACGGTTTCCACCGGTCATAGTTATAACCTAAATTCAGGCGATGATTCTGATCGTGGTTTAACCACCAGCGCCGGAGTCAGCTATGAGCTTGATTTATTTGGCAAGCTGGCCAGCCAAACCGAAGCCAGCCGCTGGGAAGCTTTAGCCACTGAACAAGATTTACAAGCGACTGCACAAAGTCTGGTGGGTACCACGGCGAAACTGTATTGGCAATTGGGCTATCTGAATGAACGTTATCAGACTGTTCAGCAAAATCTGGCTTCGACCCAAAAAACCTATTCTCTAGTACAGTCGCAATACAAGGCGGGTGCAGTGTCTGGTCTGGATCTGACTCAGGCAGAGCAATCAGTACAAAGCCAGAAAGCCAGCCTGAGTCAGATTGAACAGCAACGTGTTGAAACCCGTACTGCCCTTGCGGTTTTACTGCATGAGCCCGTACAACAATTGAATATCAAGGAACCTGCACAATTACCGCGCAATGCTTTGCCAAGTATCGCGGTAGGCTTACCAGCCGATATTTTATCGCGCCGTCCAGATTTGCAGGCTTCGGAATTACGTTTGCGTAAAACCTTAGCCACCAAAGATGCCACTAAAGCCAGCTACTATCCGTCGATTAACCTGACCGGAAGTCTCGGCTCTACCAGCACTTCCTTAACCCAACTGTTAAAGAATCCTGCTTTAACTTTGGGTGCGAGCTTAAGCCTACCTTTCCTGCAATATAACGATATGAAGAAAGATATTGCGATCAGTGATCTTGAGTATGAAAAAGCCATCACTCAACATCGTCAAACGCTGTATCAGGCCTTTGCCGATGTGGAAAATGCCTTATCCAATCGCACTCAACTGAATCAGCAGGTTCAATTACAACAACGTAATGTCGAGCTGGCAGATAAAACTGAGCGTTTAACCGAAGTGCGTTATCGTAATGGTGCAATTGCCTTAAAGAACTTGCTGGATGCGCAGGAAACCACACGTAATGCACGACTCAGCTTGGTTGAAACCAAGCAGAATCAATACAATGCCTATGTGACCTTGATGCAAGCGCTTGGCGGTAGTCCTGTAAAAGATCTACCAAAACAATAGCCTTAGTGCTATTGTTTTACTCTGTTATTCTTTCACCAGATCTGGATTATTCGGGATCTGGTGAATACGTTTAATCTTGTCTTGATCATCAAAAATAACTTCATAGGAAAGTTGCTGACCATTAAAATAAATCTCGGTAGCTTAAAAAGTTAACGTGAATGATGGCGCAAGAGCTCATCAGGCATATCAGAAGTTAGAATCGATAGTAGAAGCTTTGTGTATATCTAGCTTAAGTCTATCTTTATCTGAAGAAATGAAAAATGCTATTTTAGGTTGTAATCCATATTCCGAGAAAATAGTAGAAAACAATCAAATTAATTGAAGCAAATTGGGAAACCATCTGTTTAATAAGCTTGATCTCAAATTCATATCAAATACTATTCAATCATAAACTGTCTACTTTTTATGGGTAATAACATCAATACATGGAGTGATATGCATAACGTTAATCTGCAGCTATATATTTGGGATAGACAAACTTTAAAAGAGTCGAATAATTGGGCACTTGCATATAAAAAAATTGAGATGCCATTTATTCCTTTCGTTGGTTTAGAAATTGACTTCCCTCTAGAAAGAAACCAAAAAATCAAATCTATTAAATGGAGTATGGAGAGCAACTCATTTTCTTGTATTCTAGAAAATGAATTCTCGCGCTACGGTATAGATGATCCAATGTTTGAAGAATGGCTTGAATATTACGAAAATCATGAATGGTCTATCGAAGGACCATATGCCAAAATTGAATAATTAGACCATAGCTGTATTTTGCATCAATTTTAAAATGAGGCTAGAGTTAACATTAAACTCTCAAAAACAAAGCCGCTATAAAAGCGGCTTTATCAAATAATTTAGAGCAATCTAATTATTCATCATCCATCATGCTTTGGCTCATACCTACGGTATTAAAACCGCCATCAACATACATGATTTCACCCGTAATACCCGAAGCCCATGGCGAGCATAGGAACAATGCGGCATTGCCCACTTCTTCAATGGTCACATTACGTTTGAGTGGGGCAATTTTTTCATTGGCATCTAACATTTTGCGGAAAGACTTGATACCTGATGCTGCCAAAGTACGGATTGGGCCCGCAGAAATTGCATTCACACGAATACCATCTACACCCAAGCTTGATGCTAAATAACGAACGCCTGCTTCTAACGATGCTTTCGCCATACCCATCACGTTATAGTTCGGCATCACACGCTCAGAACCCTGATAAGTCAAAGTCAATAAACAACCTTGGCGCGCTTGTAATAATGGTTTCGCCGCACGAGCCATCGCAATAAAGCTATAGGCACTAATGTCATGGGCAATTTTAAAACCGTCACGGTCAGTCACGTCAGTAAAGTCACCATCAAGCGTATGCGCTGGCGCAAAACCAATTGAATGCACCACACCATCTAAACCATCCCAGTGTTTTGCCAACTCGATAAAGGCATTGTCAATTTCTGCGTCAACAGCAACATCACAAGGGAAAACCAAAGTTGAACCAAACTGTGCAGCGAAGTCATCGACACGTTTTTTCAGCTTTTCATTTGGATAAGTAAACGCAAGCTCCGCACCTTCACGGTGTAACGCTGCAGCAATACCGTAAGCAATCGATAATTTACTTGCAATACCGGCAATTAAAAAACGTTTACCAGCTAAAAGTCCTTGTGACATCTTATTCTCACTCGAAAAATTTTCACCACATGATGCCAAGATTCCAGCGCTTGCGGAATTGCATAATCCATCTTTTTTACAATCTTGCATAAAAAAATCGCCTTCATTTTGAAGACGATTTGTATTTTCACTTCAATCAGAACTTAATCATCACCGCGAAGCAGACTCAATAAACGCAGGAATGAGTAATACATCCACACCAGCGTCGCCAATAAAGCAATGGCACAGATCCACTCAAATGCTTTGGGTGCACGTTGTGCAGCCGCGGTTTCAATCAGGTCAAAGTCCAGAATCAGGTTTAAAGAGGCAATTACTGCAACAAAAGCAGCAAAGCCAATACCTAACCAGTTACTTTCAAAGATATAAGGAATGCTCGAACCAAAAGCCAAACGCAAAATGATTTGCACCACAAATACCAAGGCAATCGCAATCGATGCCGAAATCACAACCGCCTTAAACTTTTCAGTGGCACGAATGATCTGAAATTTATATAAGGCAAACAGCACCAAAGTGGTGACGAATGTTGCCAATAATGCCTGTAAAGGAACACCTGGATATTTTAACTGGAAAATAAACGAGACGCCGCCTAAAAAAGCCCCTTCAAATAAAGCATAAGGAATAGCCAAAGCAGGTGCGGTATTCGATTTAAATGTGGTAATGAGTGCAAGAATAAGACCACCAACTGCACCAATAATCGTTGCAGCATAAGCAATCGACAGATTCGCTGTCATCGCACAGTAGAAAAATAAGGCCATCCCTAAAACAGCAGCAATCACTGTTAACAGGACCGATTTTTGAATCGCACCCTGAATGGTCATTGGCTCAGCCAAATCTTGATAGGTTTCTACCCGCGTTAAAATGGGGTTAGTACTTTGCATGTACGCTCTCTTTTTTATAGTTTGCTATTAAAACCCGAGTTTAAGCGATTTTTTGATCAAGCCCAAATATTTTTAGTGCATTAAAAAAGGAGCCTAAGCTCCTTGTATGTATCACGCAATCAACGATTACTTATCGTGATTCATGATAAAAAAGTATTCACGATAGTATTTTAATTCTGCGATCGAATCACGGATATCATCCATTGCCAAATGCGACGCATTTTTCTTTAAACCGCTCATAATTTCTGGTCTCCAGCGTTTCGCCAGTTCTTTTACCGAAGATACGTCCAGATTACGATAATGGAAGAATTGTTCCAGTTCAGGCATCAAACGATGCAGGAAACGGCGGTCTTGGCAAATGGAGTTACCGCACATCGGGGAAGATTTTGGATTGACCCATTTTTTCAAAAATTCGAGGGTTTGCTGTTCCGCATCCTGTGCAGTCAGTTTACTACGGCGCACACGTTCAATCAGGCCAGACTGACCATGTTGCTTGGTATTCCACTCATCCATTGCATTTAGAATCAGATCAGATTGATGTACCGCTAAAACAGGCCCTTCAGCCAAGATATTTAAATGATCATCTGTAATAATTGTTGCAATTTCAATGATCTTGTCATTATCGGTATCAAGACCGGTCATTTCCAGATCGATCCAAATTAATCGTGTATCAGGGGTGCTGCTCATGGATGGCAATTCTAAAGTGCTTAAAAACATCAATAGTAGCAAATTAATTACATCTTGGCTGTAATTCTATAGCGGCTTCATGCTATTTTTGCGGTCTTCAAAGTGTGGATTTTTTGGGATATGAATGGCTTTAATTCGTAAGCGTCGTTTAACCGAACAACAGCAGCGTCGTATTGAGAAACAGCATAAATCGCGTCAGGACGACATTGACACTTCACAAGATTTAGATGGACTGGTTGTTCAGCATTATGGTCGTCAACTCGAAGTACAAGCCTTGTCTGTGCCTGAACAGCATCCTGAAAAACCACAAGTGGCCGAGGGTGAGCCGGAACCGTTCTGGAAACCGATTGAACTGGACAGTATCTGGCGTTGTCACACCCGTACCAACCTAGAACTGTTGGTCACAGGTGACCGGGTGAAATGGCAAGCTGATCCGATTACAGGTCTGGGTATTATCACTGCGATTTATCCAAGACAATCTTTACTAACCCGCCCCGACCGTTATCACAAGGTCAAACCGGTTGCTGCCAATATCAGCCTGATCGTCATCGTGTTCGCACCATTACCAGAGCCCGCGCCGACATTGATCGACCGCTATCTGGTGGCCTGTGCCGATGCCAATATTCCAGCGTTGTTGGTGCTGAATAAGTCGGACTTACTCACTGAACATGATCCGATTCTCACCTTGCTTAGTGAATATGAAGCCCTAGGTTATGAAACCCTGATTTGCCAATCACGTGGCGACCTGTCGGCATTATCTGCACGTTTGGACAATGAAACTGTTGCGTTCGTTGGACAGTCTGGCGTCGGTAAAAGTTCATTGATCAATACCATCGTTCCTGATGCCGCACAGAAAACCAATGTGATTTCAGAAAACTCGGCACTCGGTCAACACACCACTACTTCGACCCGTTTGATCAAATTTGGAACAAACGGAGCACTCATTGATTCTCCGGGAATCCGTGAGTTTGGGCTGTGGCACCTCAGTCCGGAAAAGGTGCGTACTGGTTTTCCAGAGATAGAAACGCATCTGGGACTTTGCCAGTTCCGGAATTGCACCCATACCCATGAGAAAAATTGCGCACTGAAACAAGCGGTTGAAGCAGGTGAAATTTTGCCAAGACGCTTGGACAGTTATCTGCGTTTAATGGATGAAATTCAGGAAGCTCAGCAAAAAAGTTAATTTTGTTGGGCTTTGCCCCTTGAACTAACATTTTTGATCACCATAGAGATAAGTTATACTCAGGATCAATTTTGTATTTTAATTTTAGGTGACTTGTGGAACGCTGGTTAGAGTTTATGGGGAATCACCCCTTCTTGTTTGGTACGCTCGGCGTGTTAATCGTGTTGTTCTTTATTTTGGAAGGACAACGCAATGGTCGTAAAATTTCACCACAATCACTCGGTATCTTGGTCAAGGCAAAAAATGCCATCCTGATCGACTTACGTGATGGAAAAGATTTCCGCGATGGTCACATCAGCGGTAGCCGTAACATTCCATATAGCCAGATCACCAGTCATGTTGATGAATTAAAAGCAAGTGATCGTCCATTGGTCTTCATTTGTAACTTAGGGCAAGTTGCCGGTTCAGCACTACAAAAAGTAGGTCACGCTGACAGCTACCGTCTAGACGGTGGGATTAGCAACTGGAAAGCGCAAGGCTTACCTTTAGTTAAAAGCAAAACCAAAGCTTAAGGAGAGATAACATGACAACACCAAACGTCACCATCTATTCAACCCTTTCTTGCCCGTACTGTGTCCGTGCAAAACAATTACTTGAGCGTAAAGGTGTTGCTTTTAAAGAAATTAATCTTTCCAATGAAGCACCAGAAGTTCGTATGGAATTGATGCAACGTACCAATCACCGTACAGTGCCACAAATTTTTATTAAAGATCAGTTTATCGGTGGTTTTGATCAACTTTATGCTTTAGAGCGTGAAGGTAAACTCGACCAATTATTGGCTTAACAGCATATCTATTAGCTTAACAACACATCCGAGATTTAAGGAAAAACAATGAGCGAAGAACAAGTTCAACCACAACTCGCGTTAGAACGTATTTATACCAAAGACATTTCTTTTGAAGTTCCTGGTGCACAAGTATTTACCAAGCAATGGCAACCAGAACTCAACATCAATTTATCTTCTGCTGCAGAAAAAATTGATCCAACACACTATGAAGTGTCTTTAAAAGTTGTGGTTCAAGCGAACAACGAAAATGAAACTGCGTTCATCGTTGATGTAACTCAATCAGGTATCTTCCTGGTCGATGGTGTTGAAGAAGATCGTCTTCCATACATCCTGGGTGCGTACTGCCCGAATATCCTGTTCCCGTTCTTACGCGAAGCGGTCAATGATTTGGTGACAAAGGGTAGCTTCCCGCAATTGCTGCTTACACCAATCAACTTTGATGCTGAATTTGAAGCAAATATGCAACGTCTCCAAGCAGATGCAGACGCGCAAGGTCAAGCATAAGTCATTCTCTCCATATTCCTCTTCATAAAAGAAGAGGAACACCTCCCTTTTAAAAGGGAGGTTGGGAGGGATTAGCGGCAAAAGGACTGATTTTTCAGTCCTTTTTTTATGCTTAAGCCACAATGGTTCTAAAGGTCAGATTAATCCGTGCGGTACTGACTTTTTTCGTCGGTGGCAAGCGGTGCAACCAATAACTCTGGGTGGTATCTTTCATCACCAATAAACTGCCATGCTCTAAATAGAGCTCGACTTTTTCCTTGCTCTGTTTATGTTTAAAAGCAAATTTCCGCTCTGCTCCAAAGCTTAAAGACGCAATTGCACCATCTTTTTTGAGATCCGTTTCCGCATCACTATGCCATGCCATCCCTTCTTCACCACAATGATAAAGATTCAGCAAACAGGAATTAAAGGTCTCACCAGTTAACTCTTCGACCAGTTGTTTTAGTTCAACTAATTCCTGTGTCCATGGCAAGGCATATTTATTCATATTGGAATAGGTATATTCAAAGCGCCGATCGCCATACCACGCCACTTTACGTTTAGTGGTTAACAGCTTGCCAAAAATCAATGCCTGATCATTTTCCCAGGCAATCGTCTGCATCAACTGCTCAAAATAATGATCTGCGACAGCGCCATGCACGATTTTGCCGTAGTACTGCACCGTGCCGTCATAAGGCAAATGATTCAGTTCTGGATCAGCTTCAATATCAAATAGTTGCATCTTTCAACTTCTTATAGGCTTGTCGCATACAATGTCCACAAGGACGATAGCCTTGTGCTATCGCTTCATCTTCATTCAAGAAAAATACCCGATTGTTTTTCAGCATGCGCTTCCCCGAGGCACAGGTCAATCGGCCATAAATTTTAAGCTGTGCATTGCCTGCAAATACAATCTGTTGCTGTTTCAGTTTCTGATGTAACTCTGTCTGTGTTAATTCAAGATGTCGCCACATTAGATTAACTCAGCGCATCATGGAAAATAATCCCGAGGCTATAACGATGACCGTGCAGCACCGGACTGACCCCGTGCTTGATATTGACCCGATAATAACCCTGACTGCCTTTTTCTGGCTTAAATTGCGTGGTGAAAATCAACAGATCGCCTTGCTGTGGCTGCATCACCATGGCCTTGGATTGAGCTCTAGGTGTTTGTTGAGTGAAGACCAGTTCTCCTCCTGTAAAATCCCGATTCGGCTGACTCAATACAATCACCAGTTGTAGAGGAAAATACACCTCACCATATAAATCCTGATGAAGTGTATTAAAGCCGCCCTGCTCATATTTCAAAATCAGTGGCGTTGCCAGCGTTTGCCCCTGTTGATGACACCGCTGTAAAAACTCAGCATGTGAAGCCGGGAATGTTTGCGCTATCTTCAGTACCTTAAACCATGCATTGGCGATCGGCACCAGATGGGAATAGACCTCATGGCGTAGCTGTTCAATCAGATTGGGCAACGGATAAGTAAAATATTTATATTCACCTCGACCAAAACGATAGCGTTGCATGTCCACCGTTTTACGATACAGCTCCGCTTGCGGATACAACTGTTGCAGCAGCTCGCACTGTTCGGTCGATAACACCTGCTCAATCAAGGCAAAGCCCTGATGGTGGATTTGCTCTGTGATCAGCTCCCAATCCGCAGCCTGAATCTTATCGATCACCGTCTGGATCTGCTGTTGTTCAGATTGCGGCATGGCTTTGCACACCTTCCCAGCCAATGATTGCTGTTTTCCGCACGCTACCCCACTCATAGCCGCCAAACAGGCCACTGGACTGAATTACCCGATGACAGGGAATCAGAAATGCCACAGGATTACTGCCAATCGCCGTGCCTACCGCGCGCGCCGCTTTGGGATGCTCAATGGCTCTGGCAAGTTCAGCATAAGTGGCAAGTTGTCCCATCGGAATTTTGAGCAGACTTTGCCACACCTTGAGCTGAAACTCGGTGCCTTTTAAATGCAGTTTAATTTCAGCCAATTGCTGCTGGTCTTTTTGAAACAGGGCCAAAGCACTATGCTGAAAGGCATCAACCTGTTCAATAAAAGCAGCCTGAGGAAATTGCATCTTTAACTGCATCAGCGCATCAACCTGATTGTCCACAAAACTGAGTGCACAAATACCTTTATGGGTAGATGCAATCAGGACTTCACCAAATAAGGTCTCTGCAAATTGATAGTGGATGGTCAGACTCTGGCCACCATGTTTATATTCAGCTGGCGTCATGCCTTCAATCTGGATAAACAGATCATGCAAGCGGCTGGTACTGGACAGGCCTGTTGCAAAGGTGGCATCAAAAATACTGCCCTGTTCCTGTTTCAAAATCCGTTTGGCATGTTCAAGACTAATATACTGTAAAAACTTTTTAGGACTGGTACCGACCCAATCGGTAAATAAACGCTGAAAATGGGCAGGACTTAAGTGAATATGTGCAGCGACTTCATCCAGTTGTGGTTGTTGCTGAAAGTTCTGCTGGATGTACTGAATCGCTTGGGCAATACGCTCATAATTACGTTGTTGTGAGGACATATCATCACCTCTCATCATTCTTGTCTTCACTGTAGCAACTTTGCCACCTAGTGAAAATCTGAATCATGCTCAGTCTCAACCCGGTCGTTTTACGGTCTCAAATTCCAATAAAAAAGCTGCACTTGTTTAAGTACAGCCCCATCAGGTTATCACCCATCACTGATCGATTAGTGGGTGTAATACTTATGCCCCTGATCACGTAATTCCGCAATCTTTTTACCCTGTTTTTTGGCTTCATCCAGTTTACCGGCTTGTACCAGTAATTTGGCCTTATCAATTTCCCCGACAATCTGGTCAAATAACGCTGTTGAAGCAGGAACTTTCGCCTGTGTATTTGCAGCCAGATTATATTGTTTCGAATGTACCGCAGCAGTACGCATATTATTTAACGCGGCTGTGGCAGCCTGTGCATTGTCGGCTTGATTAAACGCTTTGTAATTCTTGCCCAGCATTTTCATATCATCTTCTAAACCCGCAGCCATTGCCGTATGGCTGAAGGCAAAAGCAGACAACATCACAACGGTGGCTAAAGTTTTTTTAATCATCAGGATATCCTATCAAAAACTGTGGCTATGCTTTATTTGTCATATGCAAAAACTTTGTCGCTGACATCCAGGGTACAAAGCACATTGCAGATTTAGCATACATAAAAAATGCAACGAAATCGTTGCATTTTAATAAAAAAGATTGCTTCCCTCTTTTATAAACGACGGCGTAAAGCATCAGCAATAGATTCAACCAGTTGCTGTGAAATCTCCTGTTTCGATGCTTTTTCCAGCTCACGCTTTTTCATATGATAAGACTGGGCGAAGAACACGGTCATGGCATTTTGATCTGAAGCAAAACCGATGTCAGGACGTGATACATCATTACAGGCAATCATATCCAGTTTTTTCGCCACCAGTTTACCTGCCGCATATTCTTCTACATTTTGCGTTTCAGCGGCAAAGCCGACCATAAATGGACGCTCTTCCTGCTGGGCAATCGTCGCCACAATATCCGGGTTTTTCACTAATGCGACCGCAAGTTCATCACCTGCTTTTTTAATCTTATGTTCTGCAACCTGTGCCACACGATAGTCCGCTACAGCCGCCGTTGCAATGAAGATGTCACACCCTTCTTTCAGCTGGTTCATACTGACATCCAGCATCTGCATGGCTGAACTGACATTAATGCGTTGTACACCATTCGGCGTATCCAAACTGACAGGTCCAGCGACCAACGTCACTTTTGCCCCTGCGGCATAGCAGGCAGCTGCCAGTGCAAAGCCCATTTTACCGGTACTATGATTTGAAATATAACGCACCGGGTCAATCGCTTCACGGGTCGGTCCTGCAGTAATGGTGACGCGCTTTCCAGCCAACAGGCCAAATTTTTCAGCGAGCGCACGTTGTGCCTTATGGAAATAGGCCGCGACCTGACGGGCCAAATCTTCAGGCTCAGGCATACGGCCCAACCCCACATCACCACAGGCCTGTTCACCAGCATCTGGCATGATCACATGCACGCCATCTTCCACCAGCGTTTGCAGATTGCGTTGTGTCGCTTTCGCCGCCCACATCTGTTGGTTCATAGCTGGTGCCACCCAGACAGGGGCTTTGGTTGCCAAATAGAGCGTACTGAGCAAGTCATCCGCCAAACCATTGGCAAATTTTGCGATGCTGTCACAGCTGGCAGGTGCCACCAGAACCAGATCGGCCCAACGAGCCAATTCAATATGTCCCATACCGGCTTCGGCTTCAGGATCAAGCAGTTCGGTATGCACCGGATTTCCAGACAGCGCCTGAAAAGTAAGAGGGGTAATAAATGCTTGCGCGCCATGTGTCATGACCACACGGACATCAAAACCGAAATCTTTTAAACGGCGCACCAAGATGGCACTTTTATAGGCAGCAATACCACCCGTGACCGCTAATATAATGTTTTTATGGGGAATAACACTTAGATCGAAGCTCACAAACAGGATACCTTACTGTTGCAGTGGCGCTCACAATAGCATTAAATAAGTGGATACCCAAGTGGCACCCTCAACATTTCAGTGGAACTGGCGGTAGAGAATATTATTGGTCTGGCAAAAATCAAAAGGCAACGCCTGGCACTTCTTTTTGCCTAAAAAAATAATAATCACAATAAAATCAAAGGGAAAATAAGCGTTGAATCAATCAATAAAAACCTGGCCCGAGCAAGAACGTCCCAGAGAACGACTTTTATCTCAAGGTGCACAAAGCTTATCTGATGCCGAACTGTTGGCGATTTTTCTTCGTTCAGGCTCGAAACAGCACTCTGCGGTGGAGTTGGCGCGTATTTTGATTCAACACTTTGGCGGACTTAACTTGATATTTGATGCCAATCTTGAGGACTTATCACAATTTAATGGCATTGCTGCGACCAAGTACGCCCAGCTCATGGCAGTCAAAGAACTGGGGCGACGTTATCTGAATAATCATTTCCATCAGCAACGACTTTGTCTGGATACCTCTACGCTGGTGCTCGACTATTTACGTTATGAACTGTTGGGAGAAAAGCAGGAGGTCTTTGCCGTACTGTGTCTCGATGCAGAGCTGAGAAAATTGCATTTCAAAAAACTGTTTTTTGGCTCGCATCATTCCTGCACTGTTTCACTCAACCAGACCTTACGCTATGCATTACAACAGCAAGCCTGCCAGATTGTGGTGGCCCATAATCATCCCTATGGAGTTGCCCAACCTTCACCCGAAGATATTTATCTGACCCAGCAGTTGAAACAGGCCTGTAAATTGCTGGAAATCCACCTGATCGACCACTTTATTATTTCGCCTGAAGGACATTTTTCCTTTTCTGAACAACAACTACTCAACCCTGCTCCAATCAGGCAATCTGGTCTTGACAAAGCCTGAATCTAGCATGAACATCAACACATAAAATTAATGATTCATATAACATGATTGTCCGTGACCAGCCGAGTATTTTTAAAGTTTTATTCTCATGGCGTGGGACGATTCTACCCAAAATTTTACCTTCACTCGGCTTCGTAATGCTGATCTCTGCCATTATTGGTGGTGTTGAATATGTCGGCCTTTACCGGTTTCCTGAAATTCCATTGGTTGGCTTTACCCTGATCGGTGTGGTCCTGTCGATTTTTCTGGGCTTTAAAAATACCGCCTGTTATGACCGTTGGTGGGAAGCCCGTAAACTCTGGGGAGTTCTGATTGCCACAGCCCGTCATTTTGATCGGGACTGTCGTGTTCTAACCCAAGCCCGCCGGGAACGTATCATTCAAAATGTGATTGTGTTTGCCAATGTTTTGCGTGACCGTTTGCGCCATCAAACCGCAAATCCGACCGAATTGACGGAAACCAGCGGTTTGAGCCAACAGGCGCTGACCCAGCTTTACCAACAGCACAATGCCCCGCAATACACCTTAAGCTTGATCCAGTGGGAACTGTTACAGGCCATGAAAGAGGGTGAAATCTCAGATATTATCTATACCCAGATGAACCGTCATGTGGCGGCTTTAAGCGAAATGCAAACCGGTTGTGACCGTATTGCCAACACGCCAATTCCCTTCGCCTATTCGGTGTTGCTGAATCGAACCGTATATTTCTTCTGCTTTATGTTACCTTTCAGCTTAGGTTCTTTGTTAGGTTTGGCTACCCCCTTACTGGTGGGAATTCTGGCTTATACCTTTCTTGGTCTGGATGCCTTAAGTACTGAAATTGAAGAACCTTTTGGCACACAAAGTAACGACCTACCGCTTGATGCCATGGTTCGCTCGATTGAGATCGAATTACTCGGCACGTTGGGCCGCCCGACGCCACCGCCAATTCAGGCCCAAGATCATAACCTGCTTTAATTTCAATGCCCTCCAATGAGGGCATTTTTATTCGGATGATGAATCAAATGCTTAAACAAACTGTGAGTGTACCAGAGACTTGAAGCGCTCCGTGAACTGTCCATTCCAGTACGGATAATAAGGATAAGGTGGATAAATCGCACTGGCCTGATCTAACTGCACCCGATGCTCAGTCGATAACTGAAGATCTTTTGCTTTGAGGTTTTCTTGCAGTTGCGTCTGATTACGGGCACCAATCAAGACACTGGAAACGGTTGGACGCTGTAACAGCCAGTTCAAGGCAATTTGGGGAATGGAATAACCCGTTTCGATTGCAATCTGTTTGAGTGCATCAATGACCTGATAAAGATGTGCCTCGTTCACAGGCGGTGCAAACTGTACCGTATCATGCAAACGGCTCTGGGCCGGAATCGGATTTTCCCGATCAAATTTACCGGTTAAGCGTCCCCAGCCCAAAGGGCTCCACACCACTGCCCCGATCTGTTGGTCGTCATTCAAAGGCATCAGATCCCACTCATAATCACGGCCAATTAAAGAATAATAGACCTGATTGACCACAAACTTTTCATAACCATATTGTTCTGCAATCGCCTGAGCTTTCATCAGTTGCCAGCCAGCAAAATTGGACACGCCGATATAACGGACTTTACCACTGCGTACCAGTTCATCCAGCGTTTTCATCAATTGATGTAATGCAGTAAAACTATCAAACTGATGCAATTGCAATACATCAATATAATCGGTTCCGAGTCGGGTCAGCGATTGCTCCACGGCGGAAAGTAAATAGTCCCGACTAAATCCTGCAGCATTCAAATGCGCAGAGCTACGAATACCCACCTTGGTCGAAAGAATTGCCTGCTGTCTTTTCGAGGCCAAAGCCTTGCCAAGCATTCGCTCCGACTCGCCATCCGAATAGACGTCTGCGGTATCAAAGTAATTGATCCCGGCATCCAGAGCCGCCTGAATCATTTGATTGGCCTCGGTTTGGCTGGCCTGCCCCCAGGCAGAAAAGATTTGTCCCTGCCCGCCTAAAGTACCCGCGCCAAATCCTAATTCCGAGACTTTTAAACCTGAGTTTCCTAGAAAATGATATTTCATGATGCTTCTCTTAAACCTGTATTTGCTTAAGAGCTAAAATAGCGCTAGGGGTTTATTAAAAAAACCACGATAATCAGGAAATACTTTTCTGGTTTTATTGATAATGAATACCGAAGATTTCCAGTTTTTTATTCGGGTTGCAGACTTGGGCTCGATCAGCAAAGCCGCGCAAGATGCCAATATTTCCGTGTCTGTCGCCAGCCAGAAACTGCAACGTCTGGAACAACAGCTACAATTGCGTTTATTTCATCGTACCACCCGCACACTCAGCTTGACAGAAGAAGGCCGTACCTTGCTGACCCACGGGCGTAGCTGGCTGGCTGATTTTGTCAATTTACATGAGTCATTAAAAGTCAAAGATCATATCCTTTCCGGGACATTGCGCATGACCGCTTCCGCAATCTTTGGGACCAAGATCTTAATGCCTGTGATTGCCAAATTCGCGCTGTTACATCCTGAACTAAACATTCATCTGGACCTGAATGATCAAAACATTGATTTAATTCAACAAGGCATGGATCTGGCGATTCGGATCGGACAGTTACAAAGCTCCAGTCTGATTGCCAGACAATTAAGCTCAAATCCCAGGTTGCTGTGTGCATCACCCGCTTACCTGCAACACTATGGGATTCCAGAAAGCTTATCTGATCTCAAAGCTCATCGCTGTATTTTGCAACAGCATGCCAATGGCTTAACCGACCAGTGGTATTTCCTGAATAAAGTGGGGGAAACTGAACAGATCCGTGTTGAAGGTTACTTTAGTAGCAATTCGGGTGAAGCCATTCGACAGGCTGCCTTACACGGCTTAGGCATTTCCAATCATTCGCTCTGGCATGTTGCGGAAGATTTAAACACCGGCAAACTGGTTCAGGTGCTGCCTGATTTTCCCGTGCAAGCCACTGCAATCTATGCCGTGTTTCCGCATCGGGACTTGGTACCGCCAAAGGTGCAATGCTTTTTAGATTATTTAAGCGATTACTTCCAGCAACACGCTGATTGGCAAATTAAAACCTAAGTTGATTTAGAGTCCTGCAAAACCATGAAACATCCATTGAATGCTCCATAAAACAATCAGGAATAAAACAACGATGAAGCAAAGTTGTAATTTTTTCATTGTTCCACTTATCGAAAGCGTTCCCAAATTCCGCTCTGACCTTGATTGACTCGCGGCGTTTGTCCCAGTTTGATCCACGGCATATTGTCGCCATGAAAATCACTGCCAATTGAAACCGCCAGATTAAATTGCTGAATCATCCGGTCGACCATCTGTCGGGTTGAAGCGGGCTCGATACTCGGCGGTAACTCAACCGCATCCCCCCCAGATTCAGCGAACAGTTCAATCAGGTAACGGATATTGGTTGCCGACAAATCATAACGGGTTGGGTGAGCCAGAACAGCCAACCCGCCACTGGCATGAATAATCTCGATGGTTTCTTTCAGCCCCACCCCTTCGAATTTGACAAAGGCCTTCTTGCCTTCTTTCAGGAAACGGTCAAAAGCCTGCTGCGGACGACTGACTATATTCTTTTCGACTAAGGCTTTGGCAATATGGGTGCGAGTCACCCGATCTGCCTCCCCATCCACTTGGGCAATCACATTAGGGTAAATATCAAAATCGATACATTTTTCTAAGAGCTGACAAATCACTTTGGCCCGTTCCGCACGGATTTTTTTCTGATTTTCCAGCATGGCCCTGATCGGTGCTTCATCTTGCATATTTAAAGCCACGATATGCACACCGTAACTCTTTTTGGTATTGGGTCTCGACCACTGACTGGAAACCTCTACTCCAGAAATAATTTGAATATCATGGTCTTGTGCATAATTTTGCGCCCGTTCCAGCCCATCCATAGTGTCATGGTCGGTCACGGCCAGTATCTGTATTTTTAAGTCAACAGCAGCCTGTACCAGTTGCTCAGGAGAGAAGGTACCGTCGGAAATGAGCGTATGGGTATGTAAATCGACACCGAACATGGTTTGTATTATGCTATCTGACCTATTTCATCATCGTACTGTAACATGAAAGCGTTGCTCGACTATCTTCCGATTATTATCTTCTTTTATTTTTATAAAACCACCGATCCTAAAGATAGTCATCATCCCTTGTTGCAGTTGGTGGGCAGCGCAGGAAATACCGACCAGAACCATATTCTGGTGGCGACCTGTGCCCTGCTGATCTCGACGCTTGTGGTCTATGGCTGCCTGTTCTTTTTCCAGAAATTCAAGCTGGAAAAAATGCAATGGTTTATCGTGCTCATGTCGGTCATCTTTGGAGGCATCACGCTGATTTTTAGCGATGTCACCTACATCAAAATGAAGGCGATTATTATCAATATCGGGATTGGTCTGGGCTTTTTAGTGACACCTTTATTTAATAAAGAACGCATGCCAATTATCCAGAAACTGTTAGGTTCAATGTTAGAGCTGAGCCCTAGAGGCTGGATCAAATTGAACTGGGCCTGGTGCGGTCAATTCTTTTTGCTTGCTGCTTTGCATTTCTTCTTTGGTTTTGTCTATATGCAAGGAAAATATTGGGGCGAATTCACGGCTTTTGGCGATATTATCGTTTCTCTGAGTTACCTTGCTGCTATACTGTTTTTCTTACGAAAACATTTCAAAACCACTGAATAGATTTTAAATCATCGAGCTACTGCCATGCCATATTTTGTGCTGACCTGTACTGATCGCGAAGGTACTCTGGAAAAACGTTTAGCCACCCGTCCGCAACATATTGAACGTCTACAAAAGTTAGATGATGAAGGTCGTTTAATTGCTGCGGGTGCACATCCTAAAGATCCCAATGATCCACAGGCAGGCTTTTTTGGCAGTACCATGATTGTTGAATTTGATAGCCGCGAAGCACTGGATGCCTGGATTCAGGAAGAGCCATTTTTAAAAGAAGGGATCTACTCAGATATTGAGGTTAGACCGTTCAACAAAGCTTTTCCAAAAGGGTAAATCATGCACATTGCAGTCAAAAGCTTTTTCATTTTAAGTTTACTCAGTTCTAGTGCATGGGCGGTAGAACCTGCTACATCGACTGTTGCTCCAACAGCAGTCGCTCCAGCGACACCAGCTAAAATCACCACCGCCACATCTGCCAACCCAACTGCCACTGCTGCTAAACCGCTGACGGCTGAACAGATTGTTAAAGCCAAACAACAGCAAGATGCCAAAGTCAAAGCCATGATTCAGGATCAGGCCAGCCGTTTGAAGCAACTTGAACATGCCAATCTTGAAGCACTGGCACAGAATCAGGAACTACAGTTAAAAAATGACAATTTAACGGTTCAGGTTCAGGTGTTGCAAAGCGAACGTAGCGCACAAATGTTTTTATACGGCGCCATGACCATTGCGGTCGGTGTGATTCTCGGTTTCTTTATTGCCAGTTATGTTTACACTAAACGCCGTCGTCAGTGGTAAAACCAACATCTTTATTTATGTCTCTCTCATCAAAACTACAAACCGCTGATCTGGACTGGGAATGGGTCGATGGTATCGAGATTCCCATTTCCAAGCAATTTGGCGATGTCTACTTTTCCAAAGCTAACGGTTTACTTGAAACACGCCATGTGTTTTTAAACGGTAATGATTTAACCGAACGTCTTGCGCAACTGAGTGATTATCAATACTTCTGTGTGGGAGAAACTGGTTTTGGCACAGGGCTGAATATTTTGACCCTGTGGCAACTCTGGCAACAGGTGCGTCCAGATAACCATAGCCATCTGCATGCTATCAGTGTAGAGAAGTTTCCGCTCAGCAAAGCAGACCTGGTTCGCGCACTGAATGTCTGGCCTGAGCTAAAGCCACTGGCCGAACAGCTGATTCAGCAATATCCCCTGCCGATTGCAGGCTGTCATCGTCTCAGCTTTCCAGAACAACGTTTCAGCATTGATTTATGGCTGGGTGATGCACAGGATATCTTCCCCGTCATCCCCAAAACACAAGCGGTCAATGCCTGGTTTCTGGATGGCTTCGCGCCTTCCTGTAACCCGGATATGTGGCAAGAAAATGTGCTGAATCACATCGTGCGTTTGTCCGAGTTCGGAACCACCTTCGCATCCTTTAGCGTGGCTGGAGTACTGAAACGTGGACTGAAACAGCATGGCATCCAGATTAGCCGTCCACGGGGTTTTGGTCATAAACGGGAAATGCTCAAAGCGATCTGGCAGGACATTGCCACACCTGAAACAGGCTCAATAAAGTCGGAACAGCACCCTGCCACCGAAACCGAAGCAAATACAGGCCGATTAAACACCGGACCACGCCAGATCGCGATTATTGGCGCTGGAATCGCAGGTTTAAGCTCAGCCTGGGCATTTGCTCAACGTGGTCATCAAGTCACCGTATATGAGCAAAATGAGCCGCTTGCAGGTGCTTCTGGCAATCCACTGGCGCTACTCAATCCCAAACTATGCCCGATTGATCAGGCACCTGAACACCTGATGACCTTAAGCTGGCAACATGCGCTCAACTTTTATGCGCGTTTTAAGGCTTTTAGGCCAATTCAGGTCCAGCAATTGGCATTGAAGAATGCAGATGAATTACTGGCTTTGGCAGAACAATATCCTGAAGGTGTTTTATCAGTACCATCAGAGCAGCACCAATTCCCGAAGACAGACTTGCCGAATTTGACACTACATCATGCAGGTGCAGTTTCTCCACACCAGTTACGCGATGAAATCTTACAGCATCCGAATATCAGCATAAAAACAGCCAGAATTTCCCGCTTAAACTCAGTCGGATCACAAACTGAACTTTGGCAGGAGCAACAACGGATCGCCACGGCAGATCATGTTATTGTCTGTTGCGCCAAACAAAGTGCGGAACTATTTGAAAACTACCCGGTTTTAAAGCCCATTCGGGGACAAGTCAGTTGGGTTGAGAATAGCCCGCAACCTTTAGCATTGGATCAGGCCTATAGTTATGGCGGCTATTGCATGCAACTGGATGCTTCACACTTGATTCTCGGCGCATCTTTTTATCCCAATCGGGATGATGCCGAAGTCTTGGCTGAAGACCATGTGCATAACTACGAACTTATCCACAACGTGTTCCCTGAATATGCACAACAGTTGCCTGCTCTAGAGCACTGGCAAGGTCGGGCCGCTGTCCGTGCCCAGAGTCTGGATTACTTTCCTCTGGTCGGCAAAGTCCACAACCATGAGCAAAACTATAGCTTTGCAGGTTTAGGGTCGAAAGGATTCTTGTTTGCGCCACTATGTAGTGAGATTCTGGCGGCATTGATCTTGGGTGAACTGTGTCCGGTTCCACAACCGTTACTGGATAAATTGAATCCGCAACGCTTCCAGAAGAAAGTAAAAGCTAAAAAACCGTATTATTCAGGTTAAGTATTTGGACGTTTGAATCTTTATTATTTTTGAATTTGCCAAAATACCCGGGTATTTTGGCAAATTTTTGAGTGTTTTAAGCGCCTTGTTCCAAAGCTAAGCCTGCATCACGTGCTGCGCGTGTGCCACCCATCAATACAACATACTCACGAGAACTATCAATACCGTCTAAAAGCTCTGCTGCGCGCGGTGCTTTACTACCGCCACCACACAGAATGTAAATCGGTTGATCCGCTGCCACTTGAGTCAAACTATCCGCAGTTAATTCAGCAATTGGACGATTCACCGCCCCTTTGACATGAGCCTCTGTATACGCTTTGGTATCACGGACATCCCAAATGACTGCGCCTTCTGGGAACTCAAATGTTGTAATTTCTTGTTTACGGATCATTGTGCACTCCTTTGATGTAAACAACACTTGGCAAATGAAGAAAACCCCCTTAGCATCTCAAATATTCTTTCCCTTTGTAAAGGTCTAACTATGCCTTCTTTTGATATTGTTTCTGAATTAGAGTTATTTGAAGTCAATCATGCGGTGCAAAACACGCAAAAAGAAATTGCTACACGTTTTGACTTCCGTGGGCAGGATGTTTCAATTGAGCTAAATGAAAAAAATAAAGAAATCAAAATCTCAACTGAAAGTGATTTCCAGTGTGAACAAGTCTATACCATGCTGGAAAACCATTTCTATAAACGTAAAGTTGACGTACAGGCACTTGACCCGCAAAAGGCGACCGCTTCAGGTAAAAATGTAGTGCAAGTGATCAAGCTTAAAGATGGACTTGACTCAGATACCGCAAAAAAAATTAATAAAGCCATTAAAGAAAGTGGCATCAAGGCGCAATCTTCTATCCAAGGAGACAAAATCCGTGTCACGGATAAAAAGCGCGATACTTTGCAACAAGTGATGAACTTTTTACGTGAACAACAATTTGGTCTGCCCCTGCAATTTAATAACTTCAAAGATTAAGTAATAGGTTCACCATGGCAAAAGATAACCGTCTTTATAAGCTGGTTAAAACCACCTCTAAATTTCCAAAAGGCATTCGTAGCACGCTCTGGAGCAAAGCGTTTGGTCGTGTTGTTCCTATGGTCGGCACAGCCAATATCCGCTATTTGGAGGTGGATAAAGACCACGTGACTGTTCGTATTGAAAACCAGCGCAATATGCAGAACCATATTAAAGGGGTTCATGCCGCAGCGATGGCATTACTTGCAGAAACTGCGACGGGCTTTTTAACGGGTTTACATGTTCCGGATGATCGGATCGTCTTGATCAAATCATTGCATGTGGATTATTTAAAAGTCGCGCAAGGTGGTTTAACTGCGACAGCGAGCTTATCGGCAGATCAGCAAAAGTTTATTGCCGAGAATGAAAAAGGCGAGTTATTGATTCCTGTGACCGTGATTGATGATTCTGGTAACGAACCGATCCAGTGCCAGATGCTTTGGGCCTGGTTACCAAAACGTAAAAAATAATAACCGGTCTAGACTACTCCAAGTTCATCATTAGTATCAGGGTACAAGCCTATCTGTTTGTGTTCTGATGCTAAAAATGAAAAAAACATTGCTTCTTTCCCATGTATTTGTCCTGCTCAATCTAGCATTTTATCCAGGTCAAGTCTTTGCTGCGGATGCCTCTTCTCGCGTTTCTGTGCCCGCAAAGCACACACAATCTGTAGCTGAACAAAACAAGAAAATTGTCACCGATTTTTATGAAGGTGTTTTCCTGAAACATCAGGTCAAACAATATGCGGATCGTTATATTGGGAATCAGTATATTCAGCACAATCCGAATGTGCCTGATGGTAAGGCGCCTTTTGTAAACTTCTTTACGCAAAAATTTATTCATCATCCTCAGGCAAAGAATGTCATCAAGAAAGTGATTGCTGAAGGAGATTTAGTCGTCCTGCATGTGCATTCGACTGAAAATGACACTGACCGGGGTCGAGCCATTATAGATATATTCCGGGTTGATCATGGCAAAATTGTAGAGCACTGGGATGTAATACAGAACATTCCAGAAAACAGCAAAAATGCCAATACCATGTTCTAATCAAAGTACATATAAAAAAAGCCCAACATCATGTGGGCTTTTTTTAGTTTGGGCTTAGATAAATTTTTCAATCATTGCCATCAATTGCTGGAGATGTTCAGCATCAACCTCATCAAACTGATTCAGTTCATCACTGTCAATATCCAGCACGCCGATACACTCACCATTTTTCATGATGGGTAACACAATTTCCGATTTGGAGTCAGAGCTACAGGCAATATGCCCGGGAAACTGATCCACATCTGGCACCACAATTACTTGCTGTTGTTGCCATGCTGAACCACACACACCACGACCTTTGGCAATACGGGTACAAGCAATTGGTCCTTGAAAAGGTCCTAATACCAGCTCATTTCCTTTCACCAGATAAAAGCCAATCCAGAACCAGCCAAATTGCTGTCTGAGTGCCGCACAGATATTGGCCAGATTCGCGATCACATCAGCTTCATCTTCAACAATAGCCTGAATCTGTGGCAGGATACTTTGATATTGCTCAACTTTGTGGCCCTGTTGTAAAACCAGTTCTTCAGCCATCTGTATATTCTCGATTAAAAAATAGTGTTAAAACATCATCATCTGTTCTAGTAAGTGCAGATATTAAAACGGATCATTTAAGCTGACTGTGAAGCTAGAAAAGACTGCTTAATTTCATCTGTAATTAAACGTTTATTTCCATTTACATCCACCGCAACAAAGGTAAATACGCCTTCGGTAATCCGTACAGGTTCACGTGAATCATCGTGACTGTTCCACACTTCGATTTGAACCTGTACCGAGCTGCTACCGACTTTCAGAATCTTGGTATAACAGCTAATCACATTACCCACTTTTACAGGCACAAGGAAAGTCATCTGATTAATGGCAATCGTCGCACAACGGCCTTTACTAAAACGTTCAACATGAATCGCTCCAGCCAGATCCATCTGGGAAACAATCCAGCCTCCAAAAACATCACCACTCCAGTTGGTATCCGCTGGCATGGCAATATTTTGTAGAGATAAGATCCCTTCAGGATGCTTTGGGCGTTCGCTCATGTTAATTTCCTTGCTGTTGCTGTAATTGCTGGTCTAGCCACTGTTGCAGTTCAGGTGCACGTAATGCGCCACTGATTCTCGCCACTTCTGTGGTTTTGTTCATGAGAACCAGGGTTGGGATACTGCGGACATTAAATGCTGCACTCAAACGTGGGTTTGCTTCCGTATCAATTTTAGCAAAAACAACGTAAGGATTTTGTTTGGCGACCTGAGCAAAATGTGGCGCCATCATTTTACATGGACCACACCATTCTGCCCATAGGTCAATCAGCACAGGTAAATCACTATTGCTAATGAAATTGCTAAAGTTTTGTTCATTCAGCTCAATCGGTTCTAAAGGCAGCAATGCTTGATGACATTGACCGCAATTGGGATGAGCCGCTAGTTTTTCTTCAGGTACACGATTTTTTGCACCACATGATGCACAGACAATAATCATTTACATCACTCCGATATGTTGATGTAAAAATTCTAATTGGGTTGTCACTGCTTTTTCAAACCAAGAATCGTGATAAATATCGAAATGCTTCATTTCCCACTCATGATAGCTCACAAATGGCGCAATATTGGTGGCGGCTTCACGACTTGAGGCAATCGGAATCAGGCTGTCATATTTAGCCGCAATAAATAACACTGGAATATTAATCTTGCGTACAAACTGGATCGGCCGGTAACGCATCAGATTAAAAATACCCGTGCAGGTACTTCGCCACTCCAGTAATAATCAGGGTTTACAATCGAATGATAACCATAATAACTGTCTGAGGTCGGTAAGAAACAGAGTTTATATTGATCGACTACGGGTAAGGTTTTTGGCGCCAAGCCCATCTTGGAGCCCATATAATCCTGACTGGAACGTTTCAATGCTTCTGGATAACGTTGCAATGGATATAGCTTGGCTGTCTCTGCCCCGTCAACATAAGGCACTTGTACCATCACTGCCTGAATATTTTTCAGATCCGTCGCCAAACTAAGAGCATAGCCACCACTGAGTGAAGTGCCCCACAAAATAATCCGACGGCTATCAATCGACTTACAGTTAGAGGCGTATTGAATCATGCTCTTCCAGTCATCAAGCTGGGCACTGAGCGATACCAGTTCACGTGGTTTACCGGTACTACCGCCCCAATAACGATAGTCGAACAAAATCACGGCATAGCCGGCATGGGCAAAACGCTGTGCATACTGAACCAACTTAAATTGACGCAATCCGGCAAATCCATGCGCCATCACAATCACAGCAGGTTTAATATTGGTTTTCGGAAGATAGAAGTCGGCAGCGATGGTTTCATCACCACTAGCAACATACAACGGCTCAACTGTATAAGTATGCATGCGCGCTCCATTGCGTATCTTATTCGTTATCATCGTTTATTTAATATAGACATTTAAACCCAAGATCGAGCTTAATGCTATGATAGAGCATAAAATGTTTTGTTTGATTTTGGAGTGACAAAATGTCAGAAAATATAGGTTTTGCAGGTCAAATCGGCCCGGAGCATGTAGCTCAGGTTGTCGAAAAAGGTTTCAAATCGATTATTAATAACCGTCCGGATATGGAAGGTGGACCTGATCAGCCGACCAGTGCACAGATTGAAGAATCTGCTCGCAATGCAGGTCTGGATTATGTCTATCAGCCGGTAGTGGCGGGTCAGATTACTGAACTGGACGTGCGTACTTTTGCCAATCATTATAATGAACTGCCAAAACCGATTTTGATGTTCTGCCGCACAGGGAACCGTTCGAATAATTTATATCAGTTAGCCAAACAGATGGATCTGCTGGACGATTAAATTCATTACATTTCATTACCCGATCAAAATAGTTAAATCTTTGGATTTATATGAAGATGGTTCTTTTTCATAAGATGAAGAACCATGTCCAAACTAGCTATTATCCTGTTATGTCTTTTCGCTGTTTCAGCTTGTAGCTCAATGCAAGTTCGTCCGACTGCCTCAGTCAGTGTGGGAACCAGTTTATAAGCACTTTTTAAAGCTGATTCATCCATTGTGTTCATCATTTTACTAAAGTCCTTATACTTTGTAATAATTACTTTACCGAATTCATTTTATTTTTATACATAAAAAATGGAAGCGTTTAAGCTTCCATTTTTCTTAAGTAAAAAATTATTTAATATCTAAAGGCAGAGTTGTCTTTTTATTTGGTGCACCCACCACAATTTTAATATCATCACCTGCGGTACACTTTCTCAACCTAACACTGTATTTGACAATCTCATTGCCAGAATTACCAAATGTTGAAGGCGTTAATAGCTCCATGAGGGCTGGTACAGGAAGATTTCCACTTCTAATCTCAGCTTCACAAGTTTGATTCTCATATATAACTTCAGGTGTGCCGTTTATTGATGAGGCTAACTCTCTAGAGCCAGTACCATTCACATCAATATTGACTGAATATTCAGTTCCATTAATTTTCACGATAAGCGTTTTTTTAGGTTCAGCATTCATAACCGTCAGTATTTTTTTAGTTGTATCCCCTACTTTTTCAGTCAAAGTTGCAGTTGGTTTAAAGTCTGTATTATCTTTTACTTCAACAGCAACCGTTGTACCTGACGGCATTGGAACTTTCTTTTCTGTATTACCAAAAATTTGGAAACTAAAATCTCCATTACCACTTAAAATTTTTCCAGTCGTTGTATCAAAACCACTATTCCATGCAAAAGTAGGGGTATCACTGGCGAAAGCAAATAATAATTGCTGACGTATAATAGCACCCAAATTATTGTCACAAGTTTTTGCAATATTAGGTTGGCCAATATGAGAGGCTGCACAATCTAAAAGACCAGCGCTACGCTTATAAAGAAATTCGCCAAAATTAGCATTGTAAGTGTTATCTTCATTGTCATCACGGAAGAAATCACCAATATTACTTACCAATGTATCAATACCAGGCGTATAAATATTATCACCATTAATATCGTTAAATGCTTTATCACCTTCTACATAAGCGAGAACAGTTACACGATTATCGAGCGGACGTGGATTTTGGGTAGATAATGTTACTGAACATGAACCATTCACCGAGGCACAATTAGGAGTAATACTTCCTCCTTCCGATATAAAACTGATTACTGTTCCATCTGGTACTGGATTACCTGTACGATCTACCATCCTTGCAATAATTGTAGCAGTATCTCCATCTTTATCATTTTGCAAAGAATTTTTAGACATTGAGAGACTTAAACCATTTTGTGTAATTCGTCCTGTTGAAATAGCCACATTTTTAGATAATGCTGAAACTGAAGGATTAGATACCAGAGTTGCTTTAATCTCAACAGGTCCTGGAATATTCCCTGGGTATAAGGTTACAACAACTTTACCTTTAGGATCACTTTTTACAGTTTTAACTGCACGGTTTCCTAAAGAAATAAAACTGAGGTCTTCTGGAGCACCACGGACTAATTCAATATTTACGTCCTTATTTGCTGCGGGCGTACCATTGGCATATAAAGTGAATTCAATTTGGCCTGATGCAGCTGTTCCACTACTTTTTATTCCTAGATTAACTGGATTTGAAGTTGTATAAACCAGAGAATTCGCCTCAACTGCAGCAATACTCACCTCAACTTTTGATTCTGGAATATTAGAACCCGAAGCTCGAATCGTTTGTTCACCTTCGCATAATTTTCCATCAGTCCCAATTGCTTTATAAGAAGTGGTTACATCACCTTGATTTGAAGATACAACGCTTACTGGCTCAAAAGTTCCACAAGTAGCATTAAAGCTAACGGTCACATTATTCTGATTCACCTTAGTATTTGAATCTTGTGTCTTCAAAGTAATATTGGTAGATGCACCTGACTCTAATTCAGCCGTGGCAGCAGTCATTCCAACTAAAACAATATTAGCAGCCTGAAGTATGAAATTATAAGGTTGAGCTGTTGCCGTTGTACCTTTATAACTAGTCGTCGCAGACAACTGATAAGCACCAGTTGCATTTAAGTCTTGTGGTTTTACGGAGATACTGGCCTCGCCTTCCGCATTGGTCAGTACAGCACCATTGGTCGTGCCAAAAGTAACACCTTCCCCTTGAAATGTCACAATTGCTCCACTAATTCCTTTTCCAGAAGAATCAGTCACTTTTACTTTAGCGGTTACACCCGATGCTGTAATTGAATTTGTAGCCGTATTATTCGCATCATATAACTGAATATTTGTAATATTTACAGCTGTGACAGGAGTCTGGCCATTTCCTCCAGAGGAATTATTATCATTTGAACCATAATAACCTCCCCCACCTCCACCACAACTCGCCAATAAGATAGAGATAGCCATCGCCGACAACTTTAAAGTAAGTTGCTTTTTATTCATGATCATTCCTTTTTGTCCCCGATCAAATCCCCAAATGGAATTAGACTTTTCATTATAAAAATATGCCTAATGTAACCATAATATAGATTTTGTGTAAATATAGTTTATCTTCAAGTAAAGATTATTAAAGTGAAGCCAATCAAACTATTTGTAAGAATCGAGATTTATGTTGGAACTTTTAACAAATAAATTTTTTACTTAAAAGAAATAAAGGTTGCTCTGAGATAAATATACCAAAAGGAATGTAATTTAATAAACCAACTTATTTTTTCCGCCATAAAAAACACCCCCTAACGTTAGTTAGGGGGTGTTTCATATTTAAAAGCTGGCGATGACTTACTCTCACATGGCAAGTGCCACACTACCATCAGCGCTAAGAGGTTTCACTTCTGAGTTCGGGAAGGGATCAGGTGGTTCACTCTTGCTATTGTCGCCAGCAAACTGTTTTGGTTTTGGGTGGTCTTACGTTTTTTGCCACTTAGTACCGAAAGAGTTATTAACGGATTAGTTTAATTGAGTCGTATTGTAACTAGTTTCTACACTAAATCAAGTTATGTATTGAATTTATCTTGAATACAACAACTGTTTGGGTGTTGTATAGTCAAGCCTCACGAGCAATTAGTATTGGTCAGCTTCACACGTCACCGTGCTTCCACACCCAACCTATCAACGTCCTAGTCTCGAACGGCTCTTTAGAGGAATAAATTCCTAGGGAAATCTTATCTTGAGGTAGGCTTCCCGCTTAGATGCTTTCAGCGGTTATCCCTTCCGAACATAGCTACCCGGCGATGCGACTGGCGTCACAACCGGTACACCAGAGGTTCGTCCACTCTGGTCCTCTCGTACTAGGAGCAGATCCTCTCAAATTTCCAGCGCCCACGGTAGATAGGGACCGAACTGTCTCACGACGTTCTAAACCCAGCTCGCGTACCTCTTTAAATGGCGAACAGCCATACCCTTGGGACCTGCTTCAGCCCCAGGATGAGATGAGCCGACATCGAGGTGCCAAACACCGCCGTCGATATGAACTCTTGGGCGGTATCAGCCTGTTATCCCCAGAGTACCTTTTATCCGTTGAGCGATGGCCCTTCCATACAGAACCACCGGATCACTAAGACCTACTTTCGTACCTGCTCGACTTGTGGGTCTCGCAGTTAAGCGCGCTTTTGCCTTTATACTCTACGCGTGATTTCCGACCACGCTGAGCGCACCTTCGTACTCCTCCGTTACTCTTTAGGAGGAGACCGCCCCAGTCAAACTACCCACCAGACATGGTCCTCGCCCCGGATTACGGGGCAGAGTTAGAACCTCAACATTACCAGGGTGGTATTTCAAGGACGGCTCCATTAGAACTAGCGTTCTAACTTCAAAGCCTCCCACCTATCCTACACAAGTAAGGTCAAAGTTCAATGTCAAGCTGCAGTAAAGGTTCACGGGGTCTTTCCGTCTAGCCGCGGGTACACTGCATCTTCACAGCGATTTCGATTTCACTGAGCCTCTGCTGGAGACAGCGCCGCCATCATTATGCCATTCGTGCAGGTCGGAACTTACCCGACAAGGAATTTCGCTACCTTAGGACCGTTATAGTTACGGCCGCCGTTTACTGGGGCTTCGATCAAGAGCTTCGCTTACGCTAACCCCATCAATTAACCTTCCAGCACCGGGCAGGCATCACACCCTATACGTCCACTTTCGTGTTTGCAGAGTGCTATGTTTTTAATAAACAGTTGCAGCGGCCTGGTTTCTGTGGCTGCCAAAGCTCAGGGAGCAAGTCCCATCACCGTCAGCAGCGTACCTTCTCCCGAAGTTACGGTACCATTTTGCCTAGTTCCTTCAGCAGAGTTCTCTCAAGCGCTTTGGTCTACTCGACCTGACCACCTGTGTCGGTTTCGGGTACGATTCCTGTGTAACTGAAGCTTAGAGACTTTTCCTGGAAGCATGGTATCAGCCACTTCACTGTACAAGTACAGCTTGCTATCAGCTCTCAGCATAGAGCACCCCGGATTTGCCTAAGATGCATGCCTACTGCCTTCCACCTGGACAACCAACGCCAGGCTGACTTAACCTTCTCCGTCCTCTCATCGCATTACACAGAAGTATTGGAATATTAACCAATTTCCCATCGACTACGCCTCTCGGCCTCGCCTTAGGGGTCGACTCACCCAGCCCCGATTAACGTTGGACTGGAACCCTTGGTCTTTCAGCGAACGGGTTTTTCACCCGTTTTGTCGTTACTCACGTCAGCATTCGCACTTCTGATACCTCCAGCATACTTCTCAATACACCTTCATCGGCTTACAGAACGCTCCCCTACCACGTATACAAGTATACATCCGCAGCTTCGGCACATAGTTTTAGCCCCGTTACATCTTCCGCGCAGGCCGACTCGACTAGTGAGCTATTACGCTTTCTTTAAAGGGTGGCTGCTTCTAAGCCAACCTCCTAGCTGTCTATGCCTTCCCACATCGTTTCCCACTTAACTATGATTTTGGGGCCTTAGCTGGCGGTCTGGATTGTTTTCCTCTTGACTACGGACGTTAGCACCCGCAGTCTGTCTCCCGGATAGTACTCATTGGTATTCGGAGTTTGCATCGGTTTGGTAAGTCGGGATGACCCCCTAGCCGAAACAGTGCTCTACCCCCAATGGTATTCGTCCGAGGCGCTACCTAAATAGCTTTCGGGGAGAACCAGCTATCACCAGGCTTGATTAGCCTTTCACCCCTATCCACAAGTCATCCCCTGGCTTTTCAACGACAGTGGGTTCGGTCCTCCAGTTAGTGTTACCCAACCTTCAACCTGCTCATGGATAGATCGCCTGGTTTCGGGTCTATACCCAGCAACTAAACGCCCTATTAAGACTCGATTTCTCTACGGCTCCCCTATGCGGTTAACCTTGCTACTGAATATAAGTCGCTGACCCATTATACAAAAGGTACGCAGTCACACCACGAAGGTGCTCCCACTGCTTGTATGCATGCGGTTTCAGGATCTATTTCACTCCCCTCACAGGGGTTCTTTTCGCCTTTCCCTCACGGTACTGGTTCACTATCGGTCAGTCAGGAGTATTTAGCCTTGGAGGATGGTCCCCCCATATTCAGACAAGGTTTCACGTGCCTCGCCCTACTCGTCATCATTATGTGTGCCCTTTCGTGTACGGGAATATCACCCTCTACGTTCGCACTTCCCAGAGCGTTCCACTAGAACACACATAACTTAATGGGCTGCTCCCCGTTCGCTCGCCGCTACTAAGGGAATCTCAATTGATTTCTTTTCCTAAGGGTACTGAGATGTTTCACTTCCCCTCGTTCGCTTCATAAGCCTATGTATTCAGCTTATGATACCCGCCTTATAGCGG
>NZ_AMZS01000002.1:0-53825 GCF_000314615.1 Acinetobacter sp. WC-323
GAGTTAGCCGGTGCTTATTCTGCGAGTAACGTCCACTCATCTTAGGTATTAACTAAGAGAGCCTCCTCCTCGCTTAAAGTGCTTTACAACCAAAAGGCCTTCTTCACACACGCGGCATGGCTGGATCAGGCTTCGCCCATTGTCCAATATTCCCCACTGCTGCCTCCCGTAGGAGTCTGGGCCGTGTCTCAGTCCCAGTGTGGCGGATCATCCTCTCAGACCCGCTACAGATCGTCGCCTTGGTAGGCCTTTACCCCACCAACTAGCTAATCCGACTTAGGCTCATCATTTAGCGCAAGGTCCGAAGATCCCCTGCTTTCTCCCGTAGGACGTATGCGGTATTAGCATTCCTTTCGGAATGTTGTCCCCCACTAAATGGCAGATTCCTAAGCATTACTCACCCGTCCGCCGCTAGGTCAGTTACCGAAGCAACCTTCCCCGCTCGACTTGCATGTGTTAAGCCTGCCGCCAGCGTTCAATCTGAGCCATGATCAAACTCTTCAGTTTAAAATCATTAGTAGCTTATGGCTACAAATCTTGGCTCATCAATTACTGACTTATATATTTGCTCAAATAAACTTCGAGAAATTTAAACCAATTAATCAATGAAATATTTTCGATCGATCAACCAGTAAAAATCCACACAAGTTGTTCTTCTATTCTCTTAATGATCTCTTTATCGCCTCGTCAGCGATAAATAAAACGCAATAAATATTTAACAACTTAACCGTTAAAGCCAAGTTATTTTTGCTTCATTGCGTCGGGATGTGTGCATTATAGGAGATTTTTTTTAGTGTGCAAGCTTTTTTAAACCCTTGTTTTATTGAGTGTTCTTTTTTTACACACCAATACGTGTACTATTTAAACAAATTCCTTGTAACCATATAAATTTAAAGCAGAAATATTTTATTCATATTTCTGCTTTGCTTTTTACTTCTTGTTCTTTATCTGAACACTGATAATTTTAACGGGCTGTTTAGGCACATTTTGATGCATTCCGTAGTTACCAGTCGGAACACTCACGATCTTGTCAACAATATCCATGCCCTTAGTAACCTTACCAAAAACGGCGTAGCCTGCATCCATCGCTGATTTGTTTAAAAAGTTATTATCCGCCACATTAATGAAGAACTGACTGCTTGCAGAGTTTGGATCACTGGTCCGTGCCATGGCCAAAGTACCCCGGGTATTCTTTAAACCATTACTTGCTTCATTCACAATCGGCGCTTTCGTGCTTTTCTCAACCATGTTGGCTTCTAGGCCACCACCTTGCACCATGAAACCAGGAATCACGCGATGAAAGATTGTGCCTGTATAGAAGTTACTTTTTACGTAGCTTTCAAAGTTCTTTGCTGAAACAGGCGCCTTGTCATCAAATAGCTCAATTTCAATATTCCCCATACTGGTTTTCATATCAACCATGGTATTTGCAAATAAATGACCGCTTGCCAAAATTAAACTTGTTGTCATGAACAACTTTTTCATCATTGCTTTTCTCAGCTTGGAAATAGAGGTGTTGTGGATCTTCATCTTAATTTTGCAAAACTGTTTTTGCTATTTCTATTTGTTACCTGAAACAAAGCGCCGATGTTTCACGTGAAACATCGGCGCTCAGTCATTAACTCGATAATCAACTGTGTTTATCCCAGAACTTTCTAAAGTTCTTCGCTACCTCAATGGTATTACGCTTTGCCTTGCTTGAGACGGGGGTCAAATTGATAAAACCATGGGTTTGATCTGGATAATCGACATATTGGACTTTAACACCATTTTGTCTGAGTTTATGACTATAGATGGCACCTTCATCATGCAGTAGGTCATGACCAGCTGTAATCACATACGCGGGCGCAAGCTTTTTAAGACTGCCATACGTTGGTGAAATTAATGGATCATCCAAAGCTACATTTTGCTGGGTTGCATAATAGTCTGTCACATAATCCACATCTTTACTGGTGAGGACCAGACCTTCACCATATGCATAGAAGGAAGGATGTCTGCTTTTAAAGTCAACCACAGGATAAATCAGTAACTGTGCCTGTGGCGCATAAGATTTACCGACGGCGTGTTGAGCCACTACCGTACTGATATTTCCACCGGCACTGTCTCCGGCAACCGCAATACGGTTTTTATAGATTTTTAATTGACGGCGGTTTTGATACACCCATGCCAACGCATCTTCACATGATTTTATCAATAACTGCGGTGAAGCTTCAGGTGCCAGCGGATAATCAATACTTAAAACCTGTACTTTGGCATGCTTGGCAATCAAACGACAGGCTTCATCGTGCGTATCCAGACCGCCCACAACGAAGCCTCCCCCATGATAAAACACCAGCATCGGCAATTTTTTATTGGGTGCCGGATGATAATGTCTGGCGAACACCGTGCCACTTTGGAGCGGTAAACGAATATCTTCAACCGATTCAATCGAAGTCGGTTTATTCAAAATCGCCAGCATTTGTGCATCAAACTGACGACGGGAGTTAATCGGATCGTCACCGATAAAACCAATACGGCCTTGCTTGATCTGAACAGCCATCAAACATTTGGTAAATGCATCCAGATCTGGATATTGATGAGGATAGCCTAAAAGCTTGGCTAGAGATTCTTGTACAATTTTGGGCAGCTTGTCGAGCGCTCGTGCAGCAGGGCCTTGACCTTTATCTAACAGTGTTTGTATTTTTGGAGGTAATGCTGTCACTTGTTGTCCCCTTCTCTCGCTCTGTCCATCATTGTTGTTGTCTTCGACTATATGCTTTTCTAAAGTCTTAGATCAAGTTCAAGATTTGAAATAAGTCGTACGCTAAAGGGCTATTACTAAAAAGTCATTAACCAGAGTGCTTATTCACCGCTAGTTTTTATGTCAATTCAATGCTGTTTTAAGCGGTAATTGTCAAAACTATAAAACTAGAACCAATCAGTGAGCTCTAGTTTTATATCACTTTAACAGTGTCATTTTTATGAATAAGTCAACTTCGCGTTATGTATAGCAGTACATGAATAAGATTAAATGCGGCATCTGTTGTTCAATCTTATGCGAAGCCAACTTAACAATAAAAAATTATTGCGCGCCAGCGCCTGCTGAGCCTGATACTGAACCTGAAACGTCAGCTGAAGCACCACCTGGTTGAACATCAACTGATGAACCTGCTTCTACACCAACACCACCTTGTACGCCAGCTGGGCTAGCACTTGTTTGAGCTGAACCAGAAGCATCCAAACCAGCTTGAGACGAGCAACCTACAGCTGTTAATGCAACACCAGCTACAACTGCAGAAATCAATGCTAACTTTTTCATTTCGTATTTCCTTTCATTATGACAAAAAGCAAAGTTGTCTTTGCGATGCCTATCATTCACAATTTTTTTCACGGACGTGATGAGGATTAGTTGCAGTTTGTTATGTAAGCCGCATTGTTTTGCAATTTTTCTTAAATCAACTCATTGCTTAATTCACGTATTCTCTCAACCTTCACCAAACGCTAAGCATTTATCAATACAGCACTTTCATTGATTTTTACTGGCATAGAAAATGAAAAAAGCCGTTATCTTATTTTTTTATAATTCATAGAAACACAGCACAACCGTCCTAAAAGATTACAATTAAGTAATTATGATTAAAAATAAATGTAGTAGATATAAAAAAACCGTGCATTTTCATCACGGTTTTTATTAATTAGCCCATAATTAAGGCCATTTCATCTCGCCTTTCACGACTTTGGCACCAAGTTCCAGACTACTCGACTCACCCAACGCTGGATATTGCGTTTGCATCTTTTTTACCAGCTCAGCCGAGTTGTTTGTGCTTTTCACAGCTTTCTCATATTGCTTCAAATAATCAATCGAGAAGTTTACCGCATCCAGTCCTTCTGCCGCTCCTGCTTTCATATGCGCAGGAACCACGACTTTCGGGTTGAGGGCTTTAATACTTTCTAAAGCCTGAACCACTTCAGCACGATCTTTGACTGTCGGGGTATCTGCGGTCCACAAATGAATACCCGATGATACTGGAATACCGCCAACGACAGCTTTCGCGCTCGGAATCCATAAATAAGTCAGTTCTTTTTTACCTTTAATCTCGATATCCTGATTTTCGAGTTTTAAAGTCTTCGCGCTATAGGCTTGTGGCACAAAGATTTTACTTGGCGCATTGGCGCCCATTTTTGGACCCCAGTAGGCAACTTTCAACGCTTGTGTATCCTGAATATGTTTCACTGTTTCAGGAGTCGCAATGATCTGAACATTCGGGAAGTATTGTTTAAATACGTCTAAGCCAAAATAGAAATCTGGATCACCATAACTAACAAAAATGGTTTTTAAGGTCTTACCGCTATCCAGAATGTCGGCAGCAATCCGCAATGCCTCTGATTTAGAAAATTGCGCATTAACCAGTAAAACTTCTTTATCCCCTTCAATTAGAGTTGAAGTCACGCCAAAATGCTCAGGTTGAGCCAGAAAATTCTGGATTTTTAAGTCTTGTGCAAATGCAGCAGAACTTGCTGCGAAGGCTGATAAAGCAAGGATATAAGGTTTGGTATTCATCTTATCATCTCCAATCTGATAACAACTACTTTAAATTGCAATTCTTGCTGAAGAAACACACTAAACTAAGATAAAATATTGCATATCTTGCAACAATGATAATAAACATGGATACCTTAAAAGCCATTCAAGTCTTTGTCTGTATTGCGCAGCAAGGCAATCTGAGTAAAGCAGCCGAGCATCTGGATTATTCCAAAGCCATGGTGTCCCGCTATCTGGAACATCTTGAGCAGACCTTTTCAACCCGGTTATTTCAACGTAATACCCGTAAAGTTTCGCTCACCCCCGCTGGTGAAAAAGCGCTGGTGTATTGTGAGAATATTTTACAGCAACAGCAGTTACTGGAAGGTTTGGCTGCGCCCGAACAACATAACGGCACCATTCGTTTTACCTGTGGTCTGTTTCTGTTTCAGCTTGGAGTCAATGAATGTATTAAACAATTTAAAAAGCGCTATCCGCAGATTCATTTTGATGTGTATTTAACAGAGAATACCGTTGACCTCATCGATGCACATGTCGATCTGGCTTTGCGTATTACCCAAAAAGTGGCTGATGGTTTAATTGCACGGCCTGTCTGCCAGATTGAATCGACCTTTTGCGCACATCCCCATTATTTACAAGACCACACGCCCCTGTCGCATCCCAGTCAGCTGATTCAGCATGACTGTATTGCGCATCATACCCATAACCAGTACTGGACCTTGTTTGATACAGATCAGCAACCCCAGAACTATCCATTAAATGTTACGTTTAAAAGCAATGATGTGATTGCGCTTTATCAGATGTGTCTTAAAGCTGAAGGTATTGCCATGCTCCCGAGCTTACTGGTACGCAAGGACATCGCGCAGCAGCGTTTGCAACAGGTATTTACAGATTTTTCTGCACCTGACCTGACCTTGTCGCTGGTCTATGCGTCAAGGCAACATTTACCCAAAATCACCCAAGAATTTATTGCTTTTGTGATTGAAAACCTGAATTTTTACTTAAATCAACAAAATTAAAAGATTTAAATTGACCTGAACGCTTGAATTTTGTCGGCTTGCCCATACTTCATCCCTATCAATGAATGACCAAGATGTGGCAGTTCGGGTTTAACCCTAAGAGCATTCACGCCAAAAGGACTGTACATGTTTAAGAACTTTTTTCAACGGAGATCATCAATGGCTAATGAGCACAATGAGCAAGCTCAAGACATTCAAAATGAGCAACAGACTGAACAAACTCAAGCTGAAGGTGTAGAGCAGGCAAACGAGCTTAGCGTTGAAGATTTACAAGCGCAAATCACCAAACTTGAAGAAAGCCTGAAGTTAGAAAAAGCACGTACTGCCAATGCGGTTTATGAAGCGCAGAAAAGTGTAGAGCGTATTCAACGTGAATCTGAAAAGCATAAAGATACCGTGCTTGAGAAGTTCGCAAAAGAATTGCTCGATTCTGTCGATAACCTCGAGCGTGCAATTCAGGCAGCTGGCGAAGAAGAAACACCGGTACTTGAAGGCGTTAAGCTGACTTTGAAATCATTATTGACCACGCTTGAGAAGTTTGGCGTAGTTGAAGCAGACACCCAAAATGGTTTCAATGCAGATTTACACCAAGCGGTAGGTATTGATCCAAATGCCCAAGCCAACCAAATCGGCACTGTTTTACAGAAAGGTTATACCTTAAATGGTCGCCTACTCCGCCCTGCAATGGTGATGGTGGGCCAATAATCCCGCTGGACAGAGCATTTATTTGCTCAAAAATGCAGAATTTTGAGAGTTTTTTGATTTTTTTTCATAAAAATGCTTGAAAAAAACCGATTGACTCTCATATCGAATAACAAGCAAAAACATTGCAACAAAATTTTAGAGGAACACAATCAATGGCAAAAATTATTGGTATTGACTTAGGTACTACCAACTCATGTGTTGCTGTACTTGAAGGCGATAAAGTAAAAGTAATCGAAAACGCTGAAGGCGCACGTACAACTCCATCGATCATCGCTTATAAAGATGGCGAGATCTTAGTAGGTCAAAGTGCTAAACGCCAAGCGGTAACCAACCCGAAAAATACATTATTCGCGATCAAGCGTTTAATTGGTCGTCGTTATGAAGACCAAGCGGTACAAAAAGATATCGGTCTTGTACCTTACAAAATCATCAAAGCAGACAATGGCGATGCTTGGGTTGAAGTAAACGACAAAAAATTAGCACCTCAACAGATCTCTGCTGAAATCTTGAAAAAGATGAAGAAAACTGCAGAAGACTATTTAGGTGAAACAGTTACAGAAGCGGTTATTACTGTTCCTGCTTACTTTAACGATGCGCAACGTCAAGCAACTAAAGATGCGGGTAAAATCGCTGGTTTAGATGTTAAACGTATCATTAACGAACCAACTGCTGCGGCACTTGCGTTCGGTATGGACAAAAAAGAAGGCGACCGTAAAGTTGCAGTTTACGACTTAGGTGGTGGTACTTTTGACGTATCAATCATTGAAATCGCAGACCTTGATGGCGACCAACAAATCGAAGTGTTATCAACCAATGGTGATACTTTCCTTGGTGGTGAAGACTTTGATAACGCGTTAATTGAATTCCTGGTTGAAGAATTCAAGAAAGAACAAAGTGTGAACCTGAAAAATGATCCACTTGCGTTACAACGTTTGAAAGAAGCTGCTGAAAAAGCAAAAATCGAGCTTTCTTCATCAAATGCAACTGAAATCAACCTTCCATATATCACTGCCGATGCAACTGGTCCTAAACACTTAGTGATCAACGTAACTCGTGCAAAACTTGAAGGTTTGGTTGCTGATTTAGTTGCTCGTACAATTGAGCCTTGCCGTATCGCGCTTAAAGATGCAGGTCTTTCGACTTCTGACATCTCTGACGTAATCTTGGTTGGTGGTCAGTCTCGTATGCCACTTGTACAACAAAAAGTACAAGAATTCTTCGGTAAAGAGCCACGTAAAGACGTGAACCCTGACGAAGCAGTTGCGATTGGTGCAGCAATTCAAGGTGCAGTATTGTCTGGTGACAAAACTGACGTGCTTTTATTAGACGTAACACCATTAACTTTAGGTATCGAAACAATGGGCGGCGTATTGACTCCGATCATTGAGAAAAACACCACGATTCCTGCGAAGAAATCACAAGTGTTCTCTACCGCTGCTGATAACCAGCCTGCAGTAGACATTTCGGTTTACCAGGGTGAACGTAAAATGGCTCAACAAAACAAATTGTTGGGTAACTTCCAGTTAGGCGATATCCCACCTGCTCCACGTGGCGTACCGCAAATTGAAGTATCGTTCGACATCAACGCTGACGGTATCTTAAAAGTATCAGCGAAAGATAAGAGCACAGGTAAAGAGCAATCGATCCAGATTAAAGCAAATTCAGGTTTGTCTGATGCTGAAATCGAAGCAATGATCAAAGATGCTGAAGCGAATGCAGAAGAAGACCGTAAGTTTGAAGAACTTGCAAAAGCACGTAACGAAGCTGATGCATTAATTTCAAGCTCGAACAAAGCCGTGAAAGATCTTGGTGATAAAGTCACTGAAGATGAAAAAACAGCTGTAAGCACTGCCGTTTCTGAACTTGAAGCAGCAACTAAAGAAAATGATGTTGAAGACATCAAAGCGAAAACTGAAGCTTTGCAAAACATCTTGATGCCAATTACACAACGTGCTTATGAACAAGCACAAGGTGCAGCTGGCGGCGCAGAAGGTTTTGATCCAAATGCATTCCAAGGTGGCGATGCGGGTCAACAACAAAAAGCGGACGATGGCGTTGTAGATGCTGAGTTCACAGAAGTAAAAGATGACAAAAAATAATTTGTCTCTTTAAAAAAAACCGCGCGTAAGCGCGGTTTTTTTATTTTAAATATCTGCTGTTTGAGCCAAATCATAGGCATGCACGTGCTATCAACCGCTTATTTCCCACTTCCACAAACGCTTGCAACAAGTTAAGGAACTGAATTCTTTTTATGTATAATTCAGGCAATTAAAAAATCCTTCAGCGCTAAAAATGAAAAATGATCCTATCCTTAGCAAATCCAAATTTAGACTGTTATTAAGTGCTTCACTGCTTTGTATTTGTTTAGGCACAATCCTGGATGCCTATGATCAACGCTCTATTGCCGTAGCGGAATTGCTGGCAACCGAACCCCAAAACTGGGAAATTCTGCTTTCAAGCCTAGCCGCTATTATTGCCGTGATCATGTTAGCGGGTTTATTTTTCTTTAAACCATGGGCAAGAACCTTATATCTGTATAGCTATTTCCCCTTTTTACTACTTTATCTTTTGCCCGGTTTTTCCTGGACATTCATATCCGGTCTGGGTGCTATTTTTTATGAAATGGGCAATATTTTCGCGACACTGATCTGGGGAATTCTCCTGCTCCCGAGCCTGTATCAGTCTTTATTCTGTACGCCTAAACAATGAAGCATCTCCTCGTTGTTATATTAGCAATGTTTCTGTTCTGGTCCGGTTATCAAACCTACCAACATCCGCAGCTTAAATTTAACTCACTGACCGATCGTATCAGCAAACCCTTTGATACACGGCTTCGCTATCGTATTGCTGAGGTGGATCCACGTTTTAAGCTCAGCCTTGAGCAAGTGCAGGCGATCAGTGAGCAAGCCGCACAGATCTGGAAAGACGGTACAGGACAGGATTATCTGGTTTATGATCCAAAGGCCCAGCTGGCAATACATCTCATTTATGATGAACGTCAAATCGAGAGTGAACAACGTCGGGAACATTTAAGCCAGCTTGAATCCAATCAGCAACGCTGGCAAGAGAAAAAGAAATCCTTAGATCAGATTGAACAGGAAATTCTTCAAAGCCGGCAATTTTTAGGCTTAAAACAGCAACAATTAAATCAGCAAATCCAGGCCTATCAGCAAGCACAGCAACAGGCTCGGCAAAATCCGGCGGTATTCGCCAATCCAGCTGATCTTCAACAGCGACAACAGGCGTTGCAGCAAAATGTACAGTCGCTTAAACAGGAAATTGACCAGTACAATCAGAAGATTCAGCAGCTCAATCAGCAAATAGATGAGCTTAATGCACTGGACCAGCAATTGAATGCATCCGTTGACCACTATAAACAACGTTTTAAGCCACATTTATTCCATAAAGGCCTATTTAATGGCAAACAGATTCTGATTTATGAATTTGAATCTGAGGATGATCTACGTTTAACCCTGGCGCATGAATTCGGCCATGCCTTAGGCCTACAACATACTGATGATCCACATGCATTAATGCATCCGATTATGAAAGATCAGGATAGGGCGCATTTTCGCCTTACTGAAGCAGATTTAAACCTGTTAAAGAACAGATAAGTAGAGTAAATAAAAACCTTCCAGAATGAGCGATCATTCACATTTTGCGCAGAATACGCCTCGACATTAAATGTCACAAAGCAGCAATTTTTTATCAAAAATTAGAAAAAATTGCCAATTTATCAATATCTTACAAAAGTTAACAATCAAGACTTTTATCGCTATTTATGCAGCTGTTCCGTGCTTAATAAATTTAATCTTTTGATTCTCTTGGAATTATGAACAAAAAACAGACAAGCTGCTGATTTTACGATAGTGTAAATTATTCGATTTATTTTTTTATTTATTAGAAAAAAATCACACTTTTTAGTTTTATTTATTAAATAGATAGCGTTTTGACCTGAATCCAATACTGCTCAAAAATAAGCCTTATTTAGGGGAGTTTGGCTTATGCGTATTATGAATATGGCGATGCTTGCAGTATATTTCTGTACGCTCTCCCCTCACCTTAGCTATGCGCAGACCAATATCAATCCGGTTAATCCGCATCAGCATCAAACCATCAAAAAAACACTGCATTATCGTATTGCCGATATTGATCCACGCTTTCATTTAAGTCAGCAACAAGTGCTAGAACTGACGCAGCAAGCAGCCAAAATCTGGGAACATGAAACAGGCCAGCAAAATTTTATCTATGATCCAGAGGCGGAATTTAGTATCAATCTGGTTTTTGATGAACGCCAACAACGCAGTACAGATCGCGTGCAGAGCCTGCAACAACTGCAGCAAGACCAGCAACAATGGCATAAACAGAATCAACAATTACAGCAGGTCAAGGCGGATATTCAGCAAAATTCAGCCTTGATTGCCGATAAACAGGCACAACTCAACGCACAATTTCAGCAATATAATCAGGATGCGCAGCGCTTTAACCAGCAGCGCTCTTCTTCAAAAGTTCTGGCGGATCAACTGGCTCAACGACAAATTGCCTTACAGCAGCAAGCTTTAGCTTTGCAACAGGACATTCAGCAACATAATCAACGTAGCCGACAACTTAATCAGGACATTCAGGCTTTAAATCAAGGCAATCAGCAACTGGTGGCTTCTGCCAATCAGTTTAATCAGATCTTTCAGCCCCGTCTGTTCCACAAAGGCCATTTTGATGGCAAACACATCATGATTTATGAATTTTCATCGACACATGATCTACGCTTAACGCTGGCGCATGAGTTTGGGCATGCCTTAGGTTTTGCCCATACCGATGATCCAAGCTCTTTGATGTATCCGATTATTCAACAACAGAACCTGCAAAAGTTCGCATTAACCGATTCTGATAAAGACCTGGTGAAAGCCATGTATTAATTATTCCCCCCCAATTTGGTAACGATTGAGGAACGACTAGACTCATTGTCTACTTTTCAATCAGTTAAATTTTGGCTTTTATGTGAAAAATAAAATAATTTTCAATCCTTTATTTTATGCTTTGCCTAGTTCAGACACGCTCTTTAGATGAGCACACATGAGAAAAGGATAAAAATTAAACAACTGTTCTGCTTTTATTTTTTATTCACTTTAGCTGCAAACTTGCTCTATTCCGCTATATTTTACTTACTTTTTTCTACATCTGTATTTTTATTCATTTTCTAGAAATATCTTCCCAAATTCTCACCCTTCACTCAATTGATCCATTTGACTCCCTGTTTAAACTGATTAAAATGCGACCTTTTTCAAGCTTTATCTCCCTTTATGCGTTGTTTTTCTCATTTATTGGCTACATGTGTGTTCATGCTGGTCCAAGCGCCAGCTTTTGCCCAAATTTCCTCAAGCACCCCTCAAACACAAATCCGTTATAGCAGCGAGCATCCTCTACGCTACCGGATTGCCGATCTGGATCCACGTCTCAATATCACGCAACCACAAATGATTGAGTTAAGCCAACAGGCGGCTGCCATCTGGGCAAAAGATACCGGACAACAGTATTTTGTCTATGATCCAGAAGCCGAGTTTGTCATTCATTTGGTATTTGATCAGCGTCAAGTACGCAGCATGAAACGCTCGGAAAATCTGAACCAGCTTGAGCAGGAACAACAGCATTGGTTAGCGAAAAATCAGCAATTACAGCGTCTAAAACAAAGCGTCGCTGACTCCAGGGCTCGACTCGAATTACAAACGATTGAATATCAAAATAATCAGCAAAAGTATCAGCAGGCCCTGCAAAATCTGAAAGCCTCCGCTCAAAATCAAAAGCAAGTTGCGCGACTGCAGCAACAACACACCCTGCAACAGCAAGCGAGCGATTTACAGACCAAAATTGCTGAACATAATCAGCTGGTTCAACAATTCAATACGCAAACAGAGCAGTCGAAACAGCTCTACCAACAATTGACTGAATCCGTAGCGGCATTTAATCAGACCTTTAAGCCTCAGGTCCTGCATAAAGGTCAGTTTCACGGTCAACAGATTTTTATTTATGAATTTTCATCCATGGATGACTTACGCCTAACACTCGCGCATGAATTTGGGCATGCTTTAGGCCTAAAACATACTCAAGATCCGAAATCCTTAATGTATCCACGCATTAAAGAGCAGAATGCAAAAGATTTTCAGCTGACGGATACCGATCTGGAATTATTGGGTTTTTCTCAAGCGCCTTAATCCCTATAAAATATAGGTGTTTTATCCATTATCGCTTGCTTAGTAACAAGAATGGGTCGATTCTTTGGATTTATTCATGTTATTGTGGATGAAAACATCCTATTTATCTTAATGGAGATCGGCATGAGTTATTATCATATCTTAATTGAAGTGAACGACCACATCAGTACGATTGAGCAGACTCGTGATATCGAATTCTTGAATATTGAAGATATTAGCCCCTTTCTCCATTCCATTTTGATTCCCTATTTCAACGAGCAAGAAGTTGAGCTGGAAGATGAAAATGTTGCCTATGACGAGATTTTACATCTGGAAGTCAAACAGACCTTATTGCCCATCGAACATCTGGTTGAAGAAGAACAGAAGCAACTCCCAAGTGATACGGATGTGACCATTACTGCTTATGAAATTTTTAATGACCGTGATTTAAGTCAGGATGTAACTGCAGTGATTTTTGATATTTTAGAAGCCGTTAAACTCGATCCTGCCCCTTAATATAAAAAAGGTCTGCATATGGCAGACCTTTTTTAATGCATCAATTATTGCATCATTTGTTTGGCTTGTTCCTGACGGAAAGCGCGTAAAATCTGCTGCCCTGCACGTCCGGTCGGATTTAAGCCTAAACGGGTTTGCTCCTGGCGAATAGCCTGACGGCTTTTATCACCAATCAATCCATCCACAGTCCCAATATCATAACCGCGTTGTACTAGAAATTGTTGAATTTCACGACGTTCCGCACGTGAAGTACCTGGATCGTCGGTTGGCCATGAAGTTAAGAATGGTGTACCACCACGTAAACGATCCGATAAATGGGCAATGGCTAAACCATAGCTTTCAGCCGCGTTATAGCTATAAATCGCGTCAAAGTTCTTAAATACCAAGAACACGGGACCATTAGCACCGGCTGGAGAAATCAGCCCTGCCGGGGTGCTGCCAGATAAATTACCTTGAATCAATGCGGTACCGTCGGCCCGGGTCACACCTTGGGCTATCCAGCTATTTAACGGCTTTTTATTACGGCGGCTTTCACCAGAAATCGACATGCCTTGCGGGATTTTGACTTCAAAGCCCCATGGCATACCGGTTTGCCACCCTGCCCGTTTTAAGAAGTTTGCTGTTGAAGCCAGAGCATCTGTAGTACTAGAAACCAGATCACGACGGCCATCACCATCAAAATCAACCGCTAAACGTTCATAAGTCGATGGCATAAACTGGGTATGACCAAAAGCCCCAGCCCATGAACCGTACAGCTGATCCTGCGTTAAATCACCGCGCTGTAAAATACGCATGGTGGCAAAAAACTCGCCACGGAAATAACTTTGACGGCGACCTTCACAACTTAATGTTCCTAAAGCCTGTAATAAAGGATATTTACCGGAAATATCACCATAATTACTTTCCACTCCCCACACGGCCACAACCGTTTCCGCAGGGACACCATAGGCCTGCTCGACACGGTTCAATACTGCACGGTGTTGATTTAATTTTTGCTGCCCTGCCTGAACGCGCTCGTTATCCACAAGGCCAGACAAATAATCCCAGATCGGTGTCGAAAATTCAGGCTGATAATTTAATTTATCAATCACGGAATAATCTGGGGTTAAATTTTGGGTATAGCGATCATAGGTCGAACCAGAAACACCGGATGCGATGGCCTGCGAACGCAAATTGGCAATACAGCCCTGAAAATTAGAATTGGGTGTATAATTGCTGGCGACCGGTGCGGTCGTGGCTGGTGTAGAAACGGCTGCACCATTAATCACCAGCTCGGCATGCGCCTGATTGAAAAAAGTAAATAAGGCAGTGCCTAGAAAAAAAGAAAAATGACGTTTCATGACTGAACCAAAACTTTTGAATTTAAATTTCCTCTCCACCTTAACACGCTATATGAAGATGTATAGTTTGGAAACGTAACTTTGAATTCATTTCTCGGTTTTTAAATTTAAAATCCTGCTTTTAAATTCATAATTCAGGCTTTATTTTAAATTTAAAAGTTATCAACAAGTCCAATTTAAATTCAAAAATACCATACTGGATAACTTGAGCATTTAAATTTAAAAAACTTATCCACTTTTAAATTCATTTCTTCGATTTAAACAGTACATGATGCGAACAAAACATCTAGAAGACGCTAAGCTTATATTTTTCATCTTGTTATTCTAGAAGAAATAGATATCCACAGCCCATGATTTAAATTTAAAAACCACCATGGTCTTAACTTTTAAATTTAAAACAGGCGCTCTTTTTTGAATTTAAAATACAGAACAACTTATCCACTGCATATTTAAATTCAAATTACCCCCATAATTTTAAATTCAAAATACCTAAAATAAGTTATCCACAACGGCTCAACTTTATTATTTTAAATTTAAAAACAGCGCAGAATGAAAAAAGCGATCCGAAGATCGCTTTTTTTGAGCTATTGTGGATAAGTTTAGAGGATCATATCTGCTGTTAATGCCAATGGTACAGGTAAAATTTGTGCCAATTGGCGGCATAAAGCGGTTAAATCATCTGAATTATTCGGCATCAAGGTAATATGTCCCAGCTTACGACCTGTACGCTCAGACTTATTATAGAGATGTAAATGCGCACCGTTTAGCGCCAAAACATCTTCAGATTTTGGATGCTGACCAATAATATTGATCATCACCGTTGGACGAATCACTTCAGTTGAGCCCAAAGGTAAACCGGCAACCGCACGAATATGGTTCTCAAATTGCGAGCAAATCGCACCTTCAATCGACCAGTGACCTGAATTATGTACACGACATGCCATTTCATTGGCATAGAGACCTTGCTCGGTTACAAACAATTCAAGTGTAAGCACGCCGACATAATTCAAGTGGTTTAACAAACGGGTAATATAATCTTGTGCCACGGGCTGTAAATCAACGCTATTTGGCGCTGGTACAATCGAATGGGACAAGATGCCGTTATGATGATGGTTTTCTGCCAGCGCCCAGGTTTTCACATCGCCGTTTTGTCCACGCACCGCAATAATCGAGACTTCACGGCTGAATTTAACAAAGCTTTCAGCGATCAGGCTTTTTGCAGGGCCAAGTTCAGCCCAAGCCGTGTCGATCTGATCTTCAGTACGTAATACGAACTGGCCTTTACCATCATAGCCACCTGTCACGGTTTTTAAGACTATCGGTAAGCCAAGATCAGCAACCGCCTGTTTTAAGCTCTCTAAGCTATCCACAGCACGATACGGCGCAACAGGAATGTTGAGCTCATCAAACAAACTTTTCTCAGCCAAACGGTTTTGTGCAGTCGCTAACGCAAGGCGAGGCGGGTGCAGGGTTTTGCTTTGAGTTAAAACATCCACATCCGCTACAGGCGTATTTTCAAATTCAAGACTAAATACATCCGCACTGGCAATGAAATCTTGCAAGCCTTGCGGATTTTGGCTAGAAAATACCGGACCTAAAATTGCAGCAGGGCAATCCGTTTCTGTCTCAAAGAAGGTGCATTGAATATTCAGTGGCAATGCCGCTTGCGCCATCATACGTCCAAGCTGTCCGCCACCAAAAATACCGATGGTTTTATTCATATCTATAACTCTTTTGCTCGGGCAAAGCCTTAAAGCGATGCTTTAAGTTTGCTTATCCTCTTACTCGGACAAAGTCCTTGTCTTGCATTCGGGCAAAGCGTTGCTTTGCTTATCCTCACTCATGACCAGGAATGTTATTGCTCGATACTTTTTCTGTTTGTGCAGTACGGAAATCCGCTACATTTTTAGCGATGTCTGGACGGTTTAAGCCTAAAATCTGCGCTGCCATAATCGCTGCATTGGTTGCGCCAGCCTGACCAATCGCCAAAGTACCTACCGCAATACCTGCTGGCATTTGCACGATTGAAAGCAATGAATCGACACCATTTAAAATCGATGATTTAACCGGTACGCCCAGTACAGGTAAATCAGTTTTAGCCGCACACATCCCCGGTAAATGTGCCGCACCACCAGCGCCTGCAATAATCACCTGAATACCACGATCACGAGCTGTTTCAGCATATTCAAACAAACGATCCGGGGTACGGTGCGCAGAAACCACTTCAGCTTCAAAAGGAACACCCAACTGTTTGAGCATGTTAGCGGTATGTTCAAGTGTTGCCCAATCTGATTGAGAACCCATGATAATTCCGACTAAAGGTTGGCTATCTGTTGCGACCGCATTCATTGGCTTTTCCAAAACATGATAAAAATAGAGAAGTATCTCGACTTACGCCAAGCACGAAGGAATAAATTGGCAAATATTATAGCGGTTTTTTCAAGCATCCCCAACAAAAGAACGCGTGAACTGCTTCACGAAAATTAGCTCTGGTTTCGAAATACAAAATAGACACAACCCATTAAACACAGCATTGCCCAGATATAGTCCAGCTTAAACGGCTGTTTAAAGACAAAAATCATAAAGGGCACAAACACCATTAATGTCACCACTTCCTGGGTAATCTTCATTTCTCCCAGACTCCAGCCATGCTGGTTGAGCAATTTGGTGGCAGGAATCATAAAACTGTATTCCAGCAGGGCAATACACCAGCTAAACAGGATCGCTTGCCAGAGCGGCGCATCATGCAGGATTTTCAGATGTCCATACCATGCCAAGGTCATAAAACAGTTGGAAATAATCAACAAACATAACGCTAAAAGAGTAGGGCTCAACATAATGTGCTGGTATCCAGATCAAGGGTGAATCGCAGAGAAGATATGCTTGTAAAAACCCTGAAATTTTAGCATTCATCTGCAGAATTAGAACTAAACAACAACAACGAATTTTGACTATCTTTTCCATGCAAGCCTTGCTATCGTTGCGTTTGATTTTTATTGATAACGACAATCATACATACGATATCAGTGCTGTATGAAGAGCAGTGGAGAAGGCGCGTTATGCATCTGCATATTTTGGGTATTTGTGGCACATTTATGGGGTCTTTGGCTCTACTCGCACGAGATTTAGGACATAAAGTCACAGGTTCAGATGCCAATGTTTATCCACCTATGTCAACTCAACTCGAAAATGCGGGTATTGAACTGATGCAGGGCTATGACCGTAGCCATTTACAGCCGCATCCTGATCTTGTGATCGTCGGTAATGCCATGAAACGCGGCATTGATGCGATTGAATATATGCTGAATGAAGGCCTGCCTTATATTTCTGGCCCACAATTTCTGGCAGACCATGTGCTGCAAGGCAAACACGTACTCGGTGTCGCAGGTACACATGGTAAAACCACTACCACGACAATGCTGGCCTGGGTGCTGGATCAGGCGGGTTTAAATCCAGGTTTCTTGATCGGCGGCGTACCGCTTGGTTTTAGTGAAAGTGCACGTTTAGGTGGTGGTCAATATTTCTGTGTTGAAGCGGATGAATATGATTCTGCATTCTTCGACAAGCGTTCTAAGTTTGTTCACTATCATCCTAAAACCGCAATTTTAAACAACCTTGAATTTGACCACGCTGACATTTTCGATGATCTCGCTGCGATTCAAAAACAGTTCCATCATTTAGTCCGTACCATTCCAAGTGAAGGTCGTATTATTGCGCCCATTACTGAAACCAACATTGATGAAGTCTTGGAGCAGGGCTGCTGGACACCAGTGATTCGTACCAGTCTAGAGCCAAATGCACAAGCCGCGTTATCTGCTGAGTTGATCAGTGCGGATGGTAGCCACTTTAAAGTGCTTGAACAGGGCAAGGTCGTGGGTGAGGTGAAATGGAACATGACTGGGCAACATAGCGTTGCCAATGCCTTAGCGACCATTGCTGCTGCGCAACACGTGGGGGTTCGCCTTGAACAGGCCTGTGAAGCCTTATCCAACTTCGGTGGGGTAAAACGCCGTATGGAGCTGTTAGGGACAGTGCGTGGCATCGAAGTCTATGATGACTTTGCCCATCACCCAACTGCCATTGAAACCACACTGGACGGCGCGCGTAAACGTCTAGGTGAACGTAAGCTATGGGCGATCATTGAACCACGTTCAAATACCATGCGTATGGGCAGCCATAAAGATGGTTTGGCACATTCAGCGCGTTTAGCGGATGAAGTGATCTGGTATCAACCTGAAGGTCTGGATTGGGATTTGCAACCTGTGATTGCGGCATCAGCAAACAAGGCAGAAGTCAGCCGTTCATTGGATGAGATCATTACCCGTGTGGTGAATGAAGCAGGTGAGGGGGATGCTGTGGTGATCATGTCCAATGGCGGTTTTGGTGGTTTACACCAAAAGTTGATTACAGCTTTGTCATAATCAAAGTCAGCACTTTCTGAAAAACTATTGTCTTAACGGAGTCTTGCAGGTTCTTATCTAATTTCTGGATCAGCCTGCGGCTCGCTCTACTTTTCTTTCGGGAAAAGTAGGCAAAACCTGAGGGACGAATAGCAAAGATTAATAATCTTTGCCGTACCGTAAGGTGAAAGCTATGCTTGAGCAACAAACTACGTACTTTGTTTGTCTTGCACTAACTCAAAGCTTTAAACGCTTTAGTTAGCTCAGGTTGTGGATGACGTTTACGCGTATCATCTTTCTTGTCGAACTCAGATTAAATTAATTTCTTGCTGATATTTACTATCGTGACAGGCGGCATGGATGCCGCCAGTTGAGCAGGGGTAACATGGATGTACCCTCTGCTCAACAAAGGATTTTTGTTACTTTTCATCCCTGAAAAGTAAGGAAACGCCTATCCCCAAACAACTCGACTATTCAGCCTATATGAGGCTGTGAAAATATTGCCAAATAAACATATGTACACATGCATTTTAAATTGCCATCAACTCAGTTTATTCACCAATTTTAACGGCAAAATCTTCATTGCTATGCCCATTGGCAACCATGGCCACTGTGGCACATACGCCTTCACTGGTTCCTTCTCAATGGCTTTCACCAAAGCCTTGCTTCCTGTCTTCTCATCCACTTCAAACGGCAGTTTCTTGGCGCCTTCATTCAATTCAGTACGAATATAACCAGGGAAAATCGTTGATACTTTAATAGGTGTACCCAGCAATTCCGCACGGATACCCTCAGCCAAATGCGCCACCGCTGCTTTACTGGCCGCATAGGTCGATAAATGCTTCGGTAAACCACGCATGGCACTCATCGAAGAAATCACCACCAAATGACCTTTATTTTGCGCTCTAAAGATTTCAACTGCCGCTTCGCATTGCGCCAGAGCAGAAATAAAATTGGTCTCCGCCGTCGCACGATTCACCTCAAAATGCCCTTTACCAATACGGCGGCCATCACCCACACCTGCATTGACAATAATGCGGTCAATACTGCCAAATTCTTGCTGAAAGGCTTTAAACACCGTAAACACATCATCGTAATGAGTCACATCCAGGGTCTTGATCTTGACCTGAACGGAAAACTGGCTTTGCAACTCCTGTTGTAACGTTTCCAGACGCTCTAAACGTCGTGCGCAAAGTGCCAGATTGTAGCCTTTGGCAGCAAATTCACGCGCCATACCTGCGCCTAAACCCGAACTTGCACCTGTAATTAAAATTGTCTTTGCCATTTCCGTCACCTATTCTTGTTTAAATCCATGTAAGAAGTTCTGCATCATGTGTTTTTAAATAATGATGTTCATTAAAACTCAGTAATTGCAAGCGACCATCCACCCAACGCAGCGTCGTAATACTGGCATTGGCAATCGACCAGTTCAGCGCAAAGATCTGTTTCGCATCCAAGCCCAGCACCTGACCCACCGCCACTGAAATGACACCACCAGAGCTGAACACCACCGCCTGACGCTGCTGTGTGGCATCAAGCTGCTGACACAGGCCATGCAATGCACTTTCTACACGGCTTTGGAAACCTAACCAGGTCTCATGATATTCATAGTCATATTGCTCTCCAATCCAGCGTTCAATCGCCCCATCAAAGATTTTCGCCAGATAGGCACGTGGGTTCGCAACTTGCGCGACATCCTGTTTGAGTAATTCAGGCTGATTAAAGCGGGATTCGTATTGTGCAAATACATGCTGATGATCAAACTCATTCCAGCTGGATTGAGTGTGAATCGGTACCTTTGCAAAACCTTGCGCTAAAGCGAGTTGCGCGGTTTGTTGATGGCGTTGCATTGAACCGGCCACCACCAAAGGAGAGGATTTTAAAGTCTTGCTGAGAAACTCACCCGCTGCCTGTGCCTGTTGTTCACCTTTGGCAGAGAGCAGGTCATAACTGGCCGCCCCAAAGGAGGCCTGCCCATGTCGTACCAGATATATGGTGCTCATGCTGTTAAAATTTCCTTCAGTTTTGCGCCATATTCAGGAATTAATTGCTGGGCTTGTGTATTGTCTTGTGCAATCAATTTTAGGGCACGAATATGCAGGGCATGAATCAGGACCCAGAAGTCTTTAAAGGCTGGATTATCGGTTTGCTGATGGTAATAACGGTAATAAATCTGCTGCGCGATCACGGCTAGGCGGAACAGACCAAATACTTCATAAAATGCCCAGTTGTCAGGCTTCAACCCTGTTTTTTCCAGATAGTAATCGACCACTTGCTGACGCGTCAGCATCCCTTTCAGATTGGTCGGCTGACGACGGCTGGATTTCATCAAGGCATCGTCATCGTCCTGAATCCAGTAGGCGAGGGCACTGCCCAAATCCATCAATGGATCACCCAAGGTCGCCATTTCCCAGTCCAGTACCCCAATCACCTGAGTCGGTTGCTGTGGATCTAAAATGACATTATCAAACCGCCAGTCATTATGAATTACACAGGTTTTGGAATCGGCCGGAATATGTTGTTGCAACCATTCCCGCACGAAAGCGAAATCAGGTACATTCGGTGTCAGGGCCTTGCTATAGCGCGCGTCCCAACCTTCGACCTGACGGCGGCAATAGCCTTCACCTTTGCCCAGTTTTTCCAGCGCTGTACCTTGATAAGGCACTTGATGCAGTTCAATCAATTTATCCAGCACATTCAGGCACAGTTGCTGGACTTGCGGTTCATCCAGCTGTAATTCTTTGGGTAAATTGGCACGTGGAATAATGCCTTCAATCCGCTTCATCACATAGAAATCACAACCGATCACGCTCTCATCCTGACACAGCGCGATCATTTCAGGCAGCACAGGGTAGAAGGGTGCCAGATACTGCTGCACATTGTATTCACGTGCCATATCATGCGCTGATTTGGCCTTGGTGCCTTTCGGTGGACGGCGTAGGATCAGATCAGCATTGTCATACGCTAAACGGTAGGTCCAGTTAGATGCACCACCTGAATATTGGGTGACTTTTGCCTGTCCTTGCAGACTCACTCCCTGATTTTTTAACCATGTTTCAACCGCTGCAATATCCAGTTCCTCACCATGACGAACCTGACCGCCCATATCAATTACTGTCATTTGCTTTTATCCTTATTTACGACCATAGCCACGTTTTTTGAGTTCTAATTTGGCAATCATGCCTTTATGGACTTCGTCAGGTCCATCGGCCAAACGTAAACTTCGCGCCTGAGTAAAGAAAGCCGTTAACGGTGTATCACGGGAAACACCTTCACCACCGTGGATCTGAATCGCCATATCCACCACATTTTGCAAGACCGTTGGCGCGACCACTTTAATGGCCGAAATTTCAGTTAATGCCGCCATATTGCCTTGCGTATCCATCTTATAGGCAGCGTATAAGGTCAATAAACGCGCCTGATCGATTTGCACACGTGCATCTGCAACACGTTCCAGATTGCCACCCAGCTTGAGCAGTTGTTTGCCAAAAGCCTTGCGCGACATGCCACGGTCAATCATCAGCTCCAGTGCTTTCTCTGCCGCGCCAACACAGCGCATACAATGATGAATACGCCCAGGCCCCAAACGGCCTTGCGCAATTTCAAAGCCTTGTCCTGCACCACCAATGAAGTTGCTAACAGGCACACGCACATTGTCGAAGCTGACCTGTCCATGCCCATGGGGTGCATCGTAATCACCAAACACAGGCAGCATACGTTCAATGGTCACGCCGGCGGTATTGACCGGTACCAGTACCATAGAATGCTGGTGATGACGATCTTTGCCTGGGTCAGGCGTATAGGCCATAAAAATAATGATTTTGGCATTGGGATCACCTAAACCGGATGACCACCATTTGCGTCCATTCAAGACGATTTCATCACCCTCAACCACCGCAGTGGCCTGCATATTGGTCGCATCACTGGATGCCACCGCAGGCTCGGTCATACAGAACACGGAACGAATTTCACCGTTGAGTAGGGGTTGTAGCCATTGCTGTTTTTGCGCATCACTACCATAGCGCCACAACACTTCCATATTGCCGCTATCGGGTGCATTACAGTTAAATACCGTCGGCGCGAGCAGGCTACGTCCCGTCAGTTCGGCAATATGTGCATATTCCTGAACCGATAAGCCTGCACCAAGCTCGGCATCAGGTAAGAACATGTTCCATAAGCCTGCTGCTTTGGCTTTGTCTTTCAATTGTTGTAATTGTTCAGGCCATTGCCATTGGGTCCAGTCACCATCGACATTGAGGCGATGTACCTCATCCCAGAATGCTTTTTCAACGGGTTCAATTTCCTGCTGGATAAACGCTTGCGTTCGTGCAATAAAATCCTGCGCACGCGCTGATAATGCAAACATCCTGTTCTCCCTCAATCTAAAATTTGGCGAAAGCTGATTCGCTGCTTTACATCACCATAAGCGAAAATTTATTATGAATGAAATGATTTTATTTTATTCAAAACTATGAATCAGATTCATAATGGTAATCTACTGGAAGTCGGGCACTTTCATCGTATTGATATTAATTTATATCCGCTTTTTATTGCGATTTTTGAACAGAAGAGCATTTCTAAAGCGGCACAATTGCTGTGTATCAGCCAGTCTGCGGTGAGTCATGCCTTGCAACGCTTGCGTAGCCAGCTTGGCGATGAGTTATTCGTGCGCAGCGGTCAAAAAATGCTGCCTACTCCGTATGCCGAGCAAATTTACCAGCCCATTCAAACCGCGTTATTGACGATTCAGAGTATTGCCGTACCGCAACAGGACTTTGTGCCTGATATGTTGCACAGCTTGAAAATCGCCATTCATGACGAAATTGAGCCGATTATTTTTCCGCAGCTGGTACATCATTTTGCGCAACTGAATCTGGACATCCAGTTCCTGAGCTCCAAACTGGATCGTAAAAACATGCTGGCGGATCTTTCTGCCCAACAGATTGATTTTGTCATTGATCTGGTGCAACCATATCAAGCCAGTTTACAGTTTGAAAATCTGATTGAAGACCATTTTGTGGTGTGTACTCAGCAGGCCAATATGAATTTATCGCTGTATTTGTCTTCACCTCATATTGGTGTGTCTTCACGGCGTACCGGGATTCTGCTCGAGGATATTTATCTCAATCGGCAGCAATTATCCCGCCAGATTTTCCTGCGTTGCCAGCATTATGCAACGGCATTACAGATACTGAACCATTATCCCGATGCCATTCTGACCATTCCGCAAAGCATCCTCAAGCATTTGCATTATTCCAAAGCCTTACATATCCATCCCTTGCCAATCGAGCTGCCTCAAATCAATATGGGCATGTATTGGCATGAAAACGTGAAACATCATCCACGCCATCAATTTTTACGCACGGAAATCCTGAAAATTTTTTAGTTCAACCTTGCTGATGAATATTTGCACATTGTCTAAAAATATGTAATTCTATACGCATATTTGGATATCAATATCCATACAGAATAAGTTGACAAGGGGAGTAGCCTCCTCCAGACCTAAGCGCTGAATGCCTTAGGTGTCAGAGCTTCGTCATTACACTTTGCAAAAAGTCGGACTCTGAGCATCACAATCCATCGTGGTGTAGGCAAGACCTTGATCATGTTGAAACAGATGTATTAATTCATCTGGCAACTGGTCGAGGTTTTTTTATGTCCATTTGCCAGATAGGGAGTTGTGATGGAAACTATCGGTAATTTATGGCTCTATGTCGCATTCTTCGGTCTCGTTACCGTGATGCTACTGGTCGACTTTTTAGGCTTTAAGCAAAAACAAAACCAGGACGTGCCGATCAGACAGGCAGCCTACTGGAGTATTGCCTGGGTCAGTGTTGCAGTGATTTTTGGTGGCGGATTATGGTTTTATCTACAGCAAACCGTAGGTGCGACCATTGCCAACCAGAAAACCATGGAATACTTCGCAGGTTATCTACTGGAAAAATCGCTGGCAATTGATAACGTCTTTGTCTGGTTAATGATTTTCGCAGCTTTTGCGATCCCGCCTGCATATCAACGTAAAATCCTGCTTTACGGCGTACTTGGTGCAATCATTCTGCGAACCATTTTTATCTTTATTGGTGCGTGGTTTGTGCAAGAGTTCTCTTGGGTGTTATATATCTTCGGTGCCTTCCTGGTCTACACCGGCTTTAAATTCCTGAAAGGTCAGGATGAAGAAGATACCAATATTGAAGATATCAAGTTACTGAAATGGCTACGCAAACACATGCGTATCACACCACAGCTTGAAGGCAACAATTTCTTCGTTCGCCAGAATGGTGTGTTATGGGCAACCCCTTTATTTTTAGTTTTGATTTTGGTTGAAGCCTCTGACGTGATCTTCGCGGTAGATTCCATTCCTGCAATTTTCGCCGTGACCAGTGACCCGTTCATTGTTTTAACCGCAAACTTAATGGCGATTCTGGGTTTACGTGCGATGTTTTTCTTATTGGCAGGTGCGGCGTCGAAAATGCATTACTTACCGTATGGTTTGGGCATCATCTTACTGTTCATTGGTGCAAAAATGTTATTGCTCGACGTATTCCACATGCCAATCTGGATTTCGTTAGGCTTTATTGTTCTGGTATTAAGCATCACTGCTTATCTGTCGTTACGTCACAATAAGCGTCAAGCGCAATAAACCATCGGATATAGAAAGGGCCTGCATTGCAGGCCTTTTTTATCATGACCTACTTTTTAAAAGCAGTCTTTAATAAAAGAGGGATGTGAACCCAGCTTGATAGGAATCATATTCATATCATCAAAGGTTGAGTTGAAAATTTCATTTCGAGCTTTATTCACCTTAATCCGCCCAGCTGATCGGGTGGCATTTGGCTGTTTTTCAGCGATATTCATTTGGATAATTTCTTCATTGTTATCTGTCGCTTGAAAATCAAAGCTCAAACGCTCCTTTGCAATATCATCCAGCTTAAAATTGCCTTTGCTAATGTCTATTAACTGAGCTTGGCATTCAGGAGTATGCTTAAACGTGCTTTGATAGGTTTCGTTGTGTGAACTGCATGCCGAAATTGTGCATGCCAATAACATAAATGACGCTGTTTTTTTCATAAATTTTCTCTTGATTTCTAAACTCTAAATGACAGCAAAGTGAGTGTTTACTTGATTATAGCTTTCATAAGCACTGCCGGGCGAATGAAATAATATGATTCAGAACACATCCGGGTCTTCAAATATTCATCTACTGTTCTCAAACGCACTTCTTTTTATTGAAAATATAGATACAGCGTCGCTGAAGACACAATCAAATGACTCACAGTACTGCTCACATTTATATACCTTTTAAGCGCATTAATTAGCCGAATAATCCAGTAAATTTGGCAAAATCAGGTACAATCAACCGAAAAAAGTAAAATTGTAGGTTGTTATGACTTTGGCTACCCCAACCACGGTAATTCGTGGTCGCTTCTTAGATATTCAAAAGACCGTTTCTCAAGCCACTGAAATTGCCGATCAAGTCCGTTATATTGAAGACGGCGTAATGATCACTGAACAAGGTAAAATTCGCTGGTTTGGCCCGTGGAACGACGCTCAAGCCCATCTTCCTGCAAACGTTGAAATCCAGCATTATCCAGAACAATTGATCATCCCGGGCATGATCGACACGCATATCCATTTCCCACAAACGGAAATGGTCGGTGCTTACGGTGAACAATTATTAAGCTGGCTCAACACCTATACCTTCCCGACTGAAATTCAGTTTAAAGACAAAGCTTATGCCCAAGAGATAGCCCAGTTTTTTGTCAATGAATTGCTTAAAAACGGGACCACTACCGCGTTGGTGTTCTGTACGGTACATCCTGAATCTGTGGATGCTTTATTTGAAGCCGCAGCACAGCACCAGATGCGTTTAATTGCCGGGAAGGTGATGATGGATCGTCATGCACCAGAAGCGTTGTGTGATACCGCACAGAGCGCCTATGATGATTCTAAGGCCCTGATTGAGAAGTGGCATGGACAGGGCCGTGCTTTATACGCGATTACACCACGTTTTGCGCCAACGTCTACACCGGAACAACTGGAACAAGCAGGACAGCTCAAAGCACAATTCCCTGATGTTTATGTACATACCCATTTAAGTGAAAACAAAGATGAAATCGCATGGGTAAAAGAGCTGTTCCCTGAGCAGGACGGCTATCTGGATGTCTATCATCATTATGGCTTAACCGGCCAACGTTCTATATTTGCGCATTGCGTCCATCTGGAAGATGCAGAATGGAAATGCATGCATGAAACCGACTCTGCGATTGCCTTCTGTCCAACTTCAAACCTGTTCTTGGGCAGTGGTTTGTTCCCGTTACAAAAGACCTGGGAACAGCAAGTAAAAGTCGGTTTAGGCACTGACGTTGGGGCAGGGACTTCATTTAGTCTGTTGCAGACCGTGAATGAAGCGTACAAAGTTCAACAGTTACAAGGCGATAAACTCTCGGCTTTTGAATCGCTGTATCACGCTACACTGGGTGGGGCGAAAGCGCTGGATCTGGATGAAAAACTGGGTAACTTTAATATCGGTAAAGAAGCTGATTTCGTGGTCTTGAATACCCAGCCAACCGCATTACAACAACTGCGTCAGTCACGTTCCAAATCGGTTGAAGATAGCTTATTTGCTTTATTCACCATGGGCGATGACCGAAATATTGAGGCAACCTATATCTATGGACAAAAAGCCTATAGCCAAAACTAAATTTTTAAATAAACAGAGACTTGGCTTACTCTGTATTGCGATTGGATGTGCAGTTCTGCTGAAACGGGACAGCGCATCTGCTCAAAATGAAACACATTCTTCGTCATCAAAAGGTGCATGAAAAGTGATTTTGTTTTAAAATTGCCAGATTAGCTCAAGATTTCGAGGTGTTGCAGGTCAACACCTTTTTTATTTTCCCGTTTTTAAGTTTTAGGAATCTACCGATGACCATTGCAATGCGCATTATGATTTCAAGTGAAGAGATTCAAGCCAAAGTGAAAGAACTGGGCGACAAGATCAATGCACACTATGCTCAAAGTGATAAAGAACTGGTACTGATCGGCTTATTACGTGGTTCAGTCATTTTTATGGCAGATTTATGCCGTGCCATCGACAAACCACATGAACTCGATTTTATGACCGTGTCTAGTTATGGTGGTGGAACCGTTTCCTCTCGTGATGTCAAAATTTTAAAAGATCTTGATGGCGAAATTCACGGTAAAGATGTGCTTGTGGTCGAAGATATTATCGACTCAGGTAATACCCTCAGCAAAGTGGTTGAAATGCTGAAAACCCGTAATCCAAACTCAATTGAGTTATGTACTTTAGTCAGCAAGCCCTCACGCCGTGAAATTCCTTTAGACGTGAAATTCCTGGGCTTTGAAGTCGAAGACCGCTTTATTGTCGGCTATGGCCTCGACTTTGATCAAAAATATCGTCACTTGCCATTTATTGGTGAAATTGGGATTTAATCCAATCCTGCGGTTAATAATCTCGTTCCTACCTTGTCTTGTGCTCAGATCAACTGTCGAATGCTTTGGTCTGAGTGATGCGTCTAAAGCTGCTTTTTGAGCCGTGCTTTAATCAAAACCCGCTAAATCCAGCACAAAAATACGACATAACTCAGTAATCCACTACAGACAAAGTTTGACCGTATAAAGCAGGATAGTAATAAATATCACTGTTAAAACAAGGAGAAAGACAATGTGGTCTCTAATTGTGGCAATCGTCGTTGGTTTTTTTGCTGGTTTAATTGCACGTGCTTTACATCCGGGTGAAGATAAAGCAGGCTTTATTGTAACCACCTTACTGGGTATCGCAGGTTCACTCTTGGCAACCTATGGTGGTCGCTTGCTCGGCTTATATGGTGAAAATTCGGCAGCTGGTTTCATTGCCTCTGTGATTGGCGCGATCATTATTTTGTTTATCTACAATCTGGTCACCAAAAAAAGCTAGAACGATCTAGATTAATACGCCCAATTCATTCATGTAATGGATTGGGCGTTTTTATTTATAGGCCGAGTTCTTTCCAGATCGTCTGAATATCTGCAGCACTTCGTGCACCGACCATTTTAAATCCATTGCTAAAAATCAGGGTCGGGGTGCCATCTACAGCTAATTTTCGACCGAGCTGCAAATTACGCTCTAACGGATTCGCACAGGTTTTTTGTTGCGGCTGTACATTCTTCTGCAGCAGGTTTTTCCATGCATAGGCCGGGTTAGCATTACACCAGACTGATTGAGACACAGCAACCGATTGTGCTTTTAAGGGATAGATAAAGGTATAGATGGTCACATCATTCAGCCTGTCCAGCTCGGCTTCCAGTTTCTTGCAATATGGACAGTTCGGATCGGAGAAAACCGCCAACTCACGCTTACCATTGCCTTTGACGGTTTTAATCGCATCTTTGAACGGAAGCTGTTTCCAATCAACCGTGTTTTGCTGGATCACCAGATCCTTAGTCAAATTTTTCTGGTCTTTTAAACGCACCATTGACCCGATAAACATATGTTGAGCACTTTCATCCAGATAGATAATCTGGTTGTCCAGACTGGCACTGTATAAACCGTTCATTGCAGTCGGTTGAATGTTGGTCACCTGAATATTGGGATATTGTTTACTCAAATTACTTTTTAAGGTCTCGACATTGGCAAAGCCCAGCGCAGAAACACAACTTAATAATGAGAAAATCCCAATTTTTTTTAACATGAGTGACACTCTATACAAAAATCAGCCGCTATTGTAATGATTATCGGACGGCCAAACAGCTCAGCTTACGCAGTAACAACCAAAATTCAACCGACGACTGTGATGTTTCACGTGGAACATCTGCTTCAATCCAAGTCTGGTTTTAGATTGCTTTTCATAAGCTATTTTTAGTTAGAAAATGACAATTATTTTCACATCACATTGAAATATCCACGTTAAATTGAAAATCACTAGATCAATCGGGCCATGTTTGAAATAATTCCTCAGGAAACGATGAGCTGTGGAAATGATTCAGCAAATATTTGGGGTATTTTTGAGGCTGGATAGTTTTAACTCATATTTAAAAACCATATAGATCATTCTTTTCATTGCAATTTTTAAATCGAATGGCAACAAACCATCTTATTATTCAGATCCAGGTAGATTGATGTATAGCGCAGAATTACTCGAAGAAGCCAAAACATTTATGTTTCATATGCTGACCAAAGTAGTGGAATATGGTGGTTCAGATTTATTTATTACTGCAGATTTTCCGCCCAGCATTAAATTACAGGGACTGATGCGTCCACTCGGGCAACAGGAACTGACGGCCGATAAAACCAAACTGTTTGCCTATAGCTTAATGAATGAAAAGCAACGTCAAGAGTTTGAAAAAGAATGGGAATGTAATTTTGCCATCAATGTTCCCCATGTTTCACGTTTTCGTGTCAATGTGTTTAAACAGCAGCTACAGATCGGCATGGTAATTCGAACCATTACCTCGGAAATTCCAACCTTTCAGAAGCTGAAGCTGCCTGAATCGCTTAAACAGGTGATTATGGAAAAACGTGGTTTGGTCTTGGTGGTAGGCGGTACCGGCTCAGGCAAATCAACCTCTTTGGCCGCCATGATTGATCACCGCAATGAAAACTCAGCGGGACATATCATTACCGTTGAAGATCCGGTTGAGTACGTACATAAACACAAAAAATCCATGATTACCCATCGTGAAGTCGGTGTTGATTGTCATTCATGGCAGCATGCCCTGAAAAATACCTTACGTCAGGCACCCGATGTGATCCTGATTGGGGAGATCCGTGATACGGAAACCATGGAACATGCGATTGCCTTTGCCGAAACAGGGCATCTTTGCCTAGGGACTTTACACGCCAACAATGCCAATCAGGCATTAGACCGGATTATTAACTTCTTTCCGGAAGAACGTCGTAACCAGTTACTGATGGATCTTTCATCCAATATGAAAGGTATCATTTCTCAACGATTGGTGCGCACGCAGGATGGCAAAGGGCGTCGCGCAGCGATTGAAATCCTGCTGAATACACCGTTGATTGCAGATAATATTTTAAAAGGCCAGTTCCACGCACTGAAAGAGATTATGAGTAAATCACGTGAGCTGGGGATGCAAACCTTCGATCAGGCTTTATTCGATCTGTATAACGAAGGCGCGATTAGCTATGATGAGGCCTTGCGTAATGCCGATTCAGTCAATGAATTGCGTTTGCAGATCAAACTCAAAGCCACACGTCAGGACGGCGCACCGGTTGCCATGATGACGGCATTAAATGTGGTACCAGAACAAAAAGCAGAGCAAGAACAGACCGCTGAAGAGAAGGAATAAAAAATGGCTTGGATTGCAACACAATTCAAGCCATGAGTTTTTTGATTTAATTGATTATTTACCAATACAAAACGAACCAAAAATCTTTCCTAGAAGATCATCGGCACTAAAGTCACCAGTGATTTCACCCAATGCATTTTGTGCCAGACGTAATGATTCAGCGACCAGTTCACCTGCATTAAACACAACAAGTTGCTCACGTGCCTCGGCAAGATAGCGCTGAGTGCGCTTCATTGCGTCTAAATGACGTGTTCGGGCAATAAAGGTGTCTTCCTCAGGCTGGAAGCCTGCATGCGCTGTAATCGCTTCTATGAGCGCCTGAACACCCATATCCTGTTTGGCAGACACACTGATATGACGGAAGCCTTGATAATCACTTAAAGTCGCCTCCTGACCGGTTAAATCACATTTATTACCGATCAACAGTAAACGTTTCGGTTCAAGATGATCGGCAAAATATTCGCGCGCCAGCTGCAACGGTTCATCGCCTTGGTTTAAATCGTAGACCAGCAGTAATAAATCGGCCTGTTCAATTTCTTTAATCGCACGACGAATCCCTTCCTGCTCGACGATATCACCTGTTTCACGTAAACCGGCAGTATCGGTTAAGGTAATTGGCAAACCGTTCAGACTGATCTTTTCATGCAATACATCGCGGGTGGTTCCGGCAATATCGGTCACAATGGCCCGTTCGTGGCCCGCCAGCGCGTTTAACAGGCTGGATTTGCCCGCATTCGGCTTACCGGCGATCACCACCTGCAAACCTTCACGTAACAGCTGTCCTTGGCGTGCAGATTGCTGTACGGCCTTGACCGAATCCTGTACCTCATCCAGCAAAGCTAAAATCTTGCCATCGGCAAGGAAATCAATTTCTTCTTCTGGAAAATCAATGGCAGCTTCCACATGCAAACGCAAGTGAATCAGCTTTTCTAAAACGGTATTAATTTTGGTTGAAAAGGCGCCCTGTAAGGAACGAACCGCTGAACGTGCCGCGGCCTGTGAGGTTGCATCAATCAAATCGGCGATCGCTTCGGCTTGCACCAGATCCATCTTGCCATTTTCAAAGGCACGCATGGAAAACTCACCCGCCTTGGCAGCCGTCGCACCCAGATCCAGTAAACGCGCTAATAATGCATTCTGAATAACTGGTCCCCCATGTCCCTGTAATTCCACTACATCCTCACCGGTAAACGAATGCGGGTTTGGAAAACACAGTACAATGCCTTCATCCATCACTGAACCATCCGCATCACAGAACTGACGGAAGCCTGCCATGCGGGCAGCAGGAAGAGTTTTCTGGGTCAACTGTTCAGCAATGGCATAAGCTTTAGGGCCAGAGAGTCGAATCACGCCCACACCACCACGACCTAATGGGGTAGCAATCGCAGCAATTGTGGTTTGATGTTGCATGTTAAATTCACCTAAAAAACACGAGGGTTATGAAACAGGAACCCTAAATACAGACAAAGAAAAATCCGCTTAAGATTACCATCTTAAGCGGATTTATTCAGTAAAAGTTCGAACTTAAGAACTCGATTCAACCTTGTTGAGACGGTCTTTTTCGACACCTTTGTTAATAAACCATTGTTGCAAAATGGTAATACTGTTGTTGACGATCCAGTAAAGCACCAAACCGGCAGGGAAGAACAACATGAATACCGTAAACATGATTGGCATGATACGGAACACTTTTGCCTGCATAGGATCAGTCGGTTGTGGATTCAACATTTGCTGTACGAACATGGTCACACCCATGATCAACGGCAAGATAAACCATGGATCCATTGCTGATAAGTCTTGAATCCAGCCTAACCATGGTGCATGACGAAGTTCAACCGATTCCATCAATACCCAGTACAAGGCCAAGAAAATCGGCATTTGTAACAATAACGGCAAACAACCAGACAATGGATTAACTTGTTCACGCTTGTATAACGCCATCATTTCTTGAGAGAAACGCATACGGTCTTCACCAAATTCTTCTTTCATGCGTTGCATTTCTGGTGCAATCACACGCATTTTCGCCATTGAGCGATAACTTTTTGAAGAAAGTGGCCATAAAATCAATTTCACCAAGATCGTCAATAAGATAATTGACCAACCCCAGTTACCAATGATGTTATGGAAAAACTGTAAGCCCAGGAACAAGAGTTTGGCAATCGGCCATAACCAGCCGTAATCTACAGTCTGGTTTAAACCAGCAGCTAAGTCTTTGAGTTCAGACTGAATTTTTGGACCAGAATAAAGTTGCGCATCCACTTCCATTGAGGTACCGGCCGGTACATTGATCACTGGAGAAGTGAAGCCCATGATATTCATGTGATCAGCAGACTGGCGCGATTCAAGCTTAGCCACATAAGGCTGGCCATCCGCTTGGGTCAGTTTCAGATTACCCGGAATCCAGGCACTGACGAAATAATGCTGAACCATGGCAACCCAGCCGCCCTTGGCTTCAACACTCAATTTTTCATCATTAAAATTGCTGAATTTTAACTTGTTATAATGCGCGTCTGGTGTACCCCATGCGCCACCCAGATAAGTTCCAAGGGTAAAGATACCTTGAGAAGATTTACCCGGATCATCAGAATTGTCACGCTTTAGCTGACCAAACATCTGGCCTTGCCAGTTTTGCTGACTACGGTTAACAACCTGATGTTTCACTGTAATTGGATAATCACCTTGGGTGAAGGTGAACGACTTGATCACTTCCACACCTTCAGGTGTTTTAAATACCAATGGCACAGTCAACACTTGATGTGTCTTACCATCTTTTGAGGCAACGCTCTTCGCATCGGCCAAGGTATATGCTGTTTTTTCAACATCATACATTGGACGTCCGCCACGGCTGCTATCTGGTCCATTCAAACCGATCAAACCAGATTGAGCGACGTAAGTACGTTTCGCATCACTTTCCAGCATGACAAACGGTTTATCGCTGTCTTTGCTTTCATCATGGCTTAACAATTCAATACGAACGATATCACCACCTTTAGGATTGATCCAAAGATGATACAGATCCGTTTGTACTGAAATCAGTTGCTGACTCACAGATGGTGTTTCTGTGGTTTGTGATGCAGTCACATTTGCTTGTGGCAAGTCTGAAGCCGCTGTTGCATTTTGAGCATTTGGCAAATCTGCAGATACATCATGTGCAGTGACAGCCGCCGCTTGTTGTTGCGGTGCTGGTGCAGCATGACCATAGTCTTTTTGCCAAGCCAAAATAAGCAAATATGCGGTAACAAACATGGCTCCAAGAATTGCAAATCTGGCCCATTGTTGCATATCTATTATCCCAAATGATTAGAGAGATTTTGCTTGAATAAACGATCACGAAAGGGTACAGCAACGTGATGCATTTGAGAATCTATTTGATGAAACGAAATAAAACGAAGTGCTTTGCGGGGTACCGGATCATAGCCTGAACCACCCCAAGGATGACAACGGCAAATTCGCTGAGTCGATAGCCATACACCTTTGAGCGCACCATGCGTTTGTAAAGCTTCAATTGCATATTGCGAGCACGTGGGAATATAGCGACAACGAGGACCCAATAATGGACTAATTGCAATCTGGTAACATCTTATCAACCAATGAAGTAAACGTACCATTGGAGATCTCTAATTCTGGAGGGATGTCACAACGACTTTGGAATGCTTCTTTGCTAAGCGTTGTAATTTTTGCCAAGCAAAATCTAATTGTTGATGTAATTCTTCATTTGAAATTGCTTCTATACCTACTTTAGGCATCACCACAATATCGATATCAGCATTAAATTGTGCTTGATGGATACGAAAGCTCTCCCGAGCAAGACGTTTTATTCGATTTCGTTCATGAGCACGACGTACCTTTTTTTTAGCAACGACAATACCCAAACGGCTGTTAGGCTGTTCGGTTAATTTTGCTAAAAAAAGGAAATGGGGCTGATGCACTTTAAAAAGCGCACCATCAAATACACTTTTATAATCAGCAGCACAACGAATACGAGATTCAGTACTGAAACTGTAAAGTGTCATCACCCAAGTCTGGTCAGCTTAACAGTATTAAACAGTTAAGCTATGACGACCTTTTGCACGACGACGAGCTAACACTTGACGACCTGCTTTAGTAGCCATACGAGCGCGGAAACCATGAACGCGTTTACGCTTTAATTCAGATGGTTGGAAAGTACGTTTCATTTCGAAACTCCAAAATGATCTTTCTATAAAGGTCCGCGATTTTATTGTGCAATGTTTACGCTGTCAATGAAAAATCAAAAACTTTACATTTTCTTTGTTCTGTTTTGAAGCAAAAGCGCTACGCGTAAAGAAGTGCTTTTATTGAAAACAAAAAATATACACAAGCTATCTCTTTATATTATATCAACATTCAGCTATATTCACAGCTTAATAGCACAGTTATCAACAATTCAATTTCTGATTTAAATTTAATTCTTGGATTTTGAATTTAAATTTCGATATGCTCGGTTATCCACAATTCGGTTAAACCCCTATAAGTAAATTCAAATTTTAAAATTTAAATTTATTCTTATTAGGGTGGATTTTTTCTGTGGAAAGTGACGTTTTTATATAAATAAACAAATAGTTACTTTGTGGATAACCATGTTTTTATTAATTTTATAGATTGTGGATAACTTGAGGGTTAAAATTATCCACAGCTTGTGCAAAAAGTTATACACAAGTGGTTTTGAATTTAAATTTATAAACGACTGCTTTCTTTTTCAGCAAAAGTCCCATAAATTGGCCTGACAGATGTGGATAACTTGGTTAGAATGGCGACCCCTTCGAAAGATGGGGTTGGTGATTTTTATTTTTTGAATTTAAAAATGGATATATAGGGGATGCACATGCTCTGGACAGACTGCTTAACTCGCTTGCGACAAGAGCTCTCTGATAACGTCTTTGCGATGTGGATTCGTCCTTTAGTTGCCGAAGAGGTTGATGGTGTGATGCGTTTATACGCACCGAACCCTTATTGGACCCGTTATATTCAAGATAACCATTTAGAATTGATTTCAATTCTTGCTGAACAACTGTCTGAAGGTCGCGTACGTCAGGTTGAGATTTTGGTCGACTCTCGCCCAGGGACAATTTTGTCTTCGAATGAACAACCAGCCACGACCACTGCTGCTTTAAGTAGTGCGCCAACCGCCACTGCCGTACCAGTTAAAGCCAAAAAAGAATCTGATCTGATCCAACCCGGCCAAAATGTCACGAAAATACCGAAGAAAAGACAACTTAATCCGTTATTTACATTTTCTTTATTTGTTGAAGGCCGTTCTAACCAGATGGCTGCTGAGACTTGCCGTAAGGTATTAACCCAATTAGGTGCATCTCAGCACAATCCTTTATTTTTGTATGGCCCAACAGGTTTGGGTAAAACCCACTTGATGCAAGCGGTCGGTAATGCGCTGTTACAAGCCAAACCCAATGCACGGGTGATGTACATGACTTCAGAAAGTTTTGTACAAGACTTTGTCAGTTCATTACAGAAAGGCAAGGTTGAAGAATTTAAGAAAAATTGTCGTTCCTTAGATTTACTCTTGGTCGATGATATTCATTTGCTTGCCGGTAAAGAAGCCAGCCTCGTTGAATTCTTTTATACATTCAATGCTTTACTGGATGAATCCAAGCAAATTATTCTCACTTCAGACCGTTATCCAAAAGAACTTACCGAACTAGATCCACGTCTGGTTTCTCGATTCTCTTGGGGATTGTCGGTGGGGGTAGAACCACCGGATATTGAAACCCGTATCGAAATCTTGCTGAAAAAAGCTGAAAATAGTGGCGTCGATTTACCGCGCAACTGTGCTTTGTTTATTGCGCAACAAGTGGTCGCAAACGTGCGTGAACTTGAAGGTGCATTGAACAAAGTTGTGGCAATTTCACGATTTAAAGGGACCGCCATCGATCTGGATGTGGTGAGAGAATCCTTAAAAGACGTGCTGGCAATCCGTGCCCGGACCATTAGTGTAGAAAACATCCAGCGTGTGGTCAGTGAATACTTCCGCATTCCGCTAAAAGAACTGATTGGGCCAAAACGTACCCGTATTTATGCCCGACCTCGTCAATTGGCGATGGGATTGGCGCGTGAATTAACCGGAGACAGTTTTCCGGAAATCGGTATGGCCTTCGGTGGGCGAGATCACAGTACCGTGATGCACGCCTGCGAAAAAGTGGTCAGCTTGCGTGAAGAAGATCCAATTTTTAATGAAGATTATAAAAACTTACTTCGTTTATTACAAAGTTAGGCCTGAGCATAATCTCGGCTGACTCAATTTTCATGGTTGCAAACTGCTTTTAAGTGCAGCATAGTACACTGCTAACATTCATATCGGCTTCTGTTGTAAGAGGAATAAAATCGTGCGTTTGAAAATCGCTAAAGAAAGTTTACTCAATGTGTTATCCCATGTGGTCGGGGCTGTAGAGCGTCGTCATACCTTGAATATTCTTTCAAATGTCAAAATTCAAACCACGCAACAGGCCTTAACCATTACCGGTTCTGATTTAGAAGTTGAACTGGTGGCAAGCACAACGTTAGCTGAAGGTGCTTGTCTGGAAGCAGGGGAGACCACCGTTCCTGCACGTAAACTGGTCGAAATTTGTAAATCTCTTCCGACAGCAGCCTTGATTGACTTACAAATTACAGAAGATCAGCGTTGTATTTTAAAATCGGGTAACAGCCGCTTTGTGTTGGGTACACTTCCAGCGGATGATTATCCTTTACTCACCACTGAAAATAGCCAGGGCACACAAGTTCAGGTGACTCAGCGTGAATTAAAACGTTTATTTGAAAAAACTGCCTTTGCAATGGCGGTACAGGATGTACGTTTCTATCTGACTGGTACTTTGCTGGAAATTGATCAAAATCAATTACGGACCGTAACCACAGACGGTCACCGTTTGGCATTGTGCGAAGTATTGGCATCCTCAACTGCTGCTGCACCGATTCAGGCCATTGTACCGCGTAAAGCCGTGGGTGAATTGCAGCGTTTGTTGAGTATTGAAGATGAGAAACTTACCTTGCTCATTGGTCGTGAATTGTTGAATGTTACGATTAATACGCCAAGCCGTGATAAAGAGCAGGGGGATATTACCGTTCGTTTCACCACCAAATTGATTGATGGTAAATTCCCTGATTATCGCCGTGTTATTCCGAAAGGTGGTGATAAGCATGTGTTTATTGCGCATGATGTATTTAAACAGTCTTTACAACGTGTCGCGATTTTAAGTAATGAAAAATTACGTGGCGTGTTTCTGAATTTTAATCAGGATTCGTTGCAACTCCGTGCTAATAACCCAGAGCAAGATGAAGCGGTTGAAGATATTGCAATTCAATATCAGGATGCACCACTGGAAATGTCATTCAATGCGCAATATATCCTGGATGTATTGAGTGTGCTGGATGGTGATGATGTGAGAATGAGCATGACTGAAGCAAACCAGTCGGTACTTGTTCAAGATCCAGCGCATCCAGACCAGACTTATGTTGTTATGCCGATGCGTGTGTAATTGGCATTGATGATTTGAGTTTTTAAGCATGCAAATCACGCGTTTAAATATCGAACGTGTACGTAATTTAAAGGCGGTTGCACTCAATGAGTTGCAACCGTTTAATATTTTTTACGGGTCGAATGGTTCTGGAAAGACCTCAATTCTGGAATCCATTCATTTATTGGCCACAGGTCGCTCATTTCGCACCCATATTCCCAAGCACTACATCCAGTACGAGGCTGATGATGCGATTGTCTTCGCACAGTCGGCCAGTGAACGGATTGGAATGCAAAAACTGGCTTCGGGTGAGCAACTGATCAAGGTCAATGGCGATACCATTGCCACTCAAGGGCAACTGGCAAAACTTTTGCCCTTACAACATATTGATCCGCAAAGTACCGATATTATTGATCATGGCGCCAAACCCAGACGGCAATTGCTGGACTGGTTGATGTTCCACGTGGAACCTGAGTTCTATTTTGCCTGGCAGTACTATTCTCGTGCCTTAAAACAGCGTAATAGCTTGTTAAAGACACGGCGCAATCTCAGTCTGGCCGATTTAGAGCCGTGGAACAAAATGCTGAGTGATTATGGCGAAATTTTGCACTCGCAACGGGTCGGTATCGTAGAGCAATGGAACCAGTTCTTTCAGGAAGATTTGCAGCAACTATTGCCAAATCTTGAAATTGAGCTGGAATATCATGCCGGTTTTCATACGGAACAGGGGCTGTTGCAGGACCTGATTCAACAGCACCAAAGGGACCAGGAACGGCGTTATACCGAGTATGGTCCTCATCGTGCAGATTTGCGTCTGAAAACCCCGTATGGCAATGCCGATGACGTGTTATCACGTGGGCAAAAAAAGTTGTTAATCATGGCATTAAAACTGTCACAAATTGCAATGCTGCATGCGAGTAACAAGGAAACTGTGGTATTATTAGATGATCTGACAGCAGAGTTAGATTTAGCTGCACAACAACGTTTAATTGAGCGATTGAGTCAGTTAGGAAGTCAGGTTTTTATGACGACCTTAGACCATACGTCGGTATTAAAACACTTACATGATTTGTCGATTTCCTTTCAATTGTTTCACGTTGTCCAAGGCCAAGTCAGTCTTGCTGCGCCATAATTTTATTTCCTCATCTTTGGATAGATTAGATATTTACTAGGGAGTAACCATGAGTTCAGAGTCTCAATCAGTCTCTCAAACAGAACAAACAAATGAAAAGGCTTATGATTCCTCTAGTATTAAAGTATTACGTGGATTAGACGCGGTTCGTAAACGTCCGGGCATGTATATCGGTGACACCGATGACGGTACCGGTTTGCACCATATGGTGTTTGAGGTGGTGGATAATGCCATCGATGAAGCTTTGGCAGGTCATTGTGACGAGATCCTAGTGACCATTCATGAAGATGAATCAGTCAGTGTCTCGGATAATGGTCGTGGTATTCCAACCGATATTCACCCTGAAGAAGGGGTGTCTGCCGCAGAAGTTATTCTGACCATTCTGCATGCGGGTGGTAAGTTCGATGACAACAGCTATAAAGTGTCAGGCGGTTTACACGGCGTTGGTGTTTCGGTAGTAAATGCGCTCTCTAAGAAATTGCATTTGACCATTCAACGCGCAGGTAAAATCCATGAGCAGGAATATGCACATGGTGATCCGCAATATCCGTTGAAAGTTGTCGGTGAAACTGACCAGTCCGGTACCACCGTGCGTTTCTGGCCAAGTGAATTGACCTTTAGCCAAACCATTTTCAGTGTGGATATTCTGGCACGCCGTTTAAGAGAACTTTCATTCCTGAATGCGGGTGTTCGTATCGTATTGCGTGACGAGCGCGTGAATCTTGAGCACGTTTACGATTATGAAGGCGGTTTATCCGAGTTTGTTAAATATATTAACGAAGGTAAAACCCATCTGAATGATATCTTCCATTTCACCACAGATGCAGATAACGGCATTGGCGTTGAAGTGGCATTGCAGTGGAATGATAGCTATCAAGAGAATGTGCGTTGCTTTACCAACAATATTCCGCAAAAAGATGGCGGTACCCACCTTGCAGGTTTCCGTGCGGCATTGACCCGTGGCTTAAACAGCTACATGGAAAATGAAAGCTTACTGAAAAAAGAAAAAGTGGCCGTGACTGGTGACGATGCACGTGAAGGCTTAACTGCCATCATTTCAGTGAAAGTGCCTGATCCAAAATTCTCTTCACAAACCAAAGAAAAACTGGTGTCGAGTGAAGTGAAACCTGCGGTCGAGCAGGCCATGAACAAAGAGTTCTCGGCTTATCTGCTGGAAAATCCGCAAGCAGCGAAATCGATTGCTGGCAAGATTATTGATGCAGCACGTGCGCGTGATGCCGCTCGTAAAGCGCGTGAAATGACACGCCGTAAGAGCGCATTAGACATCGCTGGTTTACCAGGTAAACTGGCAGACTGTCAGGAAAAAGATCCAGCATTGTCGGAACTGTATCTGGTCGAGGGTGACTCTGCGGGCGGTAGTGCCAAACAAGGTCGTAACCGTAAAATGCAGGCGATTTTACCGTTGAAAGGTAAGATCCTGAACGTTGAACGTGCGCGTTTTGACAAGATGATTTCCAGTCAGGAAGTGGGAACTTTAATTACCGCTTTGGGCTGTGGTATCGGACGTGAAGAATACAATCCGGACAAATTACGTTATCACAAAATCATCATCATGACCGATGCGGACGTGGATGGTTCACATATTCGTACCTTGTTATTGACCTTCTTCTTCCGTCAAATGCCGGAACTGGTTGAGCGTGGCTATATCTATATTGCCCAGCCGCCACTGTACAAATTGAAGAAAGGCAAGCAAGAGCAGTACATCAAAGATAATGATGCGCTTGAAACCTTCCTGATCTCCAATGCGATTGATGAACTTGCATTACATGTGAGCCCTGAAGCGCCTGCGATTAATGGTTCAGCATTGGCCAGTGTGATTGCCGATTATCAGGTATCGCAAAAGAGTTTACAGCGCTTAACGCAACGTTATCCAGCAAGTTTACTGGATGGCTTACTTGAGCTGGATGCTTTTAAAGGCGATCATAATCATGAACGTGACTATGTTGAAGCATGGGCTGAGCAATTACGTGTAGCGATTGAAAAGTTGCAACCAAGCCTGCGTCCTGAAATTAGCTTGGAAGCATTTGAACGTGAAAATGCACAAGGTGAGAAATCAGCGCATTATTGGCCACGTGTGACGGTCTATGTGCATAACTTACCGCATTCTTATTTACTTGATGCCGGTTTGCTCAATTCTGCCGAGTATGCACGTTTGCTGAAGAACTCGAAGAGCTGGTTTAAATTGCTTGAAGAGGGGGCTTATCTGCAAAAAGGTGAGCGTCGTATTCAGGTCAGCAATTTCCACCAGGTGTGGCAGCATATTTTACAAGACTCGCGCCGCGGTATGATGATCCAGCGCTATAAAGGTTTGGGTGAGATGAACGCTGAGCAGCTTTGGGAAACGACCATGGACCCTGAAAACCGTAATATGTTACAGGTGACCATTGATGATGCGATCGAAGCAGATCGTATGTTCTCATGCTTAATGGGCGATGATGTAGAACCACGTCGTGCCTTCATTGAAGAAAATGCATTAAATGCAGATATTGATGCTTAATCAGTTTAGGCATCAATAATATGTAAAAAGCGCTTATCTTTTGCGTTGCTGTAAAAGATAAGCGCTTCACCCTGTAACCAAAACTGGAAGCGGGGTAATGATTAAAATAATAATAATTGCGGTAGCATCCCTCACCAGTATGTCTATTATTCTTCATAAACTGTATAACTATTTGATATATTTATTTTATTTTATTGATGCACTATTGTTTTTTACAGTGATTCTCCCTTTTTTTATTTTTCTTGGCATAAATATTTAGCCTGTCTTTTACGTTTTTTTCTAGGTTCCACGTGAAACCTGACATAAAATAAATGGATTAAAAAAAAAGCAGGAAAGACAAACTTTCCTGCTAAATCATACAATACGGTATTAAAAGGGGATTAACTTTCTACAAAATCACTGACCTGAATTAAGGCATGACCAAACAGGTAACCTGCTGTCACCAGTACGCTGATCCAGAGTAAAGCCCCCAGAATGTTATACATCACAAAATGGGTATAATTCATATTGCTCGAACCTGCTGCCAAAGGTGCGAAAGAACGTGCAAAAGGAATAAAACGAGCCAATAGAATGGTTTTTCCGCCATGTTTCAGGAAAAACACATTGGTTTTTTGTAGATATTCCTGCTTGATAAAGCGTGATTTCATATTGAAAATACGGTCACCAAAATGACGTCCGATATGGTAATTCACCATATAACCCAATGCTGCGGCAAAGAACAGCAGGCTGATCATATAACCCAAATGCATTATTTCAACCACTGAACACAATGCACCGACCGTCAGCAATAAACTATCACCGGGTAAGAAGAACATAAAAACAAAGGCTGTTTCTGAAAAAATAATTAAGAAGAGGATAAAATAGATCCATAAACCATATTCTTGCACCAAAACGGGCAGAATATGCTCAAAATTAAAAATAAAATCTAAAGAATTCATTCAGTTTGTATGATCCAAAATAGAGTACTCACCAAATTAAAGTACAAAAAAAATGTGAAATGAATTTAACCCTCAGGATTCATTCGTCAGTTATAACATTACAACAATGGGAGCTGAGTATATCGAGCCTGAACCCAAAGCTCAATTTTCTACGAAAATTCCAGTTTTACCTTATCTTAAATTATCGACAGAATCATGACATTTTTGATGATATTCATAGTGTTTTTAAGTATCTGCTCACTATGGTTAGGTTTTATCAAAATCATTTTTATTCAGCGTCGAGGCCTGAAAAGATGAGATCCACACCTGTTTCAGTTACAGATATGGATCATTCTTGTTATTCAGCAAATGAGCTTTCCAGTTCTTCCAGCTCCATCATCAATTCTAAAAGCTGTTCCTCAAATTGTTCCAGTTTGGCTTTTAGCTCATTTTGTTCATTCATGAGTTTCATCAAGTCTTCTTTGCGACTTGCTTCGTATAAAGCACTGTCTGCCAGCGCCTGTTCGATGTCTGTCAAGCGGGGCTGTACCTTTTCGATCTGAGCTTCGACTTTTTCAATATTTTTACGAATTGGCCGCGTCATTTCACGGCGGCGTGCCGCTTCTTTACGTTGCGCTTCCTTATCAATCTTCACGGCTGGAGCTTGAGTGGCCACGCTTTGTTGCTGCCCGGCACTTTGTGCATTGATCTGTTGTTGGCGTGCTTCACGTAACCATTTGGCATAGTCTTGCAAATCACCTTCAAATTCGGTGCATTTGCCTGCATGCACCAGCAATAGATCATCACAGACGCTGGCGATCAACTGACGTTCATGCGACACCAGCACCACAGCGCCTTCAAAATCCTGCAGCGCCATAGTCAATGCATGGCGCATATCCAGATCTAAATGGTTAGTCGGTTCATCCAGAATCAGTACGTTCGGACGCTGCCATACGATTAAGGCCAGTGCCAGACGGGCGCGTTCACCACCAGAGAAGCTTTCACACGGGGTGTCCATACGTTCACCGCTAAAGCCAAATCCACCCAGAAAGGCGCGTAACGCAGCTTCACTGATTTTTTTGTCCGCAATACGGGCCAGTTGCAGCATTGGGCTGGCATTGGCATCTAGTGCGTCCATCTGGTGCTGGGCAAAATATCCGATATTTAATAATTCAGAAGCTTTACGTTCACCAGCAAGTAACGGTAAATCCCCGACCAAAGTTTTGATCAGTGTTGATTTACCTGCGCCGTTCATCCCCAGTAAACCGATCCGTGAGCTTGGGGTGATTTGCAGGCGAATCTTTTCGGCAATGATTTTATCGCCGTAACCAATGCTTGCTGCATCTAAACTGAGCAATGGTGAACTCATTTTGGTGGGTTCACGGAAACTAAAGGTAAATGGTGTATCGACATGCGCAGGGGCGAGCTGTTGCATGCGCTCTAGCTGTTTAATGCGGCTTTGTGCCTGACGGGCTTTGGTGGCTTTGGCCTTAAAGCGATCAATAAACTTTTGTAAGTGGGCACGGGTTTCTTGCTGCTTCTCAAAGGCTTGTTGTTGTTGTGCCAAACGTTCGCTGCGGGTGGTTTCAAAGGTTGAGTAATTGCCGGTATACAGCGTCAGTTCCTGATTTTCGATATGCAGAATATGATCAGTAATTGCATCCAAGAAGTCACGGTCATGCGAAATCAGAACCAGTGTTCCTCCATAGGCTTTTAGCCAGTCTTCTAACCACAGGATTGCATCTAAATCCAAGTGGTTGGTCGGTTCGTCCAGTAATAACAGGTCTGAACGACTCATCAAGGTGCGGGCCAGATTTAAACGCATGCGCCAACCCCCAGAGAAACTGGCGACATTTAAACGGATTTGATGATCCAGAAAGCCTAAGCCAGCCATCAATTGTGCTGCTTTAGCGGGGGCGGCATAGCCGTGGATTTCATCAAAACGGCCATGCAGACGGGCAAGCTCATCATTACTGAGCTGATCAGGATGGGCTAATTTTTCTTGAATCTCCCAATATTCCTCATCGCCAGAAAGGACAAAATCAATTGCAGGCATTTCCAGCGCTTTAATTTCTTGCGCCATATGCGCCACGGTCCACACTGCCGGACGGCTTAAATTACCTTCATCTGCACCCAATTCACCTAAAAATGCTGCAAATAAAGTTGATTTACCTGCGCCATTGACACCAGTCAGACCAATTTTCCAGCCAGGATGAAGCTGCATTGAGGCTTTTTGGAACAGGACGCGCCCACCACGGCGTAATGAAACTTGGTCAAATTGGATCATGAGCATGCAAAATAGCGAATAGATAGCTGCATTTTAAGGTGATCACCCATGAATGCAAATTTTATATTGCAGATTAAGGCAGACATCATCATTTCACCCGCTCATCATAAAATAGAGTAAATACTCTATTTTTGTGGTGAAAATCAGATTATGATTTAAAATCTAGGAAAAACAACACATCACATCAAAAAGAGTCAACTAGGACGGGGCAATGAAGAAGGAAATTCTGGCTTTGGGAGCCATGCTGATGCTGGCTATCAATACACAGGCCAGTGCTGCAACTAAGATTTGTGTTTTTGATCTTATGGGGAAATCAGGCGAAGCCTACAAGGCCATGCAAGAATGGGCCTTAGCCGCAAGCACATGGCAGGGTGAAATCAATCTGGTCAGCTATCAGAATGAGGCGATGGCTGAACATGATTTTGAACAAGGTCGTTGCGAGGGCGTGTATATGACTTCCATGCGTGCACGTGCCTATAACAAATTTGCAGGCTCGGTCGATGCGATTGGCGCGGTACCCAGCTATGCCATTGCACAGAAAGCGATTAATTTTGCTTTGGACAAGCGTAACCAGCGCCGTTTAATCAGTCAGGTCGCGAATCAAAGCTATGAAGTGGCAGGGATCTCACAAATTGGTCTGGCCTATATCTTTGTCAAAGACAAAAGAATGAACAGCATTGAACAAATTAGGGGCAAGAAGTTTGCAGTCCTGGGCTATGACGAAGCGCAAAAAATTGTAGTCAGGAGTCTTGGCGGGCAAGCTGTACTTTCGGATATCTCGGATATTGCCAAGAAATTTAATCAAGGGCAGGCCGATATTATGGCAGCGCCAGCCTATGCCTATAAACCCTTGGAAATTTATAAAGGTTTGGGCAATGACGGTGCCATCATTACTTTTCCTGCAGTCAACATGACCATGGATCTGATTATTCGACCTGAAAAATTCACGACCAACTTTGGGCAAAACTCACGACAGTGGTTTCTCAGTCGGCTTAATCGCAATTTTGCTTTAATCCAGCGAATCGAAGCGGAATTACCCGCCAAATATAAAATCAGTCTGGATCAGGAAGATAAAACCCGTTATCAACGCATCTTGCGTGAAGCACGGATTGATCTGACCAAACGTGGAATTTACGATGCCAGCATGATGAACGTATTGAAACGGGCACGTTGTACCGTCGACCGGACTAATTTTGAATGTACCTTAGGTGGAGAATAAATAGTATCCACCCTCTAGTGATGCGTAATCGGGGGCTAACAGCCCTTCTCAAAAAGGAGTTGGCTTAAATTGTCAAACTGTGATCAATAGTGTTAAAAGTCAGGAAAACCCGACGTATGTATATAAAAGCACTATGCTTTTAAACAAAAGCTGACTATATTGATCTGGCACTGATGGAAAATTGTGCAATATAGGGTAGAAAGGGAAAACAAGATGAAAAAAGGACTTTGGGCATTGAGTGCTACGGCGCTCTTGGTCACAGCGACTCCTGCACAGGCAAAACAGGACATTTGCGTATTTGATTTATTGGGTAAGGCTGGGGAGTCTTATAAGCTGGTCGAAGAATGGAAGCTTGCTGCCAAGACCTGGCAAGGGGACGTTGAATTAATTCCTTATCAGGATGAGGAGAAGGCAGAAAAAGATTTTGATGCCGGCAAGTGCGATGGGGTATATATGACCTCGATGCGGGCGCGTAAATACAATAAATTTGCAGGTTCTGTCGATGCTGTCGGGGCAGTCACCAGTAATGCCATTGCACAAAAGGCGATTAGCTATGTGCTGGATAAACGCAATCAGCATCGTTTAACTGCAACAATGAATGGTGAAAAATTCGAAGTTGTCGGCATTATTCAGGTCGGGCTGGCCTACATTTTTGTTCGTGATAAAAAGATCGACACCATAGAAAAGGCCAAAGGCAAGAAATTTGCGTATTTACATTATGATCAGGCACAAAAAGCGATTGTTGAAAGTATTGATCTGGTGGCAGTGCCCTCGGATATCTCTGATTTTGTAAAAAAATTCAATAGCGGGCAGGTCGATGTGATTGCTGCACCTGCCTATGCCTATAAACCTCTAGAAATCAGTAAGGGTCTGGCCAATGGTGCGCTGTTTAATTTCCCTGTGGTCAATATTACCGGTGACCTGATTATTCGCCCGGAAAAATTTCCTGCTGGTTTTGGTCCGCAATCCCGTAAATGGTTTGTCAATAAATTGCCGAGTAACTTTGCCATGGTGCAACGTTTAGAGGCAGGCATGAATGCCAAAAAGATTACCTTGACCAATGAAGATAAAACCCGTTATCAAAAAATGTTGCGTGATGGGCGCATGAATTTAACCAAGCAAGGCGTGTATGATGCGAGTATGATGAATGTACTTAAACGCGCCCGTTGTACGGTAGAACGGACCAATTTTGAGTGTACCCTGAGTGGCGAATAAAACAGGAGAACAACAAGCAATAGATAAATTGATACACAAACTTGGGCATATATAACAAAAATGCCTATTAAAATAATAGAAAGAGATAAAAGAGGGTAAAAAATAAACAATCCAGTCATAAAAATAGAGTAGAAGCTCTATTTTTTTTCAAAAAACATGATTAATATTTGCTTCGAACAAGGAGACAAACATAAAGTTTGTGAAAGGATGAAAAATATGAAAAAAATGGCACTTGCTCTTGCAGCAACTTCGATCTTTGGTGTATCTGCTTCTACTCAAGCAGCAATTGACGTGTGTGTATTCGACTTATTAGGAAAGTCAGGTGAATCATACAAAATGATGCAGGACTGGGCACTCGCAGCGAAAGGCTGGGGCGCTGATGTCAACCTGCTTGCAATCACGGATGAACAGGTTGCGGACAATAACTTTAAAGCGGGTAAATGTGCTGCTGTAGCAATGACAGCAATGCGTGCTCGTCCATATAACAAATTTGCGGGTTCTGTTGACTCGCTTGGTGGTGCGCCAAGTAATGCGGTAGCACAACGTGCAATTACCTATGTTCTTGATGCGCGTAATGCTGCAAAAATGACCACCAATTTAGGTGGTAACAAATACGAAGTTGCGGGTATCTCTCCGCTAGGTGCTGCTTACATTTTCGTACGTGACAAGAGCATTAACTCAATTGAAAAAGCAGCGGGTAAAAAATTCGCGGTATTGGGCTATGACGATGCACAAAAAATCATGGTACAACGCGTAGGCGCGCAAGCGGTTCTTTCTGACATCTCAAACTTCGCTGCGAAATTCAACAATGGTCAGGTTGATATGGTGGGTGCACCTGCTTATGCCTACAAACCATTAGAGTTAAGCAAAGGTTTGGGTACGAATGGTGCAATGTTTAACTTCCCAGTATTACAAGTGACTGCGGATCTTGTGATTCGTCCAGAAAAATTCCCTGCTGGTTTTGGTCAAAAATCTCGTGACTACTTTGTGAAACAATTGCCAAAAGCTTTTGCCATGATCAAGCGTTACGAGTCTGAAATTCCAGCAAAATACAAAATGAACTTAAGTGCTGAAGACAATCTGAAATACCAAAAACTGTTACGTGACGGTCGTATGGATCTTACTAAACGTGGTATTTACGATGCTGGCATGATGTCTGTATTGAAGAAAGCACGTTGTTCGGTAGACAAAGCAAACTTTGAATGTGCATTACCGGGTGAATAATCCCTAATTGCCATAAAGTGTACTTAAAGCCTAGATTCATCTAGGCTTTTTGTTTTTTTACCACTGTCATTTGAGTCATTGTGTTTAGATTAAAAGATCGTAATGATAGAAATATATAAAAACCAGATGGAATCTTGAAAGATCGAAAGCAGATTTGGTCTGGACGATGAAACATGACTGCATAACAACATAGATTTATTTGAAATCTGAATAGGATGGACCAGGATTTTAAATTTGGGTGTGGTGCAACAACAATTAGCATAGATGCAAAGGAACAATAAAATGCAATGGTTTAAAACCTTATTACTTGCAACAGGGATCGCGGCGGCATCTGCGGGTGCTCAGGCCAAACAAACAATTTGTGTATTCGATATCGTCGGCAAAAGCGGTGATGTGTATGCCTTGATGAAAGATTATCAACTGGCTGCAAAAAACTGGGGCGCAGATATTGAGCTTAAAGTGGGCACCAATGAAGCGGTTATTGCTGAAGATTTCAAAGCAGGTAAATGTGATGGGGTCAGTATCACAGGGATGCGTGGTCGTCAGTTTAACCCGTTTACAGGGTCACTGGATGCGATTGGAGCGATTACTGATCTTAAACTCGCCGTGAAAGTCATGCAGGGCCTTGCGAGTCCAACCTTTGCCAAAGCCATGGTCAATGGCAAATATGAAGTAGTGGGGGTGATTCCTGTCGGTGATGCCTACTTATTGGTAAATGACCGTAATATTAATACCGTTGCTAAAGCTGCGGGTAAGAAAATCGCCGTACTGGACTATGATGAAGCACAAAAAATCATGGCTTCACAGGTCGGTGCACAAGCAGTTAGCTCCGATATTACTAACTTTGGCGCTAAATTTAATAACGGACAGGTCGATATCATTGGTGCACCAGCCGCTGCATTTAAACCGTTGGAACTCTATAAGGGTTTAGGCAGCAAAGGTGCAATTGTGAATTATCCAATCTTGCAGGTGACGGGCAACCTGATTATTCATCCTGATAAATTTCCAACAGGCTTTGGCCAAAAATCTCGTGAGTGGGTGAAAGCACAATTACCACGCGCGTTTGGTATTCTGGGCAAAATGAAAGCAGACATTCCTCAAAAATACTGGATGGAAGTGCCTGCCGCAGACAAGCCTGGCTATCAAAAACTGATGCGTGAAGCGCGTATCAATCTGACCGCTAAAGGGATTTATGACAAGCGGATGATGAAATTATTATGGCAATTCCGTTGCCGTGAAGATGCCAAGAATTTTGAATGTGGCTTACAAGACGAAAACTACAAGTAAACTTGTAAAAAGTCATTAAGCGCACTTTAAAACTTCAAATACAGACCCGATATTGAGTATGCTATACTACATATCGGGTCTTTTATTTATGAAAGACGTATTGAAGTCTGAGGAATATCCATCATGAACGCCCAAGCTCTAGAATTGTCAGATAATGCTGCCAACAAAGTTCGCCAACTACGCGAAAGTGAAGGGAATAACGACCTTATGTTACGCGTATATGTAACGGGTGGCGGATGTTCAGGTTTCTCTTATGGCTTTAACTTTGCTGAAAGTGTCAATGAAGATGATGCTGAATTTGTGAATGGCGATGTGAAAATGCTGGTCGATTCACTCAGCTATCAATATCTGGTCGGTTCAGTGGTTGATTATCTGGAAGGACTGGAAGGTTCACGTTTTGTGGTGCAAAACCCGAATGCGACCACGACCTGTGGCTGTGGTTCATCTTTCTCGATTTAATAGATTCTTGTGATAAAAAAAGCTTCTCCAGTTGAGAAGCTTTTTTTATTCTTATACCACGGTGATGGTCCCTAAAATACGATCACCTGATGCACCTGTGACCGCAGGCAGGTTGCCACTTAACTGTTCTACGAAACGCATCGCGAGCCATGCAAACGCTGTTGCTTCTACCCATGTTGGCGCTAAACCCAGCGCATCTGTGGTTTGTACCGACCAGTTATGTTTACGCAAGCGCCAGCGCAACTGTTCAAGTAAATGCGAGTTATACGCTCCACCACCACATACGTAGATTTCGCCTGTCGGCATCGCCTCTTTACTGCGATAAATGGCTTTCTTAATGGCACGTGTGGTCAGTTTCATCAAGGTAGCCTGAACATTTTCTGGCGTATCTTCCAGTTCGTCATAGCCCAGGTCATTGCGCCAGTCACTGAGCTGTTCATCTAGCCATTCCAGATTAAAGTCTTCACGACCCGTACTTTTTGGCGGTTCTTTGGCAAAAAACTCATGGCTTTGCAAACGGTCTAACAGCGAGCGAATCGGATTACCATAGGCCGCCCAGTCGCCATTTTCATCATAAGGATGACCGGTATGACGATGGCACCAGCCATCCATCAAGATATTGGCCGGGCCTGTATCAAAGCCATAAACGCCGTCTGCATTGTTGGCAGGCAACATACTGATATTGGCAATCCCGCCTAAGTTTAGAATCACACGATGAATACTGTCATGCTGAAACAACGCCTGATGGAACGCCGGAACTAAAGGTGCACCTTGCCCGCCAGCAGCCATATCGCGTCGGCGGAAATCTGAAACCACAGGCAGTTGCGTGATTTCAGTGATGATATTCGGATCACCAATTTGCAAGGTAAAGCCATGCTCAGGACGATGACGAATCGTTTGCCCATGTGAGCCGATGGCTTTAATTTGCGTGCGGTCTAAATTATTTTTCTCAATCAGTTGATTGATGCCGTGCCCGATCATTTGTGCCAAAGCGACATCAGCTTTACCCATACGGTCAATTTCATTGTCGTCAGGCAGCGTCAAAGCCATCAATTCATCACGCAATTCAGGCTCAAAAGGCACGGTAAGTGTGGCATGCAGCGTTAAAGGATCGAATGAAGTTACAACAATATCAACACCATCCATGCTCGTGCCTGTCATTACACCAATATAGATCGCGCTCATATACAACTTATCCTGCAAGATGCTGAAAAAATGTTAGTATATCGCACAAATTGAATAACTGATGTGTTTAGGTTTTGTGATGTCAAATTTCTTGCCAGCCGAAGAACAGCTTGCTCTCATTCAACGAGGCACGCACGAGATTATCTCTGAAGAAGATTTACTGAAAAAACTGAAAGAGAATCGTCCTCTCCGTGTAAAAGCAGGCTTTGACCCTACGGCTCCTGATTTACACTTGGGACATACTGTTCTGATCAATAAATTAAAAACCTTTCAGGATTTAGGTCATGAAGTTACTTTCCTGATTGGTGACTATACGGCCATGATCGGTGACCCAACGGGTAAGAGTGCGACGCGTCCGCCGTTGTCACAAGAGCAGGTGATTGCCAATGCAAAAACCTACCAAGAACAAGTTTTTAAAATCCTAGATCCAAATAAAACCAAAGTCCGTTTTAACTCAGAATGGTTTAGTCAAAAAACCGCTGCTGATTTAATCCAGTTGGCAAGCCAGCAAACGGTATCGCGTATGTTAGAACGTGATGATTTCACCAAGCGTTATAACAACCATCAGCCGATTGCGATTCATGAGTTCCTCTACCCATTGGTACAAGGCTATGACTCGATTGCGCTTGAAGCAGACGTCGAATTAGGCGGAACAGATCAGACCTTTAACTTGTTGATGGGCCGTACCTTACAAGGTCGCTATGGTCAAGAATCACAAGTGTGTATCACCGTACCTATTCTTGAAGGTTTAGATGGCGTTAATAAGATGTCTAAATCTTTAGGCAACTATATTGGTGTGTTCGACACGCCAGGCGCGATGTACCAAAAAATCCTGTCGATGCCAGATAGCCTGATTGAGCGCTACTTTGATTTACTCAGCTTTAAATCACTGGATGAAATCAAAGTCTTGCTTGATGAGATGGCTGCGGGTCGTAACCCACAAGAGATCAAACGTATTTTGGCACTTGAGCTGGTGGAACGTTTTCATGATGCAGAAGCGGCAGAAAATGCTCATAAAAGTGCAGGTAACCGTGTAACTGAAGGTGAAGTGCCAGAAGATACCCCTGAAGTAACGATTTCTCGTGGCGAGTTTGGTGGCGAGTTGTTTATTGCAACTATTCTGCGCGTTGCAGGTTTAAACCCGAATGCAGCTGCTGCAAAAGATGCAGTGGGTCGCGGTGCGGTCAAAGTCGACTGGAATGTGGTGGATATGAGCTACTCTGTCAAAGAAAATGTCACTTTAATCATTCAGTCAGGTAAAAAAGCGATTGCACGTGTGACTTTCACCGACTAAATCGAAATAAAAATCATAAAAAGCAGGCCCAGAGCCTGCTTTTTATACGTAAATAGATGATAAAAACAACGAAAACATCAGTTTTGTTGAAAAAAGAAACATGCAAAAGAAAATAATAAAAAACAGGGTTGCATCCGGTCTGAAATACTGTAGAATGCACATCCATCGGCGGTGATGCAGATAAAACTTGTTGAGAAACAAGGGTTTGGCTAAAATGGTTAGATTCTTGAGTTGGTTGATAAGTTTGCTAAATATCTAAATTACCTGTTGACTTTTAAGAAATTGAGAGTAATATAGTCGACCTAGCTTGATGGTGACGAATCATCGAGAAGATCATTAAGAGAATAGAAGAACAACTTGTGTGGATTTTTACTGGTTGATCGATCGAAAATATTTCATTGATTAATTGGTTTAAATTTCTCGAAGTTTATTTGAGCAAATATTAAGTCAGTAATTGATGAGCCAAGATTTGTAGCCATAAGCTACTAATGATTTTAAACTGAAGAGTTTGATCATGGCTCAGATTGAACGCTGGCGGCAGGCTTAACACATGCAAGTCGAGCGGGGGAGGTTGCTTCGGTAACTGACCTAGCGGCGGACGG
>NZ_AMZS01000003.1:0-950 GCF_000314615.1 Acinetobacter sp. WC-323
GTGCACTACGTAAAGGACAAGCATCGTCATTTTATTATGGTCAGCCTCAGGGTGAAGTGTGTCTAATCAACAGGGTTTTCGGTCTCTAAGTACTTTTTAAAGGGAACATCATCGACTCAAATCTCTATTTGCAACAGTGCCACTTCACAGTAGGTCTTGAATACAACTTCTAAGTTCGACATTGAAATACAAGCTGAATTTTAGCCAATTTCACTAGAACTGACTTGAAAAATAATGAGATAAAACCTAGCCTGAGTATATTCGGTTGGGTTTTTCTTATGTGTATTTTTTAGCGAATTGCAAAGAAATTAAATTGGTCAGATCATCGTTATCTTATTGTTATCATATGGACTGGTATTTATATAAAATCAGGCATTTAGTTGAAAATATGTTTTGTAGATTAAAACAATTTAGAGGGATAGCTACTCGATATGACAAGCTCAAAAGAAATTATCAAAGTGCTGTTGCCTTAGCCTGTATATTTTTATGGCTACCTTTATAGGTTTAATTATGAACAGTAAATGTCAACAGACCCTAATTGAATCTGAAAAAGATTATCCTTCTACTTGGGCAGCAATCACAGCTATTGATCCTAAAATCGGTTGTACTCCTGAAACATTGCGTGTTTGGTATCAAAAATATTTAGATCAACAAAATCCTGTCAAAATACAACAGATATCTGATCAAGAAAAAATGAAGGGTAATCCCCCCTAAAATACTAGCTCTTTAAAAGAGGCAGTATTATGCTTTTACAACATGGTGTTTAACTTGAGAAACTGAATTTAAAACAATCTACTGTAACTCTTCCAGACAGATATGAAATTAATCCACCCCTAGCCCCTTAAACACAGCATCTACCGGATCTGCATAAAAGCTGGTCTGGAACTTGGTAAACAGTTCCACAGGAATCGTTGGGATATCTGCCGCACTACTCATTGGCAAAGCAACCT
>NZ_AMZS01000004.1:0-2278 GCF_000314615.1 Acinetobacter sp. WC-323
CTTTATTTTTGATTACGAAATCAGATAATGAGGTGAGCATAACGACTCAATGTTACAGTTTTATTGCGAGCAATTAGCAATCGCACTCAAACGCTTGGCTATAAGACTTCCAATTGGTATGCAGTGAGGCGCCGGTAATTGGCGGAGCTAGCTGGGAGGGGTTTAGCAGGATTTTAAGGCACACCCTGGCGTCCGCTTCTGGCCGAACGCAGCTGGAAGGCTCAAAATAGGTCGAGACACATTAAAATTACGTCACTACTCATAAGTGGCGATTATGTAAAATCGTTTGCGTGGCTTTTAACCTACTACTAATCAATACAGAGAGTGCTGTGGATAAGTGTCTTTACGGATTCCTTTTACTACAGACTCGTTGAAGTTGTAGCAAAACTCGAAGTACAAATATTTTATTTTTGGTGATGCGCGGCTATTTGAAAAGTAGCGAAGTTGTTGCGCTTTAGTGAGCTGGAATTTGAATAGCAGCATGAAATATGTTTGTTATTTGGACCGCTTTAATGGGTAAAATTCGGCTGGGAGTTTCGCTACAGCCTCGTTAGGCATGGCCATGAAAATATTCCTAGATAGTAATATTGTTAGGCACTCTGCAACTACATATCGCACTATGGATATCTATTTTGGCGGGGGTAACGCATCATTGTCATATCGTCGAAACAGGCAATGAGTCTTGGCGCTTTAAAGAATCGAGTACCAAGGGAATTGCAACAAAGCGAACTAAACCACGACAAACCAAAATAGATCAGGAGGAGTTAGCCATCAATTAATTGAGTTTCACGACTGTAATATTTTAACAACTACGTGGGTCAATTTTAGATGCAAATAGTGGGTCAGTTTTTAGTGACATTTGACAATTGCAGCGTTAAAGTGAACGGATAGCGCGAAGAATGCGGCCATAAAAATAAGTGTGCCGAGCAGACTCATAAGGGCAGGGAGATGCTTTTTAATTTCGTTTTTGTAAATCGTTATTTTGATATGCAACATATGGATCAATCCTGATAAATTAGGCAATACCTGCATGTCAATGCAGATTCATTTTATACGCCAGCAACCCCTTGCTGGCGTTTTTTTTATGGGACTAACCATACCTGTTAATTCTGACAGGTAGTCTCCTGATGTGTGCTGAGAAAACAGGAGGTTTTAACTTGGTAAACTATAGACACTCATCAGGAGTTTACCATGAGCAAGAAACAGAAGACTTACACCGCAGAATTTAAAGTTGAAGCAATAAAATTGATTGAAGCCAATCAAGGCAATGTATCGGAAACAGCCAGACAACTTGGCATTTCAATGCAAACTCTTTCAAATTGGAATAATAAAGCAAAGACTGGCACCTTAGCAGGCACTAAACAATATTCACCTGATCTAAATGCCTTACTCGAAGAAAATAAAAAGCTCAAACAACAGCTCAAAACAGCTGAAATGGAACGTGAATTTCTAAAAAAGGCAGCAGCGTACTTTGCGAAAGAAAGTCAGTAAGGTACGCCTATATGAAACAGCAAAGATATTTATTCCCGATTAGCTTTATGGCTAGATTACTTCACGTTTCAGTGTCACGATTTTATGATTGGCTAAAACGAGGCATGAATAAAAGATTGGTTCAGCGAAATCAACAGACAATTTTGGTCAAAATAGCTCATGAGGAAACTAAACAAAGCTATGGCTATATTCGATTAACTAAGCATTTACAAGCGCAAGGTATCAAAATCAGTACGTATGCTGTACGTCAAATAAAAAAGCTCAACCAGCTGTATTGTAAGCGTCATAAGCGTTTCAAAAGAACTACGAAGAGTGATCATAATCGAGCGATCTACGCAAATTTACTAGAGCAACAGTTTTCAATGACTAAGCCCAATCTTGCATGGTCAAGCGATATTACATACATTTGGACTGCTGAAGGTTGGTTATACTTGGCAGCAGTAAAAGACCTGTACACGAAACAAGTGGTTGGCTATAGCTTAAATGAGCGTATGACCGCACAACTTGTTTGCAATGCACTGACTATGGCGATTCGTAATCAAAAACCAACGAAAGGCTTAATTATTCATTCGGACAGAGGCAGCCAATATTGCAGCCATGAATATCGAAAGATACTGGAAAAATGTGATTTTCAAGGTTCAATGAGCAAACGTGGGGACTGTTACGATAATGCACCGATTGAAAGTTTCTGGGGCATACTCAAGAATGAATTAGTGCATCATTGCAACTATAAAACCAGAGATGAAGCTAAAGCAGATATTACAGAATACATTGTGTTATTTTATAA
>NZ_AMZS01000005.1:0-808 GCF_000314615.1 Acinetobacter sp. WC-323
GTGAAAGCCGGCTGATCGCGGATCTGTTATTACGAGAAGCGACTCCAGAACAATGGCATCAGGCCATTCAGATTGACAATATTCTGCAAAAAAGAACTGCGGCTTCGGCGCAACGCAATGCCACCGCTATTCGCAAGCGCCTGGAGCGTTTAGAACCTGATTTCTGGAAAGCTTTGCGTGATGGCGATGATGAGCTGGCGACCCAGGTGGCTTTTTGTGGGGCTTTAGAACGGAACCTTTTACTGATTGAGTTTATGGAAACGGTGATGAGAGAGGCCTATATCTCTCAGGCTCAATACCTGGACAGTTATATCTGGTCAGATTTTCTGGAGAAGAACATTTTGTCTCAGTCAAAGAGCAGGGTGGAGGTGGACTTATTCCCGAAGGTCCTGCTAAACCAGGCTTCCTGTATACCATTGGCCTCAGTAATAAGGGCATGCCAGGCTTATACCGCTTAGAACTTCAAGTCACTAAAGGTTCAGGAAAATTGGCGACATCTGGCTTATGGAATTCAAGTAGTGCCAAAGAGCAGGTCAAGATTGCTTTTGATTACTTCAAGGCCAATGCATCCCGGATCTCGGGGGGGAGTAAGGTGCTGGAACATGATTTCCATTTACATGTGGTGGAATTACAGAATACCGGCCCGCTCAGCCATCTTGCTCTGCCAAGTTTAGTGGCTTTCGCTTCTGGCCTCTTAGGACGATCGGTTCAAAGTCAGATGGTGGTACTGGGTGATATGAGCTTGGGTGGTTCAGTGACACCGGTGGAAAGTATTGCCGAATGTCTGCAAGTTGCTTTTGATGCGGGT
>NZ_AMZS01000006.1:0-4119 GCF_000314615.1 Acinetobacter sp. WC-323
ACATTGTGTTATTTTATAATCAGCGAAGAATTCAAAAGAGTTTGGATTTTAAAACGCCAAATCAAATAGCAGAGAACTTTTATCGGTTAGCTGCCTAGCATATCCCAAGTGAAAGTCTCCTGCTAATTCAGCACATATCAGAGCTTGATATTGCAAAGTTTGGATTACTACCGAGCTGGGCGAAAGAATTGAAGTTCAGCAGTCATACTTATAACGCCAGAACTGAGTCTGTAGCAGATAAGCCTAGCTTTCGACATGCTTGGAAGTACAGCAAGTTCTGCCTAGTCCCAGTACAAGAATTTTATGAGCCGAAATACATCAATGGCAAGCCACACTGGTACACCATCAAGCGTAAAGATGATCAGCCTTTTACTGTTGCAGGGATCTATGATGATGCAGTGATTAATGGCAATAAGGTACGTTCCTTTTCAATGTTGACCATCAATTCGGACCATCACCCTTTTATGAAACAATTCCATGCACCGAAGGATGAGAAGCGATCCATCATCGTTATTCCAGAACAGTACAGAAAAGACTGGCTAACAGCCGATCATGAACATGCGCATGAATATTTCTTTCAAATGCCCGATGAATTCGTCACATTTCCACGCGATGAGCAGAAACAAAACGTCTTATTCTGAGCATCCTTGTTTATCCACAACTTTTTAAATTTGAATTTTAAACGCTGTTAGTAATATCCTATTTAAACAAATTCTACTTCCAAACACGCCTCGTAGCGTAGGAGTATCTCATGTCTAAGAAGTTGCCTATTTACTTCTCTGACGACGCATGGTCATCTTTACAAGAGCTCATGGGTCCAGAGGGTAAACCAAGTCCTACCATCAACACCGTGCTTGAACAAATCGCTGTTCAAAATGAGCTTGTTGAAAAATTAGGGCTTACTGCTGTCCTACCCAAATCCAAAGTATCTATTCCCGTCTCTTTAGAGCGTATTCCTGCAGGTCCGGCCTTCAGCACCAAGGATGAGCAAGACAAAGCACTCGATCTGAATGAGTTCCTGATTCACAACCCTATTTCTACTTTTATTGCCTATGTAGACAGTGAATCCATGCTCGATGCTGGCCTAGAGATTAATGATCCAATCATTATTGATCGCAGTATTGAAGCCAAGCATTACGATATCGTGGTTGCCCTGATTGATGACAATGCCTCAACCATTAAGCGGCTGATGATCACCAATAAGATGTCCAAGTCTGAAATCAAAGAAATATTTGGAGATGAAGATTATCCGCTTCCAGAACTTTGGTTGAAGGCTGAAAATTCGAATTACAATCACATCATTCCTGATGATAGTCAGACCATATCAATCTGGGGTGTGGTGACTTTTAATTTAAAGCGTATTTATCACCGCTCATAAAAAGAAGAATAACCATGCAAAGTGAAAATGAAATATTCGCGTTAGTCGACGTGAATAATTGCTACGTCTCGTGTGAGCGTGTGTTTAATCCTGCCTTGAATGATCGCCCAACCATTGTGCTCAGCAACAATGACGGCTGTGCCGTGGCCAGAAGCCAGGAAGCGAAAGACTTAGGCATCAAGATGGGTGTTCCTGTATTCCAAATTAAAGAGCTGATCAAACAACATAACATTCAGGTGCTATCCAGTAATTTCTCCTTATATGGCGAAATGTCCAAGCGCTTTATGGAGCTGCTTGGGGACTATGTTGCACCAGGAGATCAAGAGGTCTATTCCATTGATGAATGCTTTCTGAAGCTCACAGCTTACGAGCATCTATTTGACCTGACTGTATATGCTCAAGACATGAGGGCTAAGGCTTGGCGTTGGTTAGGCCTACCCTGCTGTATTGGAATTGGTCGCTCTAAAACCGAAGCCAAGATTGCCAATCATCTCGCCAAGAAAAACAAGTTCTTCAATGGGGTCTGTAATCTGGCCCATATGGACCCATGCTCTACAGAAACGCTACTCGCGCAGGTTGATGTGTCTGAGGTTTGGGGCGTAGGCAGACAGAACTGTAAGAAGCTCAATACTATGGGTGTTCAATCTGTGCTGGATCTGATCAATGCCAATCCTAAAGAAATCAAAAAGCAGTTTAGTATCGTGATGGAAAAGACGGTGCTTGAGCTACAGGGCCTTTCTTGTATTGACCTTAGTGATGATACTGTAGCGAAGAAGCAAATCATCAGCAGCCGTTCATATGGCAACCCAGTGTATGAAATGGATGACATTAAAGCTTCGGTTCGGCTTTATGTGGCCAGAGCCGTGAAACGAATGCGGGAAGATGGCTCAATCTGCAAGATGATCGGCGTGTATATCCAAACCAGTCGCTTTGATAAGACAGAGCGCTACTCGCCTTACATCGTCGTTCAAATGCATGAGCATACGGATGATCTACTGCTCATCACCAAGGCCGCGATGAAAGGCATCGATCAGATATTTAAGAAAGGCTTTAAGTATAAAAAGGCGGGAATCGTGCTGCTCGAAATTACAGATCAATCCAAGTTTGTGCCCGATCTATTCACGGACTATTCACATAAGCAAGAGCGAGAAAGGCTTTCAGATGCCATCGAAGCCATCAGTGAACGGTTTGGGAAGAATCTCGTCACGCTAGGCATTGCCAACAATAAAGAAGCCACATGGCACATGAATCAAAACCTTAGATCACCTTCGTATTTAACCAAATGGTCTGACTTACCAAGAGTAGGATAAAAACATGCACTTATTTAAATTAACTGACGAACAACTCGCACAAATTCTTATCCCGAAACGATTTGTACCACCTACTCCACCTGAACATGAAGGCAAGAATATGGTCTATGTATTTGATAGTGAGGATAAGTTTGAACTGACTTATGATGAGCTGGTGGAAATCATTAGCAAAGCTAGAATGGCTGGTCCGAAGTTGATACCTGTCTTAGGCACCGTGAATTAAATTGTGCAGTGTTCGCACGCCACGGGACTGTTCTAAATTTTGTGTAAGTACTTAATTTTCATTTATCCTTCAGAGGATAATTACAAAAGGTACTTCACATGGATGAAGCAACAATCAAAAGTATGGCTGCCGAATTGGCTAAAGGTCTAAAAACACCAGAAGACTTAAACCAAATGACAGCAGTCTTTAAAAAATTCATGATTGAAACTGCACTCAATACTGAACTTTCAGACCATCTCGGTTATGAAAAGCATCAGCCCAAGAAAGGCTCAAATAGCCGTAATGGGTTTAGTTCTAAAACCATTACAACTCAAGATGGACAACTGGCTTTAGATATTCCCCGTGATCGAGAAGGTTCATTTGAGCCACAAATTATCAAAAAGCACCAAACACGCATCACCAGTATGGATGACCAAATCCTCTCACTGTATGCAAAAGGAATGACTAATAGGGAAATTGTAGCCTTCTTCAAAGAAATGTACGATGCCGATGTGTCAGCATCTCTCATCAGCAAAGTTACCGATGCTGTGATTGAGCAAGTGACTGAGTGGCAAAATAGAGCCTTAGATAGCCTTTATCCTGTTGTCTATCTTGACTGTATTGTTGTCAAAGTCCGTCAGCACTCCAATGTGATTAACAAGTCCGTATACCTTGCTTTAGGCATCAATATGGATGGGCAAAAAGAATTACTGGGTATGTGGATTGCTCAGACAGAAGGTGCCAAATTCTGGCTGTCAGTCATGACAGAGCTAAAAAATCGAGGAGTACAGGACATTCTTGTTGCCTGTGTAGATGGATTAAAAGGCTTTCCTGACGCGATAGCCTCTGTTTACCCTCATACTGATATTCAACTGTGTATTGTGCATGTTGTACGCAATAGCCTGAGATTTGTAAGCTGGAAAGACTACAAGGCTGTTACGTCGGGTCTGAAAGCGATTTATCAGGCAAGTACAGAGGAAAATGCTTTAAAGTCCCTAGACATCTTCTGTGATCAATGGAATCACCAGTATCCCAAAATTGGAGAATCCTGGCGGGCCAATTGGGAAAATATCCGAACGATCTTTAGCTATCCAGCCGAAATACGTCATGCTATTTATACAACAAATGCGATTGAGTCGTTGAATAGCGTAATACGCCATTCAACGAAGAAAAGGAAAATCTTTTCATCTGATGACTCAGTAAAGAAGGTCATTTACTTAGCAACATCA
>NZ_AMZS01000007.1:0-206 GCF_000314615.1 Acinetobacter sp. WC-323
TATCAGCGTCCGCGGAACTGCAGGATTTCTGGCTTTGTTGTTCGCAACGAGGGCTAATTCTGGAGTTCCGTATAAGGCATAATCAATAACGACATCTCGGCTGATAATCAGCGCAGTAACTTTAGCCAATCTCGCTGCAATTTCCATGTCAGGAATTTGTCCACTTATTCCAATGATGATGAGAACTGCAGCATTGACTTAGATCG
>NZ_AMZS01000008.1:0-113191 GCF_000314615.1 Acinetobacter sp. WC-323
TTATAAAATAACACAATGTATTCTGTAATATCTGCTTTAGCTTCATCTCTGGTTTTATAGTTGCAATGATGCACTAATTCATTCTTGAGTATGCCCCAGAAACTTTCAATCGGTGCATTATCGTAACAGTCCCCACGTTTGCTCATTGAACCTTGAAAATCACATTTTTCCAGTATCTTTCGATATTCATGGCTGCAATATTGGCTGCCTCTGTCCGAATGAATAATTAAGCCTTTCGTTGGTTTTTGATTACGAATCGCCATAGTCAGTGCATTGCAAACAAGTTGTGCGGTCATACGCTCATTTAAGCTATAGCCAACCACTTGTTTCGTGTACAGGTCTTTTACTGCTGCCAAGTATAACCAACCTTCAGCAGTCCAAATGTATGTAATATCGCTTGACCATGCAAGATTGGGCTTAGTCATTGAAAACTGTTGCTCTAGTAAATTTGCGTAGATCGCTCGATTATGATCACTCTTCGTAGTTCTTTTGAAACGCTTATGACGCTTACAATACAGCTGGTTGAGCTTTTTTATTTGACGTACAGCATACGTACTGATTTTGATACCTTGCGCTTGTAAATGCTTAGTTAATCGAATATAGCCATAGCTTTGTTTAGTTTCCTCATGAGCTATTTTGACCAAAATTGTCTGTTGATTTCGCTGAACCAATCTTTTATTCATGCCTCGTTTTAGCCAATCATAAAATCGTGACACTGAAACGTGAAGTAATCTAGCCATAAAGCTAATCGGGAATAAATATCTTTGCTGTTTCATATAGGCGTACCTTACTGACTTTCTTTCGCAAAGTACGCTGCTGCCTTTTTTAGAAATTCACGTTCCATTTCAGCTGTTTTGAGCTGTTGTTTGAGCTTTTTATTTTCTTCGAGTAAGGCATTTAGATCAGGTGAATATTGTTTAGTGCCTGCTAAGGTGCCAGTCTTTGCTTTATTATTCCAATTTGAAAGAGTTTGCATTGAAATGCCAAGTTGTCTGGCTGTTTCCGATACATTGCCTTGATTGGCTTCAATCAATTTTATTGCTTCAACTTTAAATTCTGCGGTGTAAGTCTTCTGTTTCTTGCTCATGGTAAACTCCTGATGAGTGTCTATAGTTTACCAAGTTAAAACCTCCTGTTTTCTCAGCACACATCACATTCCCACCAGTTTCTGCTTGATAGGTATTATCCACAACTCTATACTTTTTCATATTCCCTATCCAAATTCCAAAGGGTTTATCTAGATCTGGCTGGAATTGTGCATAGTAAGCATCGGGTAGTTGTTGTGTAACATTTAATGTATCAACTGGAATAGCTGGAGTTCCTGTATTTAATGCAGATATACTCGTCTTTAACGTTGCAGAGAAATTAATAATCGCATCTGCCAAGTTCTGTGGAGATACAATAGGATAAAAGCCACCTTGTCCATACCCACCTACGCCTGCTAATTCAGCATTCCCCTCAACGGCAATTTCTCCTAAATTACAGGCATTTTTAATATCCTGAATATTCTCAGCGCTAACAGTAAATGAAGCTCCTTCAAACGTATATGTATCTCCAACATTTATAGAATTGCATTTATAATGTGTTCGAGTGACTGTGTTTCCTAAAGCATCTATTGAGGAAACATTAACTTGTAAATTACTTTTCTGTGTATAGGGTATATAGTTACTACCAAAACCCGCCACAGCAATCTTAATTGGTTTTGTTTCATCACTAGATAATCTTTTTGCAAACTCTCCAATACAAGACCAGCCAAAATCTGTTTTTCCTGTGGGAGTACGCAAGAAATTACCAGTAGATGGACAAGTAAAGGCTGGGTCGCCCAATGCATTTCTCATCATTTGCTGTGCTTCTGCTCTTGGTACAGATGTTGGAGCTGCATTGGTCAATAAAAATATACCATTTGCATTACAACCTGAGGTTGTAATTGGGCTTTGATATTTTGTTCCACCAGTTATTTTAGTGGTATCAGGAGAATATTTAAAACCATCCGCAGAATATGGTCCATTGGTTTTACCATCATAACTAAATGCAGAGACTAAGTTTGTTGTGCCCCCCTCTGTAGTAGTTCCTAACATATATGCCCCAGATTCAGCTACTGCACTGGCAAGAGGAGTTAAACCACCACTTCCCAAATTAGAAACCGTGACACGCATTTTATATCGTTGGTCACCAGATAAAGGAGCTGCTGGCACAACAATTTTGGCAGAAACATCATTACCCCAGCTACGCTCTTTTGTCGAACCCGTAAGAGCACTACTATAACGAGAATACAATATTTGAGCTACACTTACGTTATTCGATGAATCATTTGCAGCGTTTATAGTTGGCTGGTAACCTTTGGGGGATTGGGCAGGAAATTGCCCTAATCCCATCACTACGTCATCACTTAGACTAGTGTTTCCCAGTAACAGTGACATTGCCAACTTCATCCTATCCATACGACTGAATTTAAAATCATTCGTTATCGTTGCTGCAGTTGTACCTGCTGGTGGTCTTGATGAATTTGTGTAAGGACGACCGCTGGCTTTTACATTATCACAAAAAGGCATCCCCCAAAGAATTGCTGTCTGTGATGTACCACTTGACAGTCGTTGAGTAAGAGGATAAGCCTTTTGTAATAATGTCGTACTTACTTCTGAAAGATTACCTAGTCCTTTACAACCAGGATAATCTTCCTTTATGGAACGTGCAGCAGCCTGACCTCCAGATTGATCATCCATCCCACCTGAAGCATCTAACATCACCAATAAATTCTTTTTACCTGCTTGTGGAGGTGAATAAATATCCAAATCATTAGGAACACCACTATTTACCACATTTGGCAATGTAGCACCCAACACAATAGATGCGATTGCAATAACCAAAGGATTTGGCCTGAAATCTGATTTTTTATTATTTAAGACTTTCATTACATTTCTCCAACTTTTAGAGAGAATTAATTACATAGGTGTATTACTTTGACGGTATTCAGCGACTTGGGCATTAAATGGCACATCAAGGTTACGTAAACAATCTGAGATCGAATTACTACTATTTGAACCATCCACAATTGGATCAGCAGGATAATCGGTTAAACATGATTTAATTTGTGCAGAGGTCGCTGTACTTGCCATTGCTGGCATTAAAGATGTTGTATTAATTCTGACTCGGATGGGTTGAGGAACTTGAGGAACATCAGTGCCTTCTACAAAATTCTCCAAAGGATTCATTGCTGTATTGTCGACCTTGATTGCAACTTGTGTCATTACCGCCTTACGCCCACTGGTATAATTCTCTGCGATCGCGGGATCACACGCACCTCGAGTGATTGGCGTAATTTTTTTCTTCCCTGTACCGATTGGATCTACTGTATTAGTCAATACATTGGAAATCACGCCTACAGTATTGGTATCAAAATTTTGTACAATATTCTGGTTAAAACAAAAAACTACTTCCTTACCAATATTTTCAGGCTGAGAAGCAAAGCCAACAAAACCAAACTTACTTGCATTTAATTTTTTATATACATCACCCGCAGCTTCAATATTAAAAAAATAAGCATCTGAATTACGCATAAGCAAAGATTGAGCTTGACTATTGGTTGAAATCTTTAAGGAAGTAATACTTTGACGAATTGCGACTAACCCAATAATTGTCACAACAACAATTAATATTAAGACCACAATTAAAGTATTACCCAACTCTGAGTTTCGATATTTGCTTTTCATGATCCCCCTCCCAAAGCATTCCTAAACGCCACTGTCTGTGAAATAACCTGACGTAAGTTTGAGTCCACTGTATTGACAGTGATATTATTTTTATCCAAAACATTAAAGCTTGAACTATTACGTGTTTTAACCTCGGCATTCCCGCCAACGCTTTCATTAGAACGCATTAGCAGGCCAATCTGTACACCACGTATACGAGGTAAAGGTTGTGTAGTTGGATAACTGTCTATATAACGAAAATTCTTCTGAACCAGACCATCAGCCGGAATAGGATCATTAGAAATATTATCTCCATCAACTTTATCATCGCTTACTGCAAATAAAATACGCATGTATTCGGCATTACGGATAACGATCTCTCCATTTCCAGTAAAACCTGTCAGCGTACGTGGTAAAGGTTTACCATCTGCATCCGTTGCTGTAGGAGCCGCTTTAGGATATGTGCCTGCAACACATCGTAAATCTCCATTTAATATAAAATAACGTTGCAATACATAACTATTCTGTGGAATAAGTTTAGCCTCACAATCATACTGATCTGTTCTATCTACAAAATATTGAATCGTGAGCTGATCACTACTTGTATTGGTCTGCTTCCCTGTTCCCTCTGCCTCTTTTTTTGTCATTTCTGTAGCAGTGACAGGTGGGTTGAGAGCAGGTAAATTACCTGCACCTAAAACAATTCCAGCAAAAGGGATACCACTTTTAATTATAGGTTTATCTGCCGAAAAATTGGCTTTACGAATATCTTCGATCATGTAATTAATACCGAAGTTTCCATTATCCTGCACATCGGCTACCGCTCTTTGCAAATTGGCTCCTATTTGTGCTGTTACAAATAATTGTATCGCTGCAGCTACAATTATTAACCCAAGAACCAAAGCAACCATTAATTCTACAAGTGTAAATCCAGAATTAGGACGAATTAAGCTATGTTGTCTTATCATCTTAATAGGTCTCCACAACAATACACTTTGAATCGTCCTTAATCTTCCCGTATAAGGTACAGTAATTACTTGTCACCCCTTCACTTGCAGCATCTGTCGCTTCCGTAGTATCCCATGCCACATAAATGCATTTTCGCTCACTAGCCAAACTTGCGCGTTCTGTAATCGTTTTTGTGCTATCTGTTTCATCTGCTCTTGTTGTAGATTTTGAGCAAGGCAAGATATTAATTGTCATACCTTGTTGACGGGCTTTATCTACTACCTGCTTTACATCTTCAACTGCCATCTGAGCACTACTACATACATTCGTCCCATAACAGGAAGACCATGTATGAGCAATAACTACCCCTTTATTATCTGCAACTGCCTGTATATAAGCAGAATTGGTTGTATCACTTGTTATAGGAGAATTGTTTTTATCTAGCAATGTATATGCATAAGGATTAATTCGAATACGTTCAGCTAGATCCCGTGCAATATTCATCGCCTGAATTTTGTTCAATGATTCATTGGCAGCCTCTACAGCACGCAGTTGCAATGCGACGAAACCCAATACAGCAATTGCTAATAGAAAAAGGGAAACCAAGACTTCCATCATCCCCATCCCTTGTTGTGTGTTTTTTTTATTCATTAACAAGCTCCATCACTTTTAACAACTATCGTTCCCATTCTAGATACTGAAATAGTTTTCGTTATATGAAGATCGCTATTACAAATCACCAAATCACTATCATTTGTGGCATCTTTAACGAGTCCATATGAAGTAAAAATAATTGACGTGGCACTGGATGCTGTTAATGCATTACCTGTCTTGGCTAACCAGTACATTTGAGTATCTGTGTTATTTTTAGAAGATTTGGTTGTATCATTAAATGTAACTCTGACGTCCTTGCGTATTAGAACTGCTTTACTTCGCGCTTCGTTTAATGTGCTTGATAAATCTCTTACTGTTAATATCAGATTTTGTTTTGCAATCATTTCACTCATCTTAGGCGCCGCCATCATCGCAATCACAGCCAGCACCGCAATCGTCACCATCAATTCAATTAAGGTGAATCCCCGAGTTTTCCCCATTTCCCCAGCACCCAATTTTTAAAAATTCACTACTCTATCTTAAATTTTATTTTTACAGAACCAATACAAAACAGATAAGCAGCAAAAAAAACGGATGGAGTGCAATCCATCCGTTTCCAGTTCACATTTTTCTAATAAAATTAGGCTTGTATCACCTGTATACGCAACTCTTTTGGTAGACTAAAAGTGATATTTTCCTCACGTCCCTGTAACTCTTTTGGTGGTGTTGCACCCCAATCTTGTAAACGCTGGATCACCTGTTTAATTAAAATTTCAGGCGCAGAGGCACCCGCAGTCACCCCAATTTTACTGTCGGCTTTAAACCAGTCTTTTTGCAGCTGATCGGCATTATCGACCAGATAAGCAGATTTGCCCATGCGCTCGGCCAGTTCGCGTAAACGGTTTGAATTGGATGAGTTGGGCGAACCCACGACTAATACCACATCACACTGCTCCGCCAGATCACGTACTGCATCCTGACGGTTCTGTGTGGCATAGCAAATATCGTCTTTACGCGGGCCTTGAATTTGTGGAAATTTCGCCCGTAACGCATCAATCACTTTCGCCGTATCATCAATTGACAACGTAGTCTGGGTAACGAAAGCGACTTTATCAGGATGATTGACCATCAAGGCTTCCACATCTTCTTCATCTTCGACCAGATAAATTGCGCCGCCTTTGGTTTTATCATACTGGCCCATGGTGCCTTCAACTTCCGGATGACCTTCATGTCCAATTAGAATCGCTTCAGTCCCTTCACGGGCATATTTAGTCACTTCGATATGTACTTTGGTGACTAAGGGACAGGTGGCATCAAATACTTTTAAACCACGGCGCTCTGCTTCTTGTTGAACGGCTTTGGATACGCCATGGGCGCTAAAAATCACAATAGAATCATCAGGTACCTGATCCAGCTCATCCACAAACACGGCGCCACGCTGACGCAGGTCATCGACCACAAATTTGTTATGTACCACTTCATGACGGACATAAATTGGCGGATTAAAACATTCCAGTGCCCGATTGACGATTGCTATAGCACGGTCAACACCAGCACAAAAGCCTCGTGGATTGGCCAACACGATTTCCATAACAACCTCTCTGATCAACTGAATTTTTACGCCAAACTATTTCGTTTAATGGCACGCTACACTACAATAGCCAAGATATTTTATCATATTCAGGAAAAATATCATGTCGGGTCTCTTGTTTGTCGTTTCTGCAGCCTCAGGAACGGGCAAAACATCTTTGGTCAAAGCCCTACTCGATCGAGTCAGCAACCTGCACGTTTCTGTCTCACATACTACACGCGGTCAACGTCCTGGTGAACTCGATGGCGTTCACTATCATTTTACCAGTAAAGAAAGTTTTTTAGCACAAGTCGATGAAGGTGGTTTCATCGAATATGCCGAAGTGTTTGGAAACTATTACGGTACCTCACAAGCCAAAGTGAAAGAGCAGCTTGAACAAGGTCATGATGTTTTACTTGAAATTGACTGGCAAGGTGCTGAACAGGTTCGTCGACTTTTTCCTGAATCAAAACAGATCTTTATTCTCCCGCCAACCCAGTATGACTTAAGACAGCGCCTGTCAAATCGTGGTACCGACTCTGTCGACGTGATTGAACACCGCTTGAGTTGTGCCGTAGAGGATATGCGTCATTTTGCCAGTTTTGACTATGTCATTATCAATGATGATTTCAATAAAGCAGTACATGACCTGGAAGCCATTATTACCGCAAACCGCCTCGTGACCTTGCAGCAAAGCAATCGCCATCAGCAATTAATCCAAAACTTGATTACCCTTAATCGCGAATAACTTGAGTCTTGTATAAAAGCCTTTTATACTACTCAGTCTTTCAAATGTGATGTTCAGACGAGACAACTTATGGCACGTGTAACCGTTGAAGATTGTTTAGACCATGTAGATAACCGCTTCGAGTTGGTACTGGTAGCGAGTAAACGTGCACGTCAATTGGCACGTCAAGGCATGGAACCAACTGTAGAGTGGGATAATGACAAACCAACAGTGGTTGCATTACGCGAGATCGCAGTCGGTCATGTGACTAAAGAAATTTTAAAACAACGCGATCAAGACTATCAAACATCAAACCTTGATATGGTGTTGTCTACAAATTCATTAAACTTAGAAGGTTTCACTTTCTAAATCGAATTTGCTCTGCTGAAAAGCCCATTGTGAAGACACTGGGCTTTTTTGTTTGTTGTAAAATTCAGCGTTATATTGGTAAAAACAATATACTTCATTGAAAAAATTTACGAGTTTTTATAATGAACAAATTGACAAGCTTTGCAATTTGCTTTTCATTAGAAGATAAGCTTATTCATTACTGAATTCATGTTAAAAAGGTGTTATATGCCAGGCGAAGAAGTCAGCCAAGCCAAGCAACAGCTCAAAGTCATCATTGAAGCCTATCTCAAGGATAGTGACGTTCAACGTGTGCTTGCTGCCTGCGATTTTGCTGATTTAGCCCATAGCGGTATTACCCGTAAAAGCGGTGAACCCTATGTATTACACCCGATTGCGGTCAGTTGTATTCTTGCGCATATGCGTCTGGATGCCGATACCCTGATGGCCGCTTTACTGCATGATGTGATTGAAGACACTGACTTTACCAAAGACGAAATCGGACAGAAATATGGTCTGGTGGTAGCCGAACTGGTGGATGGCGTGACCAAACTCAGCCATTCCAGCGATAAAGAATATAACAAGGCTGCATCATTCCGAAAAATTTTACAAGCCACACTACAAGACCCGCGTGTCATTATTATTAAACTGGCAGACCGCTATCATAATATGACCACCTTGGGCGCACTGCGTCCCGATAAACGTGCCCGTATTGCGCAGGAAACTTTTGATATTTTTGTACCGATGGCACGTCTGGTCGGTATGAATGAAATGGCAGATAACCTTGAACATCTCTGCTATCAAAATCTTGATCTGGATATGTTCAATGATGTGCAAACCGCCTTATTGGAAACCAAACCAAAACGTTGTGAATATCAGGCCATCTGGGAACAGAAACTGACCGATCTATTAAAAAATCATGATTTAAAAGGTCGTATTAAAAAGAAAAATAACAATATCGAATTACTGCGTCACTTTGTTAAAAATGAAATCGACCTGAATGAACTCAGCCATAGCCATGCCTTTGAAATCATTTTACAAAGCATCGCTGACTGTGACCGTCTGGTCGATGCGCTCAAAGATAATTTTCAGGTTTTACAATATAGCGACCATATTCGCCGCCCTCTTCCGGGGGGTAACCAGTCCTTAATGATCAAGCTCAAGGGTGAGAAAACCACACTCTCCTTGACCATTCAAACCGAGCTGATGCGTAAAGCTGCACGTTTCGGGGTGGTGCTGGGTGAAAATGCGCCACAGGCCTGCCGTTCTGCAATTCAGGCGTCGATGCAGAATCTGAATACCTTGATCGATAGCGGTTGTGCCAAAACCACATTTAGCGACTTGCTGGACTATTTGCATCAGGAAAAAATCTGGGTCTATACTCCACATGGGCAATTACACGAATTACCGCAAGGTGCAACGGTGGTTGATTTTGCCTATTCAGCCAGCCTATTTTTAGGTAACCATGCGGTGGGTGCTAAAGTCGATGGCGAAATCCGTCCTTTATCGACCCCTTTGCATAGCGGACAAGTGGTCGAGATCATTACCGATGTACTGGCCACCCCCAATCCAGACTGGCTCAGCTTTATCAATACCCAGAAAGCCCGTCGCGCCTTACAGAACATGCTGCGTGAACAAGATATTGATGAGCAACGTCTGGTCGGTCAGCAAGCCTTGAACCGGGCCTTAAAACTGTTCCAGCGTTCGATCAATGACCTGTCGCAAACCGACTGGATTAACGTACTTGAATGGCGTCACTTAAGTAGCAAAGATACCCTGTTTGAACAGATCGCAGTCGGTGATTTGCTACCACAACTGGTGGCCAATCATTTGTTCTCGCAAGACTATTCACAGCATCAGGAAACGTCTGACCGCTTGATCGCGGGGACTGAAGGTGTCGATGTCAAATATGCGCATTGCTGCAATCCAGTTCTAGGCGATCCGATTCAAGGGCATTTATCACGACGCGGTTTAATCGTGCATCGCTCACGCTGTCGTAACTTATTGCATGAACAGCATCTGCATCCAGAAAATATTATGCCGCTTAACTGGCAATCTGAAGAAATTGATGATGTCCGCTTCAGTGCCTATCTATGCATTCATATGGAAATGAATGATGAACAAATCTCTGACCTGATCTATCAATGCCGTAAGGCCAAAACAGGGGTTGAAATGGTCCATTCCCAAGACCAGAAAACCTATGTCAACATCGTCGTCAGTAACCGTAACCAGATTGCCCAGATCATTCGTGATTTACGTATGCACTTCGGTTTCCCACGCATTGAACGTCTCAATATGCCAATTGTGCAGCCCGAAGTTGCCAAAGCCGAAACAGTGCATTAAAACTCAGGCTGTGCCGTAATCAATATTGCACAGTAAAAACTCAAGAATAGATTCAAACAACAGCGACTAAACAGTATTCAGCGCTTTCGTGTCTGCACTTTTGTGTTAAAGTCGCATTGTTTAAGAAAAAACATAGGACTTAGGAGAGCTTAATGTCACGTCAAGTTATTCATACTGAACACGCCCCTGCTGCTATCGGCACATATTCTCAGGCAATTCTTGTTGGCAACACGCTCTATCTCTCAGGCCAGATTGGTTTAGATCCGTACAGTATGGAACTTGTAGAAGGCATTGAAGCGCAAATCCGCCGTGTATTCGACAATCTTAAAGCAGTATGTACTGCTGCTGGCGGTAGCTTGGCAGATATTGCCAAACTAAATATTTTCCTGACCGATCTTTCACACTTTCAACTGGTCAACCAGATCATGGGCGAATATTTTGCTCAACCTTATCCAGCGCGTGCAGCACTGGGTGTCGCGAGTCTACCCAAAGGTGCACTGGTCGAAATGGATGGCATTGTCATCATTGCATAAGATATTTTTAACTTATAACTATCAATAAGATAAAAAACACTAAAAATACCGCCGATCAAGCGGTATTTTTTTATTCAAATTCCCAATAAAGTTATGAACTGCATTAGAATGAAATTCATTGACAAACGATAACAATTATCAATAATATCAATTATCGCATTTATATTTGTGGATCACTCCCATGTATGTCTGTTTATGTCGTGGAATTACAGATCAGGATATCAAAGACGCTGTTGCAAACGGCGCTGAAAGCTATCGTGAAATCCGTGACCTACTCGACCTAGGTACCTGTTGTGGTCGTTGTGCACCTGAAGCACGCGCAATTATTAGTGATGAGCTTGCTGAAATTGCAGCACGTATTTCCATTGCAGCCTGATTTAATTTAAAAACGACGTATTCATGTAAAGTATCTTTTACGACTCCACCGCTTCTTGCAGAATCTCAAAGGTTCCTCATCCAGCGGTTTTTTTATGAAAATCACATCCCTAACTGAATTTCGGTTGTTTCAAATACTCCTCTTATGATTGTGATTTTCATTTGCCGTTCTATAAATTACTCGCCAGAACATTATTTGTTGATTAATATAAGATAAATTGCCTTAGCTACTAGGGCATCAACACTTGGTGTTTTGGAGTAAACGCAATGAAAGGCAATCGCGAAGTTATCAACCAACTGAATCAGGTGCTTTACCACCATTTAACCGCCATCAACCAGTATTTTTTACACTCGCGTATGTTTAATGACTGGGGGATTGAACAGTTAGGTTCAGCTGAATACAAAGAATCGATCCGTCAGATGAAACACGCCGATAAAGTCATCGAGCGTATTTTATTTCTGGAAGGCTTACCGAATTTACAACATTTAGGCAAACTCTATATCGGCCAACATACCGAAGAAGTGCTGAACTGTGATATTCGTAAAGTCAAAGAAAATATTGAAGCGATCAAGCAAGCGGTTGAGCTTGCCGAAGCTCAACAAGATTATGTGACCCGCGATCTGGTCCAGGAAATTCTAGAGAAAGAAGAAGAATATTGGGACTGGCTCGATACCCAACTTGATCTGGTTGAAAATGTGGGTATTGAAAACTATATTCAAAGCCAGATTTAAACCTGCAACAAATAAAAAAACCAAAGCATTGCTTTGGTTTTTTTATTGCAAACAGTCTGGCTTAAGACTGTTTTACCTGTGTCTTATTATTTAATTCGATAATCTCTGCCAGACTCAGCTTTTGCTTATACAACTGCCTCAAAACCACCAACTGTTGCTCTGCTTTCTCTAACTTGTGATTGTAGGCCAGTAGCTGCGCATACTTCTTCAGGTTGTACGGCGTAGCTTTATTCTTGACCATTTCTCCCAACAAGCTTAGCTCAGACTCAGACATTTTGGTTTGCGGTTTTAAAGCAATCCAGTCAAGACGTTGCTGAAACTGGGTCAGTACTATAATTTTAGAACTGCCCAGAATTTCTGCTGTAGGCGCTTGGTTTTTAAAGACCAAACGGCTATTTTCCTGATAGAGCTTATAATCACGCCAGATCAACAATACCACGATCAGTGCAAGCACTCCAATACAGCGAATGACATTGTTATTGACCGTTATGCCTTTTAGTTTTGGTGTTTGGGCCTGAATGAGTCCCAGCAAGAAGCCCATAGGTAGCAGAAAATAAGCGTAGCGTTGTGGAAACTCCAGCATGGCATGTATCAGGATGGCACAGACCATCAAGATCGCAATAATCGAGCTGGTCTCCTTGGCATTCTTATTCAGCCAGAACAACCATAACGAGATATAACCAATAATCAACAGCCCGAGTGGCACACCATTCCAGACCAGCAGATCCAGCAATACATTATGCGCGCTGTTAAACCAGACCTGTACGGTATTGAACTGAATACTCTCGAACACCGCAATACTGGTTTGACTCCAGCCATAACCAAACCATGGCTTCTCGGCAATGGCATGTAAGATCTGCACCCACATCCCCAGGCGCTCATGCCCCGACCCTGCACGTTGCGCAATGGATGCAGTCTGGGTCACACCGGTATCAATGCCTGAGCTTAAAAGTTGGCTCAGCACAGGGAGTAAGTAACCTGCAATCACCAAGTACAGCCCGACCCAGAGCAGTAGTCTTGGGAAATTAAATCGCGGTGAATTTTTGTATTGTTTATAAATCCAGTAAAAGAACAGGAATATACACACCACCCAGGAAGTTCTTGATTGAGTCAGCGTGATTGCAAATAACGTAATCAAGCTTGCCGGGATTAACAACCATAAGGTCAGCCTTCTTTTTTCATATAAATATAAGCCCCCCATCAAGCCCATAATTAAAAAGGTTGCCAGATTATTCGGTTGCCCGAAATTGGCATAAGGTCGGCTGGTCTTGAGCTTTATAATTCCATCAATATAGGCTTCGAGATTTAACCACTGTACGATGGCCATGATCGCACTGATGAACGAAATACTCAGCAATAGATAGCTTACGCCCAGCATAATCCGTTCCCGTTGCTCTGCTTGCAGGCTTAAGTTGTAACCCGCAACAACCATTAACCAGAACACAAACAGGTAACCGAAACTCAGGAATGCGGTACTAAAATCCGTAATTAAACCAAAAGCCCACTGGCATAGCGGAATAAACGCAATACCCAGCATCAAGATTTGAGGACGCGGGATTTTTACATTTTTATTGAACAGCAGGGCCAGTAACGCCACGCCACCGCCAAAGCTTGCCAGTTCACTGGAAAAGGTCACCCAAGGATAGGTATGGACTGGGGATAGCCAAGCAAAACTAAACAAGATGCTGGCAAGTAAAAAGCATAAAAATTGCATAGGTCATACATGAAAAAAGGCCTAGCGAATTATATCGTTAAGCCTCGAGATAGAAATCGAATATTAGATAAAAACTACAATTTACTTCCACGGACGTAAGTCAACAATCTTAACCACTTCACCTTTTTCTTTGTTAATGAGAACGGTCATGTCAACAGCATTGGCTTTTAAGGGAACAAAGGCAGTCGCTTGTGGATATTGGGCTAAGACTTTTTGAACTACAGCTTTGTCATTAAATTGGTTTAAAACATCCAAATTTTGAGCACGTTGTTGAATCTGTTTTTTTACGTTATCTAATGGGACATAACGTTCTGGCTTCTGAGCCAGTGAAATCCCTCCGAGAACTTCTGCAAGTATATCATTGTTACGACTCTTAAAATCTTTAGAAAACTCTACACCGACAAATTGCGGTTTTAACCATGAAGGCTGTTGATATTGGGGACTTGCCTGACTTATCTGTTCTCGGAGAATCTCGTTATTGCGCACCAGCTCAAAGCGATCTACATTATAAACTAGCCATGATGGACGCCCCTGAGCAATACTATAAACACCATAGCCTAATGCAAGAACCTGAATCAGGATAATGATACTCAAATCCATTTTTAAAGACTTCTTTCCTTCTTTGTAAACCAGTAGCCCTAGTAATGGCCCAATAATGACATCAATGGCTAACATCATTAAAAAGATATGGGTTACCCCCACAGCTTTTGCCAAAGGTGAGGGATACCAAATAAAAAATACAACCCCAATCACAATTAAAGCAATAAAAAAAGAAATTACTAAGTGACCTAGAAAAAAATTAAGGCGTTTGCTCATAAATTTCCTTATTAAATTATAAAAGTGAACAATAAAAAAACTGGCCTCAGCCAGTTATTTTATTGAGTTAACATTAAGATTGAATTGTACGGCAGCTTGCAGGTAAATATTTCACTGGAGTCCCGTTAGTTTTTGTAGGGCCACATGACCATTCCGCAATACCTGCAGAAGCAACACTGCTAAAATCAACTGATTTACTTCCATCAGAGTTTGTTACTTCTTTACCCGCTAACGGAGTATTCGCTTTAGACATTGGTACCATGACAATTGATGTACCAGCAGCACCTTTTAAATCACTAACTTGCTCCGTAGTAACTGTAATTTGGCCTGGTGTAGCCATAGCTGAACTTACGACTACTTTTGCAACATACTTAGAAGCTCGTTCTGCTGCGACATCATTTCCATTAGTATCCTTACTAGCATCTTTACCTTGTTCACATCCCCAGTTCCCTTCAGGAGGAATAATTCCATTTTGTATAGCCTCTGTTACTGCTGTTCGACAAGAAGAACCTGCTAGAATTGCTTCAGATACTTTTGCACGTACTGTATAGTCCTGATAAGCAGGTAATGCCACTGCCGCCAAAATACCAATGATCGCCACAACGATCATCAATTCGATAAGAGTAAAACCCTTTTGCATTGATTTCATAACATTTCTCCAATGGATATTTTTTATAAGCTTTTTTCAGCTACTTAGTATTTAGCATGTTTTATGCCAGTCCTTAGCTTAGCCAATTTTACTCTAAAAAAACAGGGACTTAAAAAAAATTCATGTTGTATAAAAGCAGAGCAATTTAGACGTTTTAAGAAAAAAAATGACAAATAACGTCAGCTTTACTGCTTTATTATGCGTTTTTTTAGATATCAAATTTGACTACTTTCGAATTGTATTTAAATTGAGCGACCTGAATCACACAAAATTTATTTCAATTATTTTTTATAATTTCTTACCGTTTATCGGAAGCTGATAAGAAGGCTTGCGATTCAGAAATTTATCTATACAGAATGGTCTGCACAATAATTTATTTTTTCTAAAATAACAAGCCAGATTTTTGATGAAAATTAAAAACCGAATTTAATTTAAAATGATCGGTTCATTAGGCAGTTCATTTTGATCATTCAAGTCTGATTTTACATAATACTGATCTAAAATCTGCCCAATTTCTGTCACCCCGTTGGTCACTGCTTGCAGATATTGTTTTTGGGCCAGCAACAACACCATACTTTGACAAATCCCGTTCCAGATTTCAGTCTGGGTCGCATTCTTTAAACCACGATCAATCACGATTTCAACTTTACGTTCGCACAGGTTCAAATACAGCAATACACCACTATTCAGTTCAGTATCCCAGACACCCAGTTCAGCAAACAGTTGCTGCGCCCGTAAGCGGGTATTTTGCTGATAGGCTTGAGAACATGGGATATGCCCTTCGATCACCACCTGTATTTCACCGACATGGCCTTTTTCTGCCTGCTGTACCGCTTTGGCAATTTCGTTCCGCTCCTGCTTGCTAAAATAACGATGCGCCGATGAGACATAGAGGAAATGTTTGAACCAGCGTTTTAAACTCGGTTGAACATGCTCATCCAGTTTCGGCTGGGTAATAATCTGTGTTGTATCTGTCTTGGTTACCATGAGCCTGATGCTCCTCCCCCGCCAAAGCTACCACCGCCACCGCTGTAGCCACCGCCGCTGCCGCCAAAACCTCCACCACCACCGCCTCCGCGGCCGCCACCTGACAAGAACATCTGGAAAATCAGTTGCGCCAGTGAAGTAATCAATAAAAAGAACACCCCGACGCCGAGTAACAAACTCATTACCAGACCTGCGCCATTGACGAGTCCAGCAACCGTTGCTGCCACGGCGGCGGTTGAGGCACTTAAGCGCTTGCCTATAATAAATGAGCCGACCACACCCGCGATCAGGATAAATAAGGCCATCATGAGGGTATTGTCTTTGGCTTGCTGCGCATGTAAGGCCTGCTCATGCCGGTCTTTTAACTCTTGAGCCGCCTGCTGGGCAATTTCAGGGTCTAAATTCACAATACGGGTGATTTCATCCAGACCCGCTGAGATGCCCTGTGCATATTGGCCCTGTTTAAAATAAGGCGTAATCTGGTTGCGAATAATCCGGCTCAGCACCAGATCTGGTAGTACACCTTCCAGACCATAACCCGTCAGAATCTGGATATTACGGTCATTCACCGCAATTGCCATTAACAAACCGTTATCACGTTTGGCTGAACCCAGTTGCCATTTTTCCCCAGCTCGCAGGGCAAAATCAAAAATCGCTTCCTGCCCGGTGGTCGGCACGATAATTACACCGACTTGGGCCTTCCCTTGCTGATAAAGACTTAGAATTTTCTGATTGAGCTGCTGCATTTCTGCATCACTCAGGATTTTGGCCTGATCAATGACCGGCTGGTTTAACGTGGGTAAGCCACGAATGGACTCACCCTCCGCCATATCATCGGCGACTTTGGGCAATACCGGTGTTTCAGTATTTGAGCTACTTGCAGGAGCAGTTTTATTGTTTTGCTGTTCCTGAATAATTTTGCCTGCAACCACCAGATCACTTTGATCCGTTGCGGTTGCAACCTCGGCCCAGACCGTATGTTGAAAACAAAATGTCGCAAACACCAGCAACAATGCAGCCCCAAGCTGCTGTTTTAATCTTTGCGTTAACATTGCGAACATACGGTCACTCCCCAGCATTCAAAAACAATTTCAAAACTTAGTTAAATGAAACTGTTGGTGCCTGTTGAGCAGACTGTTCTGCCTTGAAGTTTTCCTTGGTTTTCATGCCAATTACTTTAGCGGTCAAGGCTTGAGGGAATTGACGAACATAGCCGTTATAGTCCTGAACCGTTGTAATATAACGGTTACGTGCAACCGCAATACGGTTTTCAGTGCCTTCTAGCTGCGCTTGAAGGTCACGGAACTGTTCATTGGCTTTCAGATCAGGATAGTTTTCCGAAACGGCGATCAGACGTGACAATGCACCGGTCAATTGACTTTGCGCCTGTTGGTATTTCTCAAATAAGGCAGGATCTTCCAGCACTTCTTTATCGACTTTCAAGCCCGCCACATTCGAACGTGCCTGAGTTACTTCAGTGAGCACCTGTTCTTCGTGTTTGGCATAGCCTTTTACCACATTGACCAGATTCGGCACTAGGTCAGCACGGCGTTGATATTGGTTCTGTACCTCAGACCACGATGCGTTCACCGCCTCATCTTTCACTTGTAAAGTGTTATAGCCACACCCTGTGAACAGAAGCGTGCTTGCCAATACGGTTGCCAGTGCGGTTTGTTTCATGACTTTCATAAAAATTTATCCTCAAGTTTTTCTTTATATTTTTGCGTTACTTCATTGTAATGGGATTTTTTTGCCTGCTGTGTAACATTTATTAAAGTTGATGAATGAGACTGTTTAAATAAAAAAGGCATTACTCAAGCCTGTTGATGTAATGCCGCGCTAAGCAAACTTTATTTTAAGAGAGAATTTAACTATACAACTGGGGTGTGGCGCCCTCCTGAAAGCTGACCATGTCATACTCATCCGCCATACGTGCTTTCCAGTAGTTGACCAACTGCGTGTAATCATGTTTTGCCGGATGAAAATCCGCCTGATAATAGGACAAATATTCTGGAATCAGCTGGATTAACATTTTCGCCAGTAAATAGGTCCCGAACAGATTACCCCCCAGTTTAGGCAGGCTTTTCCATTTGTCCTGCCAGATCAGCCGCGACGTGGCGTAAAAAGTCAGGCTGGCAAAACCTGTGGTTACGCTACGCATCAATAGACGGCGGATACGGTCATCACCATAGACTTGCTGATAGACATCGAAAGCTACCGAACGATGCTCAATTTCCTCAATCGCATGCCATACCCACAATTTCATGGCATCCTCATCCAGGGTACTTAAAATTTCTGGATGTTTCAGAATATAACCGCCCAGCATGGCAGTAAAATGTTCAAAGGCACAGGTCAAGGCCAGCTGTAATTTAGGATGAATATTACGAAGCAGCTCATCGCGTTTTGCCAGCCACGCCTGAAAACGGTCTAGATTATAGTCATCGCGTCGCCATGCATCATTAAATTCGGTATGGGCCTTGGAATGCATTGCTTCTTGCCCGATAAAAGCCGCAATTTGTGCCTGTAATTGGGGATCTTTTACTTTGTCGCGAACATTGCGGACACTATTGACAAAATACTGCTCGCCAATCGGGAAAGTGGAAGACAGTGCGGTCAGCAGATGCGACATCACTGGTGAATTGGCAAAATAATGACGTTTGATTTTTTCTGGGTTAAATTGCAGACGACGTACAGTAATCCCCAATGCCTTGGGACGATTTAAATAGCTTTTTCCTACATTCGCATTTGCAAGTGCCATCGCGATTACCTTGTTCATTTTATAGTCCGTCTTCGAGTATTGCGCTGTAAAAAACTCTAGGACAGGGCAAAAAAGCTTAGAAGATTTGCCAAAACTACCAAAATGATGACTGGTCTATGACGATGAAACAGGTCCGCCACATTCTTCTGGTTTAATTTTTCTCAAGCTCAGCATGCCTATAATAAACAGTCCCCCCATGATGGTGACCACACTGTGAAAGGCCAATAACTGGGCTTGAGCCATAGAATAATGCAAGCTTGTCACTGCCCATTCGATCATAAACGCAGTCAGCGTACCCAATACTGCAATACCGAAAGTTAGACCTAGTTGTCTGAGCATATTTAAAATTGCCGCAGCAAAACTGGCATCTGCCTGCGATACCGCATGCAAGCTCAAGGTACTGGAACTGGGGACAATCAAGCCAATACCTGCTCCCAGCATGCAGCTTAAACCTATAAATAACAGATAAGAAGCGTTACTCTGGAAACTGATCATTGCGATCAAGGCGATACCCGAAATGAACAACCCCAATTTGAGTAAGGGCAATACGCCATAACTTTGCTGTAAGCGACCAAAGCCAATAGAAACCACCGCTTGCATCAGAAATTGCGGGGCGATCAACCAACCGGCCTGAGCCGCGCTTAAATGCACCTGCTCCTGATAAAACAGGGCAAAAACAAATAAGGAACTATAACCTGCAAATCCCAACAGAAAGGAGATCAGATTAAAACGTAAAAAAATACGGTTATGGAATAAATGACGTGGAATGAGCGGATGCGAAGCCTTGTTCTGATGTCGTATAAAAATCAGCGCAAACACCATCGAAAGCAGGAAACTAAACACAATCAGATAGCCAATATGTACTTGCTGTACCATGATGATGCTATAGGTTAAGCTGGCAATTGCAACTACACTATAAATCAGTCCTAAATAGTCAAACCTAATGCTTTGCTGCTGCTCATCGGCAACAATACCTTTCCAGCCTAAAAACAATGCCAACAATCCAACCGGAAGATTTAACCAGAAAATACTTTGCCAGCCCAGATAATGCACCATGAGGCCGCCCATCAAGGGCCCAACAATCAAGGCAAAGGCACTGAATGAACTCCAGTTGCCAATTTCCCGTGCCTTGCGATCAACTTGGGTAAAATGATGTACGATGATCGCCAAAGTCAGGGGAATCAGCATCGCTCCTGCAATGCCCTGAATTACGCGCCCCACGATCAATACGTTAAAAGCAGGTGCTGCCGCACAAATCACCGAGCCGAAAATAAAAATCACGACACCAGCCAACCACAAGCGTTTACGTCCTAGCCACTGGCTTAAAGCTCCCACCGCGAGCATCAAGCTCGACATGCTCAAAGCATAACTATCAATCACCCATTGTAAATCGGCAAGCTGGCTATTGAACTGTGTCTGGATTGCAGCTAAAGCCAGATTGACACTGCTCAAATCAACCAGGCAGAGAAAAGTACTGGTATACAGTGCGGCAATTAACAGCCTGTCATTGAGTTTTGGTGTCATTATTTTATCCACCTTAAAATGAGAATTATTATCATTTAAAGAGTAGCAATTTATTGCGCTTTTATTCAAGTCTTTTCATTATTCTGCTTATTGCATAGATGCTGACTATCCATCGCTTTTATCCAGATCCTTTAATTCATATAGAAAAATGCCCAAGCATGAGGCTTGGGCATTTAAAAATTAAATACTGAAAAAGAGCTTACACGCCAAGATAATCCAGAATACCTTCCGCTGCCTGACGGCCTTCCCAGATCGCAGTCACAACCAGATCAGAACCACGTACCATATCGCCACCGGCAAAGATTTTTGGATTCGAAGTCTGGAACTTGAACTCTTGTTGTTCCGCTGCAACCACTCGGCCTGAACCATCTAGACTTACATTGGCGCCACCAAACCAGTCTGCAGGACTTGGGCGGAAACCAAAGGCAAGCAACACTGCATCTGCAGGCAAGATTTCTTCAGAACCAGGAACAGGCTCAGGGCTGCGACGACCACGGCTATCAGGCTCGCCCATTTGCGTAGTCACGACTTTAACGCCAGTCACTTTACCGTTTTCACCGACAATCTCAATCGGTTGGCGGTTGAACAGGAATTTAACACCTTCTTCATAGGCATTCTTCACTTCACGTGCAGAACCCGGCATGTTGCTTTCGTCACGACGATATGCACAGGTCACATCATGCGCGCCTTGGCGTAATGAGGTACGATTACAGTCCATCGCAGTATCACCGCCACCCAGTACGATGACTTTCTTGCCATCGACACTGATGTATTCGCTTGGATCTTTTTCCCAGCCTTGGCAACGATTGACATTGGCAATCAGGAAGTCTAAGGCATCGTAAACACCATTCAGATCTTCACCCGGGAAACCACCTTTCATATAAGTATAGGTTCCCATGCCCATGAACACTGCATCGTATTCAGTCAGCAATTGTTCAATAGTGACATCAACGCCAATCTCGGTATTTAAACGGAACTCAATGCCCATACCGGTAAAGATTTCGCGACGACGTTTCATCACATCTTTTTCCATTTTAAATTCTGGAATACCAAATGTGAGCAGACCGCCAATTTCTGGACGTTTATCAAACACCACTGGCTTTACGCCACCACGCGCCAGAATATCCGCACAGCCTAAGCCAGCTGGGCCTGCACCAATGATCGCGACTTTTTTATTGGTCCACTTAACGCCAGACATGTCTGGACGCCAGCCCAAAGCGAAAGCGGTATCATTAATATATTTTTCAGCATTACCAATGGTCACTGCACCAAAACCATCGTTTAAGGTACAGGCACCTTCACACAAACGGTCTTGCGGGCATACACGACCACAGACTTCTGGCAAGGTGTTGGTTTGATGGCACAGTTCAGCGGCCTGAAAAATCTGGCCTTCTGCAATCAGTTTTAACCAGTTTGGAATGTAGTTATGTACCGGACATTTCCATTCACAATAGGGGTTACCACAACCTAAACAGCGATGGGTCTGATTGGCAGCCACTTCCGCAGTAAAAGGTTTATAAATTTCCACAAACTCTGCCTTGCGGACAGTAATATCTTTTTTCTCTGGATCTTGGCGTGCTACATCCAGAAATTGAAAGTCATTATTAAGGCGCTCTGCCATGTCTCTCTCCGTGGGTAGGCGCAGCGATGTCCCTCATCTCTGCACCTGCCTATGTCTATGCAGTCGTGGAATTATTGTGGATCGGCTTGGGTGGTTTTCAAAAGCGTCTGTAAATTAGCAGCTTTTGGTTTCACCAGCCAGAACTTACGACTATAGAAGTCGAACTCATTACGGATCTTGTAAGCCCATGCACTTCCCGTTTCCTGAATGTGCTCATCCAGAATACGCAGTAGGTTTTCTTTATGGTCTTCCATCGCCTCTGTCGAGATACGATTGAGATCAATCAGTTCGTGGTTATAGTAGTCAACAAAGTCATTATCAAGATCAAGGACATACGCAAAACCACCGGTCATACCTGCACCGAAGTTATGGCCCACTTTACCTAATACGGTTACCACACCACCGGTCATGTATTCACAACAGTGGTCGCCCGCACCTTCAATCACGGCAAATGCGCCTGAGTTACGCACCGCGAAACGCTCACCGGCAGTTCCCGCAGCAAAGACTTTACCGCCAGTCGCACCATATAAGCAGGTGTTCCCGATAATAGCCGTATTTTGGGTTTGGAACGGCGATCCTTTTGGCGGGAAGATCGAGACACGACCGCCTGCCATACCTTTACCGACATAGTCGTTGGCATCACCTTCAAGCTTGATATGCAGACCACCCGCATTCCATACCCCGAGTGACTGACCCGCAGTACCGATCAGGTTCATGACCACTGGATTGTTTTCCATCCCCAGATTGCCATAACGACGTGCAATCTCACCTGAGATACGCGCACCAATCGAACGGTCACAGTTACCGACAGTGAAGTTGAATGAACCACCTGTACCCGCTTCAATTGCTGGCAACATTTCTGCCACCATTTGCTCAGCCAAGACACCTTTATCAAATGGTGCATTGCCCTGAACCTGGCAATATTGCGCCTTACCTTCAGCAGCAGGATGTGAGGTCAATAAGGCACTGAGATCAAGATGGGCATGTTTGTCTGTTTCACCTGGTAGAACTTCAAGCAAATCAACACGACCAATCAAGTCTTTCAGTGAAGCAACACCCAATGCAGCTAACCATTCACGGGTTTCTTCTGCAATAAACTTGAAGAAGTTAATCAGCATTTCAGGTTCACCAATATAGTGTTCCTGACGTAAATGATCTTGCTGTGTTGCAACACCGGTTGCACAGTTGTTCAGGTGGCAGATACGCAGGTATTTACAACCCAATGCGATCATTGGCGTAGAACCGAAACCGAAGCTTTCCGCACCTAAAATAGCCGCCTTGATCACATCCAGACCGGTTTTCAAACCACCATCGGTTTGTACACGAACCTTGCCACGCAAATCATTAACACGGAGGGCTTGATGCGCTTCGCTTAGCCCCAATTCCCAAGGAGAACCCGCATGGTGAATCGATGAAAGTGGTGATGCCGCTGTACCACCGTCATAACCTGAAATGGTAATGAAGTCGGCATACGCTTTTGCAACACCCGCAGCAATTGTTCCAACACCTGGTTCAGAGACCAGTTTGACTGATACCATCGCTTGAGGATTGACCTGTTTCAAGTCAAAGATCAATTGTGATAAATCTTCAATCGAATAAATATCATGGTGCGGTGGTGGTGAAATCAATGTAACACCAGGTACTGAGTAACGTAAACGTGCAATTAAGCCATTCACTTTACCACCCGGTAACTGACCACCCTCACCCGGTTTTGCACCCTGTGCAACTTTGATCTGTAATACTTCAGCAGACGTTAAGTAAGCTGGCGTTACACCAAAACGACCAGAAGCAATCTGTTTGATTTTCGAGTTACGAATCGTGCCATAACGCGCAGGATCTTCACCGCCCTCACCCGAGTTGGAACGACCACCAATCGTATTCATGGCAATCGCAATTGCTTCATGTGCTTCTGGTGATAATGCACCTAAAGACATACCCGCAGAGTCAAAACGTGGCAGAATCTCTTCAATCGTTTCAACCTGATCAATCGCAATTCCATCTGTGGTTTTTAACTTGAATAAATCACGAATGGTCGCCACTGGACGGTTATTCACCAGTTCTGCATATTCTTTAAAGTCTTGATACTGGCCTGAACGTACCGCTTTATGCAAGGCATTGATCACGTCTGGATTAAACGCATGATACTCTTTACCAAATACGAATTTAAGCAAACCACCTTGATCAATCGGCTTACGGTTCTGCCAAGCCGTGGTTGCCAATTTCTTCTGGTCATTTTCCAGATCGGCAAAGGTTGCACCTTGAATACGGCTTGGCACGCCAAGGAAACATTTATCTACCACTTCAGAAGATAAACCTACCGCTTCAAATAGCTGACCGCCACGATAAGAAGCAACCGTCGAGATGCCCATTTTAGAAAGAACTTTCAGTAAGCCTTTCTCAATCCCTTTACGGAAGTTGGCTTGCGCTTGAATTGGATCACCCAGTAGCTCACCTTTCGCAACCAGATCATTGATCACATCATAGGCCAGATATGGATAAACCGCAGTCGCACCAAAGCCAAGTAATACCGCAAACTGATGGGGATCACGCGCAAAACCGGTTTCAACCATAATGTTCGCGTCAGTACGCAAACCGGTCTTGATCAAATGGTGATGTACCGCACCTGTGGCCAAGGCGGCATTTGCAGGCAAATACCCTTCGCGGAAGTTTTTATCGGTTAATACAATCAGTGTTTTACCATCACGAACCGCCTGTGCCGATTCTTCACAGATACGCTCAATCGCAGCCTGTAAACCTTCAGCTTCTGCATAGTTCAGGTCAATATCCACCACGCCATAGCCTTCGCGATCTTTTTCTACATCACGAAGTTGCTGCATTTTTGAATTAGACAAGACCGGGCTGGAAATGATGATACGGTCCGCATGCTCCGGGCCTTGTTCGAACACATTCTGTTCACGGCCTAAACAGGTTTCCAGTGACATCACGATCGATTCACGGAGTGGATCGATTGGCGGGTTGGTAACCTGAGCAAACTGCTGACGGAAATAGTCAGACACATGGCGCACTTGACGAGACAATACCGCCATTGGGGTATCATCACCCATTGAACCAACCGCTTCCTGACCACTTTCAGCGATCGGGCGTAACAGTTGATCGCGCTCTTCAAATGTCACCATGAACATTTTTTGTGCTGCTTTTAACTTGTCGCCGGTTAAGCCTTGATCGACCAGTTGCTCTTCAAGCTGTGGATTGGCCTGTAGGCGAATCGCATGATCACGCAACCATTCACGGTATGGGCGCATGTTCTTGAGGTGATTGCTGACATCCTTGGTATCCAGCACTTTGCCTGTCAAGGTATCGACAACCAGGATTTGACCCGGACCGACACGGCCTTTAGACACCACATCTTCTGGCTCGTAGCCCCACACCCCGATTTCAGAGGCAAGGGTAATGTAATCATTCTTGGTGATGACCCAACGCGCTGGACGCAAGCCGTTACGATCCAGCATACAGATCGCATGACGACCATCCTGGATCACCAGACCTGCCGGACCATCCCAAGCTTCCATATGCTTCGAGTTAAATTCATAGAAAGCACGTAAGTCAGCATCCAGAGTTTCAACGTTTTGCCATGCAGGTGGAACCAGCATACGTAGCGCACGGAACAGATCCATGCCACCACCGACCAAAATTTCAAGCATGTTATCCAGACTTGACGAATCTGAACCGGTCCGGTTAACGATCGGATTCAGCTCAGTCAGGCCAGGCAATAACGGGTTTTCAAATTTCGGGGTACGTGCCAATGCCCAGTTACGGTTTGCGGTAATGGTATTGATCTCACCATTGTGCGCAAGGTAACGGAAAGGTTGCGCCAAAGGCCAACGTGGCAAGGTGTTGGTCGAGAAACGTTGGTGGAACACCACAATATGCGATTTTAAACGCTCATCAGCCAAGTCGGTATAGAAGTCTGCAATCGCAGCCGGCATCATCAAGCCTTTATAGCTGATCACGGTCGAGCAAAGCGTGGTCACATAGAATGACGGATCGTTTTGTAATTGTTGTTCTGCACGACGACGTGCCAGGAAAAGCTTACGGTTAAACTCAACCTCACTTACCCCCATTGGACAGTTCACAATGACCTGTTCAAATGCAGGCAGAGATTGCAGTGCAATTTCACCGAGGACATCGTTATTGGTCGGAACCACACGCCAAGCCAGTACGCGTAAGCCATCTGACTCGATTTCTTTGGTTAAAATATTTTTGGAATGTTGCGCTAATGCCGGATCTACATTTAAAAATACGGTACCCACAGCAAAAATTTCACTCAGTGTAATATCACTCAGTTTTTTTGCTTCGTCACGGAAAAATTGCTTTGGCATCGCCAATAATAAGCCGCAACCATCTCCCGTCTTGCCATCTGCGGCAATACCACCACGGTGCGTCATGCAACTTAAACTGTGAATCGCGGTTTCTACAAGATGATGACTTGATTCACCCTTCATGTGGGCGATCAGACCAAAACCACAGTTATCCTTAAACTCGTCAGGCTGATATAAACCTTGAGCGGGAGCTACAGTATTAGGCGATGGCATGTGCATAGCGTACCCTTCTTTCAACATGGCTCTTTCGAGCAACAAACATTCAATTCATTTTCTGCGATATTGCCGATCAACTCATTTAAAGTTCAATGCTTCGCGAAAACATTTTTACTGGCGGATTTGCAATATACGCCTTTCTTTTTCAAGACGCAGTGCATTTCGCCATCTAAAGTGTTTTCAGTTATTACACCCTCAAAAAAGTTTGTAAAGCACAAAAACTTTCCATTTCACGAAACTAATGAATCATTTAGTTTCAAAAGGCGCAATGAGCAGACAAATTAGCACCACAAGGATGCAAAAAACATGCCATGTAAAATTAGGTTTACTAAATCATTAAAAAAATTAAAATAACTTTAAGTTATAAGGGGCAAACCACTTGCCCCTTTCTGAAAAGTGCACCAAAAATAATCAGGGTGCTATAAAAAGAATCATGTGTGCACAATTTTAGTGCATCATTAATTAAATGGATCACTGACTTCTCGTTTAGAAGAATCTGAATTTTCTTTTATTTTTTCAGCATTTGCTGGTGCTGGAGGTGCAGATTGGCTTTGTTTGACATTTACCACATTGCCCTGTGCATCACGTTGAGTCACCGTGGTTTTTACTGTGGTTGATGATTCAGCCGTCCGGTTGCTCGTTACTGGTGCTCGATTCATTAACAAGGTTTCATCAACTTTTGGCAATGCTGCAGGTCTGAGCTGAACCGCATAAAGCTGATTGGACGCCGATTTCATTTCATCAGCGCCCAAATCATTGACCAATTCAGCATAGGTCGACAATTGCTGCGCTTTGGGTTTGACCGAATCAGGCAGCGCCAGATTAAGCTGCGCAAATTGACGGGTAGCTTCTTCTGCATTTGAAAAAGCACCATAAGTAAGCACATATTGCTCGACCTGATCTTCGCCGCTGAGACGGAAATACACAAACTTCTTGCGATCTGAACGATTGAGCAAGAAGTTTTTAATAATGGCCTCATCCGAACTGCGGAAAATTTCCACTGTCCACTGACGTTGATGGTCCTTCATATATTTGGTGCCACGAAATTCGGGTGCATGATCATTGGCCACCACTACGCGTGTGGTCAGATCCAAAGGTTTGACTTCATCCGAGAGTGCGCCCAGATGCGCAGTCGCCGCCACTTTTTCCGGTTGAATTTGAACCTGTGCTTCGGTTTCAGCGGGCTGTTGCTCTTTCACCAATGCCTTGGTATCGGTAACGCCCCAGAATATCAACGCAGCAATTAAACAAGCCAGCGCAAAAACCAGCCAGCTATATTGTTGAATATTTTGCCAAATTGATCGTGACACAGCCATGCTTTACCCAAATAATTAATTATGCAGATTGATTCGCAAGAATAGATTGTTTCATTAGCTCAACATCAAAGTCTTTAGTAATGACGGCCTGACCCAAGCTTTTCAATAAAACCAGACGTAACTGACCGTTTAAGACTTTTTTGTCATGCGACATATAAGCCAAGAATTCATCTAATGGAATTTTTGGACATGATATCGGTAAATTGGCACGTTGAATGATATTTTTTGTACGTTGCACCTCTTCGGCTGAAATCCAGCCTAAACGATGAGACAAATCTGCTGCCATCACCATACCGGTCGCCACCGCTTCACCATGTAACCAGGTGCCGTAACCCAGATAAGATTCTATGGCATGGCCAAAGGTATGCCCCAGGTTTAATAAGGCACGCTCGCCCTGCTCTTTTTCGTCATTGGCCACAATCCGCGCTTTATGAGCACATGAACGATAAACCGCTTCTGCCAGTAAATTTGCATCACGTCCGATCAATCCATCCATGTTTTGCTCTAGCCAGACCAGAAAATCGACATCACCCAATAAGGCATATTTAATCACTTCTGATAGTCCCGCAGACAGTTCGCGATCTGGCAACGTCTCCAGTTGCGCCATATCCGCCAGCACCACTTGTGGCTGCTGGAAAGCTCCCAGCATATTTTTACCCAAGGGATGATTAATCCCGGTCTTGCCACCGACACTTGAGTCAACCTGTGACAATAACGTTGTCGGCACCTGCACAAAATAAACGCCACGCTGGAAACAGGCTGAGGCAAAACCAGCCATATCGCCAATCACTCCACCGCCCAATGCCAGTACGGTACAGTCACGGTTAAAACCGGCTTCAAGCAAAGCATCAAAAATAAGATTCAAATGCTGAATATCTTTATATTGCTCACCATCAGGCAGAATGCATTGCGCAACCTGTTTATCCAGCTGAATCAAGGCATCCATATAATGTTGTAAATACAAAGGCGCAACTGTTGAGTTAGACACCAGCATCACTTGTCGACCATGTAAATACGGCTCAAGCAATGTTTTCGGGTCTAAATGACTGCCTACAAATATGGGATAACGACGGTCACCCAACTCAACATGTAACGTTTGCATAATAACAACCAACCAGCGATTACTTAACTTGTTTAGATAAAATGACGTGCAAGATACGTTGTGCCAAATCCCGTGCCGCACCTTGATTTGTTTCAATGACGTAATGTGCGACTTCGCGATATAAAGGATCACGCAGGGCCAATAAGTCACGTAGTTTTTGCTCTGGATTTTCGACTTGTAAGAGAGGACGATTTTTATCACGATAGGTGCGCTGTAGCTGTAGCTCTACAGGCGTATAAAGATAGACAACGATACCACGCTGTTTGAGAAATTCACGGTTTTTGACTTGGGTGACTGCGCCACCGCCTGTGGCCAATACCAATAATGGACGAGAGGTTAAGTCATTCAATACATTGGTTTCGCGTAACCGAAATCCGACTTCCCCTTCTTTTTCAAAAATCCATGGAATTGTGGCACCTGTTTTACGTTCGATTTCATGATCGCTATCAATAAAATCACGGCCTAGCAATTCTGCTAAATGCCGGCCAACTGTTGTTTTTCCTGCCCCCATTGGCCCTACCAAATAGATATTTGGTAGGGTTTCAAACGCTTTGCTTGGCAACGCGCCACCTATATGAATTGCGATTATTGAAAATATATTAATGATTTCTGGTCAAAGTGTCATTAACAATTCTCGGCGTAATAAAAATAAGCAGTTCACGTTTATTGTCTGTTTTCAGGTCACGGCGGAATAAACGTCCGACATAAGGCAAGTCACCGAGGAACGGCACTTTGACCTGAGAACTGATATTTTCCTGCTCAAAAATACCGCCAAGCACCACGGTTTCACCATTATCCACCAATACATTGGTATCGATCTGGTTTTTATTGATAGTGAGCTAACCTGTCGGGGTCGGGGTACTTTGCGAGTCTTTGGTAATGTTCAGTTTCATCATCACCTTACCGTCTGGGGTAATGCTTGGTGTTACATCCAGACTTAAAGTCGCGTCAATAAATTCTGTTTTAGGCACCGCATTCGCACCACCGCCAGAAGAGGAGGTATACGGAATTTTCTTACCTGATTCAATTTTGGCTGCCTGCTTGTCTGCGGTCATGACTTTCGGTGTCGAAATCACTTCACCATAACCATCGGCCTGTACTGCTGAAAGTTCCAGATCCAGCATAAAGTCAGAAAGACTGATCAAACCAAAGGCAATACGGCTTGCACCAGGGGTAACTGCGCCCAAGTCGACATTCAGATTATCCGGGCGTTCAATTTCATATTTCCAGCCCCCTGTATCACTATCTTTCTCAGGCTTTCTTAAGTTCCATAGGGTTGTATCGCTACCACCGACTAACAGGTCATTATTTTTGGTGATCCCCTGCGACAGGATGCCCCATTTCACCCCCATCTCTTTGGTGAAATCGGTACTGGCACTGACAATACGTGCTTCAATCATCACCTGTTTCACCGACACATCCAGTAGGTCAACCATCTTACGGATCTGATCAATCTTCTGTGAAGTATCATTCACAATTAAAGTATTGGTTCGCGGATCAATCGAGATAGTTCCGCGTGGACTTAACAAGCCACCCGCCAAAGTATCATTGCTGATTGAGCCGGAAGAATTACCATTCCCTGTACTCGCATTTTTGCCTTGAGTAATCAATTTTTCAATATCGGCTGCTTTTGCATAGCTTAAGGTAATATACTCGGTTTGCAGTGGCGCCAGTTTCACGCTTTGCGCCTGCGCTTTGGCTTCTTCTTCCTCTGCCTTAATCAATTCTGAAACCGGTGCAATCCAGATCACATTGCCATTACGACGCTTGTCCAGATTCTTGGTTTTCAGAACAATATCCAGAGCCTGATCCCATGGCACATCTTTAAGACGTAAGGTGATGTTGCCCTGTACTGTATCTGCCGCCACCATATTGATACCGGTAAAGTCAGCCAGCAACTGCAAGACACGACGTACTTCAATATCCTGGAAATCTAGAGAAATCTTATTGCCAGTATAGGTTTGAGTCTTGGCCTTGGTTGGCGATTTATCTTCAGGACGCTTTAAACTGATAGTCAGTTTATTCTCTGCCTGATAGGCCATATATTCATAGCTACCTGCAGACTGAATCGTTACCACGCCATTACCTTTATCGTTATAGGCATCGATACTGGCAACAGGTGTTGCAAAGTCATTGGTATTTAAACGACGCGCCAGATGGGTCGGGATTTTATTGCCCATGGTCCGCACAACAATCTTACTGCCTTGCTGTTGCACATCGACCGGCGTGTTATTGCCAAGCAAATCAATCACTACCAGACCTTCACCCTGATTGCCACGCTGGAAACCAATATTGGAAATCCCTTGTTGAACCTGACGAACAGCAGCGACCGGCGTTGCCATAGCAGGTTTGGCTGAATTGATTTTCAGTACAAAAGTATTGCCTTCAACACGGGTGGTAAAAGCGCCTGCATCTTTTAAATTTACAATCACGCGGGAACGCTGATCATCAGCCGCGACTTCCACAGAGCTTGCTTCATTGGTAGATACAGGAATAGAGGTCTGTTTTAAATTCTGTTGTGCCTTATCAAAATCCAGAATCAAGCGAGCAGGCTGTTCCAGCTGATAAGCTTGTGGCTGCGGCGGTAACCCGTTAAACATGACACGGATCTCGGTCCCTTGTTCAGCCAAATTCATCGGCACAATGTTGGTCATGCTGACTTGTGCCGAAGCCACCTGCATCACTGCAAGCGTAATCGCAGCCATAGAAAATTGACGGAATGCATGATTCATGGTCTTCGCTTCCCCAAATAAAGAATCTTTAAACTGTTTTTTCATTGTTATTCCTTTAATCTTATGGTGCTGGCCCAATGAGAACGAGTGTTCGCGGTCTTTCCACATAACCTTCTCGTCCATCCGGTACGATTTCCACTAAATCTATTTGCGTCGGGCTAATTTTAATGATGCGCCCCTGATTCATCCCCAAATAACTCCCCACTTGTACGCGCTCGATTTGTCCATCCGGCGTTTGAATTAGAGCAATGGTGGCATTGGTTCTACCCCGCATACTGCCCTTCATATTTAAGGATTCGAGGGCATAACTTTCCAGTGGTTGCGGCTGACGGTTGAAGTTCGGATATACACGTTTACCGGCCATAATCTTTAACTCGGCCGCCAAGGAGCTTGGCATAAACGGGCTTTTCAGCTGATGCGCCGAATAGTTAAATAAAGGTACAGGTGTAAATACCGGTGCAGGCTCAATCGGTAAAGGCGGCTGATTGCGAATTTCAGCCATCTTCTGGTTGACTGCATCGATACGCGAATCACATCCAACCAGCCCCAATCCAAGCAACAAGCTCAGTAGTAATTTATAATTATTCATGGCTTATTTTCCTCCTGCAGCAGGTGGATTATTTGTCGCTGCCGCAGCGGCATTGGCCTGATCATCCGCACCTACATAGCGGTAGGTTTTGGCTTTCACGGTATAATTCACCACCGGAATATCCGACTTTTTCTGGGTATCTTCTTTTGCTTCTACGGTAAAGTCATGCAAGGTAACGATACGAGGTAAAGCCGCAATACCGGTAACAAATGCACCAAAGGCATGGTAGTCACCTGTCGCATCGATACTGATCGGTTGCTCAATAAAGAACTCTTGCTTGACTTCATTTTCCAGACGGATATTTTTAAATTTCAGACCTGAATTCACTCCGGTCAGGTTAATATCTTCAACCAGACTTGGAATTTCTGTCTCTTTGGGCAGTTGCTCTAATTGTTGATTAAAGTTCGCTTCCATTTCTTGCAGTTGCGCTTGATATTGCTGCAAGTTACGCAGCTTGGAATCTTTTTCTCTAAACTCGTTGAGCAAACTCTGTTCCTGGGCCTGAGCATTTTCAATCGCTTCGAGCTGAGATTTAATCACCACAAAATAACCCAGCGCCAGCACGGCTAAAAACACAAAAATCCAGCAGGTAATTTTGACAGATAAAGGCCAACTGCCGTAATTGTTCATATCCAGCGTATTAAATTGCTGGAAGAACTGCTCGACCGTCATTTTCTTTTTCTTGACCGCAACGCTGTCTTGATTCAATTCATCTTGGTTCATTTCGCGGCCCCCACTGCTACTACCCCTGATGCTGCCTGTTCTGATGCGGGTGCAGCTTCAACCGTTGTACCAATTTCACCCAAATCGACAGTGACAATAAAACTGCCATAATTTTCCTCAACCCGAGGAACCAGCGAACTTGCTGCTTTATCTTTGTTTTTATCTTCATCCACTGCCAGGAATGAATTCATGAAGGCATTGCGATACCATGGTGAAGCTTCCAGGTTACGCAACAGCTCAGCCACGGTATTCGGGCTTTCTGCTTTTCCTTCAATGGTGAATTTATCACCGGTGCGTGTGAACTTGGTTAAATACATGGTCGGTGGTGTGACCCGGACCAGCTCATCCACCAGACGTACGGTAACCGGACGCTGTCCTTGTAAACCCTGAATCAGCTTCATACGCTCGATAATCGCATTACGGCGTTCTTGCAAGCCATCCAGTGCTTTCAGTTGAGTATCCAGATTCTGGTTGGTACTCACAATCAGCTGATTGGCCTGTTCCTGATCACTGAGTTTATGATCAAAATACATCCAGCCTGAGAAGACCGAAGCAACCCCTAATGCAGCAACCCCAACACAAAAAGCGACAAACTGTTTCTTTCGTTGTTCTCTTAGCTCATCACGCCAAGGGAGTAAGTTAATCTTTGCCATTAATCAAAACTCCTCATTGCCAAACCGCATGCCACCATTAATGAAGAGGCATCATTTTCAATTTTTTTAATATCAATTTGGGGAGAAAAACCCATTTGTAAAAATGGATTGGCAATGGTCACCCGATAACCGAGCTTTTGTTGTAACAGCTTGGCCAGACCAGGAATATTGGCATTCCCGCCAGCAAGCAGAATATGATCAATCTCATTAAACTGAGAGGATGAAAAGAAGAACTGCAGTGAACGTGCCGCTTGCTGAACAACGGCATCAAGGAAAGGCTCAAGCACCTCGGTATCATAATCGTCTGGCAGGGTTCTTTCTTTTTTTGCACGACCGGCTTCTTCAAAAGACAAGCCATAGCGACTTTGTACATCCTGAGTCAGTTGACGACCACCAAAGACCTGCTCACGGGTATAGATAATTTTGCCTTTCTGCATTACAGACAGCGTGGTCATGGTATGCCCGATATCCAGAATACCCACGGTATTGGCACCCATCGGCAAGGTATCGGCAAAGACACTGAAAGCACGCTCCATGGCGTAACTTTCCACTTCTGCAATTTTCGCGGTGAGGCCAGCCAGTTCAAGCACTTCGACGCGCGTGTCTACATTTTCTGTCCGTGTTGCCACGAGCAGGACGTTTACCCGGTTTGGATTGGCCAAACGATCCGGTAAAACTTCAAAATCCAGACTCACTTCATCTAATGGGAACGGAATGTATTGCTCAGCGTCCATACGGATCTGAACTTCACGTTCTTCATCCGACATGTCAGCATCCATTTCTATGATCTTGTTAATGACCATAGATGTCGGCACTGCGATTGCAACATTGGTGGTGTGAGGATTGGCAAGGTTCACCACTCTCTCTAACGCATCCCCCACCGCCTCTGGGTTCAGAATGCTTTTTTCCACTACACTGTTTTCAGGTAATGGCATCACCGCATAACTTTCAACCCAATATCTACCGTTCTTTACAGAGAGCTCCAATAACTTAACAGTTGTCGAACTAATATCGACACCCACTAACCCCTTATTTGGTTTACGATATAACCTGAGCACAGTACTTTCCTATTTATTTTTTTATCCCCAAAAATACAACATACTAATTTTGTTTTGGTCTTTAATTGATACGGATACAATAACTCATCTAACAATCCGCATGTCTAAAGGATATACTGACCACAATTAGTTTGCCATTCGCTCTTATTAAAACTTACTTATTATGAAAAAGCTATCCAGTTCTGGTATTGTTCGCCCATTTTTTTTGATCATTATTATTATCTTAGTCTCACTTCCAATGGGATTTTATGGCATGTATCTCTATCTCGCGCCATCATTGCCAGATATGAGTTCATTAAAAAAAGCGCCTTTATTAAAACCATTGCAGGTCTATACGGCTGATAATAAGTTGATTGCGGAATACGGCGGAAAACTCTCCATTCCTGTTAAGTATGAACAGATTCCTCCAACCTTCATTCATGGTTTTCTTGCAGCAGAAGACTCCTCATTTTTTGAGCATAGCGGCATCAGTTTTAAAGGCTTGGGGCGAGCTTTAACTGAATCTGTTACGGGCTCGGATGTGCAGACTGGCGGCTCAACCATTACCATGCAGGTTGCGAAAAACTATTATTTAAGTCCGGACCGTACGCTTAGACGTAAACTGACGGAAGTGTTTCTGGCACGAAAAATCGAACAGAACTTGACCAAGCAGGAAATCTTGACGGCCTATGTCAATAAAATTTTCCTGGGTAAAAATGCCTATGGTATCGCTGCGGCAGCTCGTATCTATTACAACAAAAACCTGAATGAGCTGACCACCGCACAAATGGCCATGATTGCAGGCTTACCGAAAGCACCGTCAAAATATAATCCGGTGGTGAATCCAGACCGTGCGCTCGAGCGCCGTAACTGGATTTTAGGCCGTATGCTACAACTGGGTTATCTCAACCAGAACCAGTATCAGCAAGCGGTTGCCGAGCCGATCAATCTCAACATGGTGGATCGCTCTGTCAGTAACGTTTTTCCCTATGTCGGAGAAATGGTCCGTTCCGAATTAGTTGAGCATTTTGGCGAACAGGCGATTGATTCGGGCTATAAGGTTTATACCACCATTGACAGCAACCGCCAGCGCTATGCAGAACAGGCGATTCAAAACGGACTGGAAGCCTATGACCGTCGTCATGGCTGGCGCGGTCCAGAAGCACATGATAAACCGTTAAAACAGTTCATGGCCTATGCCAACACCTACCCTGCGCAAGTTACCAAAGTGAATAATAATTCCTTTGAAGCCTTGATGCAGGATGGCTCAACCGTAACCGTGAACTGGTCAGGCATGTCTTGGGTGCGTCCATATCGTAATGCCAATAGCGTCGGTGGTGCGCCATCCAATGCTGCACAAATTGTTAAAGTTAAAGATATTGTGCGTTTACGTCCAAATGAAGGCAAAACAGTCTGGGCTTTGACTCAAGTACCTAAAGTACAGGGCCAACTCATTGCCATTAATCCGAATGACGGTGCAATTGAAGCCGTTGTAGGTGGCTATAACTTCTATCAATCGAAATTTAACCGCGCTTTACAGGGTTGGAGACAGCCTGGTTCGACCATTAAACCATTTGTGTATGCATTGGCTTTAGAGCGTGGTATGACCCCATATAGCATGGTCAATGACAGTCCGATTACCATTGGTAAATGGTCACCAAGAAACGCCGATGGACGCTATCTTGGTATGATTCCGTTACGCCGCGCCCTGTATTTGTCACGAAATTCGGTTTCTGTGCGTTTATTACAAAATGTCGGCATCGAGCGTGCCCGCCAACTGTTTATGGATTTTGGTTTACAAGATGACCAGATTCCACGTAACTACACCATTGCCTTAGGTACGCCACAGGTATTACCGATCCAGATGGCAACCGGTTATGCGACCTTTGCCAATGGCGGTTACCGTATCCAGCCACACTTTATCACCCGTATTGAAGATGCGTATGGCAAAGTGATTTATGAAGCCAAGCCTGAATATGCATGTATTCCATGTATTGCCACGGCAAATAACAGTGCGAAGCAAGCAACGGCGGATGCAAGCAAAAAAGATGACGTCAAAGACATTACCAATGAGACACTGGATGATGTCAATGCGGCATCTGATGTTGAACTGACTGCTGCTGATACTGCACAGGCCAGCAAACCAAATGGTGACTACCGTCAGGCGCAACGCATCCTGAAATCAAGCTCGGCCTATGATATGGCCAACATTCTTCGTGATGTAATCCAGCACGGTACTGGACGTGCAGCGATGAAAATCGGCCGTGATGATCTGGGCGGTAAAACAGGGACCACCAATGATGCCAAAGATGCCTGGTTTGCAGGTTTTAACGGTAAGTTAGTTGCTGTGGCTTGGGTGGGCTTTGACCAGCCGCGTACTCTGGGTCGTCGTGAATATGGTGGGGTTGCTGCGCTTCCGATCTGGACTAACTTCATGGGTCAGTCTTTAAAAGACACACCATCAGCATGGGTACGTCTGGATAAAGATGCCAAAGATCCGATTTCGCGCGATAAGTTACAGATCCAGCAAAGCGAAGACAAAAAAGAATATCGTGCTTCGCCACCGCTGGCTCGTCCAATGTATCGCCCAGCACCACCAGCGCCAACGCGTTCAACCGAAAATGACTTTTCTGACTTGCCTGGCACCACACCACCAAGCGTCGGTGAGGAACGTCCAATCACACCTGCGAAGAAGCAGCCACCGGCAATGGGGTCAAACAATCCGACACCTCAAAAAGAGCGTGACGGAATTGAGAATCTGATTAATCAGATTCAATAAGAAAAAAAACAAGCCATCAAATTGATGGCTTGTTTTTTTTCTGGAACAGATAAATCTGGAAGGCTGCCGTTGCTGCGAATTGTGGCGACTGCTCCAGCAGTTTGCGTCGTTCGGGATTGGCCTTATAAGCATACGGTGTCATGGCAATCAGGTTTTTTAAAGCCTGCTGATCCAGCGACATGTCACTTTCCACCACCTGCTCCTGTTTGAGCTCAAACTGTGCTTCTAGCTGCTCCACAAACTTCTGTGGTTCATGCAGGTTCACCTGCTCAAACAAGGCGGCACGCAAATCATATAAATGACGTGGCGCAGGCGTGACTACAATCAGATATCCATCCTGTTGTAGCACCCGCATGATTTCATCTTGAGGAATTGGACTAAACAGACTGGTACACAGATCAATGCAATGATCCTGAACAGGCAAGGTGGCCCCCGTTCCCACCACCCAGGTCACTTTTGCATTCAGCTTGGCTGCTCGCTGTACCGCTGTCTTGGCAATATCCACCCCAATACATTGCTTGGTCTGCGCCTGCATGGCACTGGTGTAGTAGCCCTCACCACAGCCAATATCCAGTACCGCTTCAGGTTGAAGCTGTTGCAGTATCTCGACCACCGCCTGCTGTAAAGGCTGGTAAAAACCGGCTTGCAGAAACTCACGACGCGCCAGTACCGACTCAGGCGTATCGCCCGGTGACTTGCTGTGTTTATGTTGTACTACATGTAAATTGACATAGCCCTGTTTTGCGACATCATAGTGATGTCCTTGTTCACAACGCCATGAGTTCTCTACCAAATTCAATGATTGGCGACAAACAGGACACATCAACAAACTCATCTATTTTCTCCAAACATAAAAAAAGCTGGTCAATACCAGCTTCTTTCTTGAATCTTGGTTTAACGTAATTTTAAGGTCATTAAGCCTAACACGACCAGGAAAATCGTGATAATCCAGAAACGGATGACCACCTGGGTTTCTTTCCAGCCCTGTTTTTCATAATGGTGATGCAGAGGCGCCATCAAGAACACACGTTTGTTACGCATACGCAATGAACCGATCTGCAAGAATACCGAAATGGCTTCCATTACAAAGACACCGCCCATAATCGCAAAGACGATTTCCTGACGCACCATCACCGCGATGGTACCGAGCATCGCTCCAAGTGCCAATGCACCGACATCACCCATGAAGACTTGTGCCGGATGTGCATTGTACCAGAGGAAGGCCAGACCGGCACCGACCATTGCCGAACAGATCACCACCAGCTCAGAGGTATATTTGACATAAGGAATATGCAGATATTCAGCGAAACGGATATCCCCCGACAAATAAGCAAATACGCCTAGGCCAGCCGCAACCATCACGATCGGCATAATTGCCAAACCGTCTAAGCCATCGGTCAGGTTCACCGCATTCGATGCACCGTTAATCACCAGATAAGTAAACACAATAAATGCCAAACCTAATGGGAATACTGACAACGGAATTGAAAGGTTCTTAAAGAAAGGAATCAGCAAGTCCAGCATATTCGCGGTATGCACTGCGCTATCTTGCTGTTTTGCAATCACATATAAGGCAATACCGGCTCCTAGAGACGCCACCGAAGTCCAGAAAAACTTCTTGCGCGCAGGTAAGCCCGCATTGTCTTTATAACGGACCTTAATCCAGTCATCAGCCCAGCCCACTGCACCAAACACCACCATCACGCCAAGCACGATCCAGACGTAAGGATTGGATAAATCTGCCCACAATAAAGTACTGATCCCGATAGAGAGTAAAATCAGGATCCCGCCCATGGTAGGGGTTCCCATTTTTTTGGCATGGTTTTCTGGCGCAAAAGAGCTGACTGCCTGACCATACTTGAGTGCCTGTAATTTACGAATCATGACCGGGCCTAAGGCCAGACCAATCGTCAGGGCAGTCAGTAAGCTCAACAAAGAGCGCAATGTTAAATAACGAACAACCTGAAACGAACTGTTATAGTCCGCCAATTGTTCAAATAACCATAACAACATTTAAATTTTCTCCATCAAGTCAGCCATCAACGTTTCCATATGGGTATAACGAGACCCTTTGAACAGGAAACTCATTGACTGGGGTTGATGTGTGTGGACTAAATTAATTAAAAACGGTAAGGCTTCTGCCTGTGTTGCAAAGGCATATAGCTTTGCTGAATGAGATGAACCTTGTTGCGCTGCTGCAGCGAATTCACCCACTACAATCAATTGATCAAGTGGCAAGGCCGATAAGTCACGTCCTAGATCATGATGTTCCTGCCAGCTACTGTCACCGAGTTCGCCAATATCCCCCATGACCATGACTTTCAAGCCCTGCTGCTGCAAGAGCACCTGCGCGGCTGCACGCATCGAGGTCGGATTGGCATTATAGGTATCATCAATAAACAGGTAATTGTGCTGCTGGATAAAGTTCAGACGACCTTTGGCACCTTGTGCTTGCTCCAAGCCTTGCACAATATCATCCAGTGCAATACCCAGTGCTAGAGCAAATGCTGTAGCTGCTGCGGCATTCTGTACATTGTGCGCGCCAGCAAAGGGCAAATTCACTGCACGAACACCTTGTGGCGTATGCAAGTTAAACTGTGCCGATTGAGGATGAAGCTGAATCTCTGTCGCAAAAATATCACCACCCTCACCAAAGCTCAGCGTCGGATGGGGCTGGGCATTTTCACGAATAGTGGCTGCAAAATCATCTTGCGCAGGAACAATGGCGGTGCCTTGCGGCAAAATATGCGCATAGATTTCCGATTTAGCGCGGCAAATCCCTTCGCGGCCACCGAACTCACCCAAATGTGCCGTACCGATATTCAAAATGCCTGCCACATGTGGCTGCACCAGATTGGAGGTGTAATCAATTTCACCTTGGTGGCTGGCACCCAGTTCCATCACCGCATATTGATGTTGCTGACGTAGTTCCAGCAACATCATCGGCACACCCAAATCATTATTCAGGTTGCCACGGGTAATCAGGGTTGGGGCTAAACGCGATAAAATACTGCCCAACATTTCTTTGGTGGTGGTTTTACCACTGCTACCGGTCAAGGCAATCACTTTCAACTGTTGGTTTTGCTGACGGCGATAGGCTCCAAGGTGTCCTAATGCCAAACGTGTATCTTTTACGACAAGCTGTGCAATATCAGCCTCAACAGGATGCTCTACGATGGCAATCTGACAACCCTGTGCAGCCACTTGTGCGACAAAGTCATGTGCATCAAAACGCTCGCCCTTTAATGCTAGAAATGCATCACCAGCCTCGGCATGACGTGAGTCAGTCAAAATACGCTTAATTTCACCCTGCGGAATATTCTGCTGATACCACTGGCCTTGGGTGGCTTGTTGTAATTGTTCTGCTGTCCACGCTTCTAATGGAACAGTACTGGTTGTTGAGGTATGCATGGTTTTTTATTTACCTTTTTTCACACTATTGCACAGGATAAGCAGAATGTAGCGAATGCGGTTGCGCAGCAATCGCAGACTGTACTTCAACCACATCATCAAACCAATGCCGCACGCCATCGATTTCCTGATAGTTTTCATGGCCTTTGCCCGCAATCACCACGATATCTCCGGCTTGGGCTTGCGCTACAGCAAATTTAATTGCTTCACGGCGGTCATGAATTTCATGCATGACGTGTGCACTAAAATCAATGCCCTGCTTCATATCGGCAAAAATCTGTTCAGGATTTTCAGTCCGTGGGTTATCTGAGGTCAGCATGACCGGATTGGCGTGATCAAGCGCGGCCTGCGTCATGAGCGGACGTTTGCCACGATCACGATCACCACCACAGCCAAATACCGCCCATAACTGTCCAGTGACATGACGTTTTAATGTGGTCAATACCTGAATCAAGGCATCCGGTGTGTGGGCATAATCCACCACAAATAGACGCTCGGCATCCTGAATCACCTGCATACGACCTGGTGCACCTTGCAGTTGCGGTACAAACTGCGCCAGATCTGCCAGTGCGAAACCTGCATATTCGGCAGCAATCAGGCTCGCCAATAAGTTTTCAACATTAAAATGCCCCAGCAGTGGGCTTTGTACCACATAGGCGCCGGTTGGGCTGATCAGGGTAAAACTTGCCCCGCTTAAACGATACTGCAAATCAGCAATATGATAATCAGCCGTTGTTTGGGTCAAAGAGTAGGTCAGAATTTTGGGTTGTGACGGGTTGGCTTTCGCTGCATCCAGCATGATTTGGGCATGCGCATCATCCAGATTAATCACAACAGCTTTTAAAGTCGTAAACTTGAACAGCAAGGCTTTTGCTTCAGCATAGGCCTCAAGCGTACCGTGATAATCCAGATGGTCGCGGCTTAAATTGCTATAGACCGCAATTTCAAGCTCACAACCGTTGAGACGGCCTTGCTCCAGACCATGCGAACTGGCTTCCAGCGCCACGAAGCTCGCTCCTTGTTTGGCATAATCATGCAGCGCATGTTGCAATTGCAAGGCATCTAAAGTGGTATGTGTAGATGGGGTTAAGTTGGGTAAAATCCCGTTACCGGTGGTACCCATCACCGCACAGCCTTGACCTTGCGAGCTAATCAGCTCGGCAATCAGACGAGAAATGGTGGTTTTACCATTGGTTCCCGTCACCGCAATACCACGTAATGACGCTACCGGATCGACTGCCTGTAAATACTGCTTTTGCCATTCGCCCATGTGATAGCGAACCTCAGGACACAGCCACTCATTGGCAAAACCTAAAGCCGTTTCACTAATGATCGCTAATGCCCCGGCATCTAAGGCATTCTGGGCAAACTGGCGTGTTTTTTCTGGCTGGCTATAACTGCTCAGGGCAATAAAAATCTGCCCCTTTTCAATCTTACGACTATCCAGAGAAAAGCCCTGAAAAGGTTGGGTAGACCAAGCCGCATCAATGCTGATCGGATGTATCTGCTGAAAACTAATCGACATAATCTACCTACGGATTGGATTTTATAGAAGTATCAAGTGGTTTATCTAAAGGTACGTTCAGAAGACGTAATGATTCCTGCATGATGCGTGCAAATACCGGGGCAGCAACCAGACCACCGTAATAACGGCCTTGCGGGTTTTCAACCACCACAATGATGGCCAGACGCGGATCACTGATCGGCGCAACCCCTGCAAATAAGGCACGATATTCACTGTTGGAGTAGCCTTTACGGTCTGCACGCAGTTTATGTGCAGTCCCTGTTTTACCCCCGACACGGTAACCCGGAATTACGGCCTGCTTGGCAGTACCGCCCGGCATGGTGACTTGCTCCAGCATGGTGAGGACCTGATCGGCAATTTTAGGTGCCAGCACTTGTGTGCCTTCTGGTGCCTTGTCCAGTTTGCGCAAGCTCAACGGCATTTGCACACCATGATTCGCTAGCATGGCATAGCCTTGGGCTACCTGTAAAATGGTCGCATTCAGACCATAACCATAAGCCATGGTTCCCAGTTGTGAAGGATTCAGCTTGTTACCGGAATAGAGCAAACCCGCACTTTCACCCGGGAACTTGACTGCTGAGCGTTGCCCGAAACCAGCCCGTCTAAAGAAAGAAGGAACCGTATCTTTTGGCAGCGACAACGCGATCTTGGCCGAACCAACGTTTGACGATTTAATAATCACGCCAGACACCGTCAAGGCACCGTAGTTATGCGTGTCACGGATCGTATGCCAGCCTAAACGCATCGAACCTGGTGAGGTATTGACAATAGTCGACGGTGTATACTTACCACTCTCCAAGGCTGCGGCAACGGTAAACGGCTTCATGGTCGAGCCTGGCTCAAACATGTCAATCGCACCACGGTTACGCATGGCATCTTTGTTGCTGAGACCGTTTTTGTCATTCGGATTATAAGACGGCCAACTGGTCATCGCCAGAATTTCACCGGTTTTGACATCAACCGCAATTGCGGTGGCAGAGCGGGCATTATTGGCCACACCTGCTGCGGTCAGCTCACGATACATGATGTATTGCAAACGCGAGTCGATACTCAGGGTAATATTTTCGCCTGATTCGACTTCTTTAATCACTTCAGAAACTTTAAGACGGTTACCTTTTTTATCCCGAATGATTTTTTGCTCACCATCGACACCCGACAACTGTTTGTTCAGCTGCATTTCCAGACCTTCGATGCCTACCCCTTCACTATTGGTCAGGCCGATAATCTGTGCATTAGGCTGAGGTTGCGGATAGTAACGCTTATAGCTCTTCTCGGCGTAAACGCCCTGAAAATTACGTTTGGTAATCAGGTCTGCCTGCTGGGGTGGAATTTCTTTTTGTAGTACCAGATAACGTGAACGAGGGCGTGCCTGCATCTGTTTCTTTAAATCTGCACGATCAACACCGACCGCATCGGCCAGTTCATCCAGATTCAGGTTTTTATCGGGCAATTGGCGTTTTAATTTACGGTTATTCGGGTCTTTCTTTAACTCAGCTGTAATTTCATCAAACTGCTGTTTGGTTTCCCAGTAATCTCTCGGGTCGATCACGATTTTCATGATCGGGGTACTAATCGCCAACGGCACGCCATGACGGTCACTGATCACGCCACGCATCGCCTCAAGACGTTCGGTACGCAAGATATTGGCATTGGCCTTATTTTGTAAAAAGTCCTTATTGACCACTTGCACATAGAAGGCGCGTGCGACCAGAACCACAAAGCAAAGCAGCACCGTGCCCCACAGCAAATAAAATCGCCACATGTCCAAAGCAAGTGTTGGTCTTTCCGAAATCGACTGCTGTTTTTTTCGTATTGGTTTGCTTCTTTTATCTGCCATACAGCATGCCTTATTTATCTTGCTTTGAAGTCATAGGTAAAGAAATCACTACAGTTTGCGTAGCGGGTGGCGAGAACATACGCAGTTGGGTCACGGCCCGAGAACCGATCTGTGCTGTGGCACCAAAGGTTTGCTGCTCGATCAGTAAGCGGCCCCACTCTGCATTCAGATCATCGCGTTCGCGCATGTAGGCGCTTAAGTCACGATAATCATGACGATATTCAAAGACCTGAAACACCACCATCATTGCACTGGTAAAAACCAATGCAACGAGTACAGCATATACAACGACTTTTTTCAGTCCCTTTTTGCTGCTTGGTAAAACGTCGTCGTCATTCTTGTTGTTCATTCTTAGCCTTTTTGCTCTAAACGCTCCGCCACACGTAGCCATGCACTACGCGAGCGAGGATTTGCTTTTACTTCTGCTTCACTCGCACGAATACGAGAAACTTTCTTTAAACGTCGAGTATCAACCTGCGCTTGAGGCATGCCCCAACCTGAATCTTCGGCCAGACTCGATTCTTTTTGAATAAATTGCTTGATCAGACGATCTTCCAGCGAATGGAAGCTAATCACCGCCAGCTGCGCCGTTGGTTTTAACAAGGTAACCGCTTGCGGCAAGAATGTCTCGATATCGTCGAGTTCTTTATTGATAGCAATCCGGATGGCCTGAAAAGTCCGTGTGGCCGGATGCTTATGCTTTTCCCATTTTGGATGTGCTGTTTTAACCACTTCTGCCAGTTGAGCTGTTGTTGTCATTTCGCCTGCCAGTTTAATGGCTTTGGCAATACGGCGGCTATAACGTTCTTCACCATATTGGTAAATAATGTTTGCAAGTTTTTCTTCTTCAATATCAAGCAGCCATTCTGCCGCAGTTGGGCCTTGCGAATTATCCATACGCATATCCAGTGGCCCGTTTTGCATAAAACTGAAACCACGTTCTGCCTGGTCAAGCTGTGGTGATGACACACCCAAGTCAGCCATAATGCCGTCAACTTCGGTAATGCCAATCTTGGCAAGTTCAGCCTGCAAATCGGCAAAGCTGGCATGAATAATTTTAAAGCGTGGATCTTCTTGTTCTAATTGTGCTGCAACTTCAAGCGCTTGAGGATCTTTATCAAAGGCATAGACGCGCGCATTCTGATCAAGTTTTGACAATAAAAGCTTGGTATGTCCACCACGACCAAAGGTGGCATCGACAAAAATACCAGTATCGCGACCTGCCAATACGCCATCAACGGTTTCATGAAGTAAGACAGAAATATGCGACATAAGAATTGAATCAACAGCTGAAAATGTAACTGCACATTATCACCTTGTTTTACGCCAGCACCAAACGACTTTTTGTAGAGAATTCTTAACTTTTCATAGATAAAACCGTTTTCTTGTCATTTTTCATGCAATAAAAAAGCAAACACCTTGGGTATTTGCTTTTCAATCTTTTGTGTTGGTCTGAATGAAGACTAAATTTATGGTTTTTCCGCATAAATCTGATCAAAAATCGCACCATTTACAAAATGGGTTTTTTGCGCTTTTGCCCAGCCGCCAAACACGTCATTTATATTGAATAATTTGATCTTGGGAAATTGTTTGGCATATTTGGCTGCCACCTGAGGATTGCGTGGACGGAAATAATGTTTTGCTGCCAGTTCCTGACCGAGCGGCGAATAAAGAAAGTTTAAATAGCCACGTGCCAATTGACGGTTACCATTCTTATCTACCGTTTTATCCACGATTGCCACTGAAGGCTCCGCCAGAATTGAAATTGAAGGATAGACGATGTCAAACTTATCTTTACCTAAGCCTTGCGTTGCCAATAAGGCTTCGTTCTCCCAGGACAGCAATACATCACCAATGCCACGCTCAGCAAAGGTGGTCAGGGAACCGCGTGCACCAGAGTCCAGGACTTTGACATTTTGATAAAGCTTTTTCACCAGCTCACGGGCTTTGGCATCATTTCCACCCGGCTGTTTCAAGGCATAGCCCCAAGCCGACAAGTAGATCCAGCGCGGTGCCCCACCGGTTTTTGGATTTGGCGTAATGATCTCCACCCCATCTTTGGTCAGATCATTCCAGTCGCGAATATTTTTAGGATTACCTTTACGTACCAGAAAAACCACGGTCGACGTATAGGGTGCAGAATTATCCTTAAACTGTTTTTGCCAGTCTTTACGGATTAAACCGGCATTGGCAATTTCATCAATGTCATTTGCCAGCGCCAAAGTCACCACATCGGCTTGCAAGCCATCAATCACGGAACGTGCCTGTTTACCCGAGCCGCCATGAGACTGTTTAAAATCAACCTCCTGACCGGTTCGTTGTTTCCAGTATTGACCAAAGGCCTGATTATATTCCTGATAAAATTCCCGAGTCGGGTCATAAGACACGTTTAAAAATGTCGTCGCGGCTTGCGCCACCCCATTTAAGCCCAGCGCCAATAATGCTGCTGCAATCACTGTTTTCATTGTTTATTGATCCAGTCCACCCCATTTGTAATCACTATATTTATTTAAAAATGATTTACAATCATGCAGTTATATCAATAAATTTATTGCTTTTCAGTTTTTAAGCTAAGGTTGGAATGGATGGACTGGATAAAAAGCCGCCAAAACAACATCTGGAAGCAAAAATGAGAAAAATTATCATTCTCCACTTTTTCTACACATTTGCTTGCTAAATTGCGCGTGTATACAAAGTAGCCAGAATGCTATAATTCTAGAGAAGGATGTGTTGAATTTTAAGATTTTTGTAAAAAGTGTGACTTAGTTCTACTTTTTTATTAAGATTTATGTTTAAATCGTATTATTAAAGCAATAGTATAGTAGTTTGGTAGTCTTATAGACTCAAATTCAAGAGGGGAATGTTAGCGATGCCAACATTAAAATTGAAGAAAACAGTATATATAAGTTTATTTTTGCTATGTTCTGTTCAAGCTGGACATGCAGCTGCAATTAAAGAAAGCAATAACATAAAAACGCTTGATAAATCTTCTTCAAGCTTGATCGTCAAAGCACTGGATCAGCAAAAACGCAATACCAGCATGCTACCGTCAACAGATGACGAGTTAAAAATGTTAAATACCATTCGTACGACACCAACCCAGACTTTTTTTGCCAGTCAACATGAGCGTTTTTCACGTTTCGTTCAAACCATATTCCAGCCGCATAGCTCATAATTTTTAAATATGTGCCCCTCACATGTTTAAATGAAGCCTAGTCCTGTTGTGACTAGGCTTTTTCGTTATAATAGTTTCAATTTTAATTTAACCTCCGATCATTTATGAAAGTCCGTACCCGTATTGCTCCTTCTCCGACAGGATTTCCGCATGTAGGCACCGCCTATATCGCGTTGTTTAATTTATGTTTTGCCAAGCAACATGGCGGTGAATTCATTTTACGTATTGAAGATACCGACCAGCTTCGCTCTACACCAGAATCTGAAAAAATGATTCTGGATTCTTTGCGCTGGCTGGGTCTGAATTGGTCTGAAGGCCCGGATGTGGGTGGTCCACATGCGCCTTACCGCCAGTCAGAACGGATGGGCATTTATAAGCAATATGCGCTTGAGCTGGTTGAAAAAGGCCATGCATTTTATTGTTTCGCAACAGCAGAAGAATTAGATCAAATGCGTGCAGAACAACAGGCACGTGGCGAAACACCAAAATATGACGGTCGCGGTTTAAAATTATCTCAAGAAGAAGTACAACGTCGTCTTGCAGCAGGCGAACCTCATGTTATCCGTATGAAAGTACCGGAAGAAGGCATTTGTAAAATCAATGACTTACTCCGTGGTGAAGTCGAGATTCCATGGGCGCAAGTGGACATGCAAGTCCTGCTAAAAACCGATGGTTTGCCAACCTATCACCTTGCGAACGTGGTAGATGACCATTTAATGGAAATCACCCATGTATTACGTGGTGAAGAATGGTTGCCTTCTGCACCTAAACACCAGCTGCTTTATCAATATTTCGGTTGGGACATGCCAACACTGTGCCATATGCCGTTGTTGCGTAATCCGGACAAATCCAAACTGTCTAAACGTAAAAACCCAACCTCAATCAACTACTATCATGACATCGGCGTCTTGCCAGAAGCCTTGCTGAACTATTTAGGTCGCATGGGCTGGTCAATGCCGGATGAACGTGAAATCTTTACCTTAAAAGACATGATTGAGAATTTTGACGTGCAACGTGTTTCTCTTGGTGGTCCGATCTTTGATGTGGAGAAACTCAACTGGCTCAACGGTCAGTGGATTAAAGGCCTGACACCGGGACAACTGCTAGACCGTTTACTGGCATGGAAGAGCGACCGTCAAACCCTTGAAGATATTGCGGCTGCGATTCAACCGCGTATCAACCTGCTCTCTGAAGCAGTGAACTGGGCCGGATTCTACTTCAACCATATGCCACAAATCAGCAAAGAACAGTTCGAAAACAAGAAACTGAGCGAAGAACAGGTTCGTCAAAGTTTACAGTTTGCCATCTGGCGTTTAGAAAGCCAGTTCACATGGAATAATGACACCGTCAGTCAAACCCTAATGGATCTGGCTAACCAGATGGAAGTCAAACTGCGTGACTTCATGCCGGCCTTCTTTATTGCCATTGCCGGTTCAACCAGTTCAACCCCAGTGATGCAGGCCATGGTTACCCTTGGACCTGATTTGACCTTTGCCCGCTTACGTCATGCCCTGGAAATTGTGGGTGCGCCGAGCAAGAAAGAACTGAAAGTCTGGGAAAAATTGAATGAATCCCTAAAATTGCCGAAAAATGATGCAAATAGTGAGACTTAATTCAGTTTAATGATTGACGTGTGAGCGCATTCCCCCTAATATTGCGCTCACACATTCTGGGGTCATAGCTCAGTTGGTAGAGCGCTACAATGGCATTGTAGAGGTCAGCAGTTCGATCCTGCTTGGCTCCACCACCGTTTCCGAATAGGAAGCGTGAAGCACAGTTATGCTCAAATCTTTGTGTGTTGCCTCATCTGTCCCTATCGTCTAGAGGCCTAGGACATCGCCCTTTCACGGCGGTAACCGGGGTTCGAATCCCCGTAGGGACGCCATATTCTGTCTGATAATAATTATATTTTTCTTACAATCTTGCCTCAAGCAGATTGCACATTTTCGAATTTTCCATAAAATAGCCGCTTCTCTATGCTTGGACAAATTGTCGTATGCAATCTTCCAACTCAAATGCGAATACAGAACCCAAAACGCTAAAGCGTGCCATGAGCACCCGCCATTTAGTCATGCTTTCTTTAGGCGGCGCAATTGGTACCGGCCTGTTTTTAGGTTCTGGTGAAGTTATCGCGCAAACCGGACCGATTGGTGCAATTATTGCCTATATTCTCGGCGGTCTGATTGCCTATATGGTCATGCTCTGTCTAGGTGAACTTGCAGTACATATGCCTGTTGCTGGATCTTTTGGTGCATACGCTCGAAAATATATTGGTCCAGGCACAGGTTACATGATTTCTTGGGTGTACTGGCTCACCTGGACTGCGACCTTAGGGACCGAGTTCACCGCTGCTGCCCTGCTGATGCAGGAATGGTTTCCCCATATTTCCATGTGGATCTGGACCATTATCTTTGCCGTTACCATTCTGGGTCTGAATTTAACCTCAACCCGTATGTTTGCCGAATCTGAATTCTGGCTAGCGCTGGTCAAAGTGGTGACCGTGATTGCCTTTATCATTCTAGGCTTGATGGCTATTTTTGGTCTGATCTCGTTCCATGGTTATGAATCGGCACCGCTATTTCACAACCTGACCGCCCATGGCTGGTTCCCGCAAGGCTTAATTCCTATCTTCACCACCATGCTGATCGTGAACTTTGCTTTCTCGGGCACCGAGTTAATCGGTGTTGCCGCAGGTGAAACCAAAGATCCTGCTGAAAATGTACCCAAAGCCATTAATGCCGCGATCTGGCGTTTATTGATTTTCTTTGTCGGTACCATCATCGTGATTAGTGCACTGCTTCCTTTCCAGGTGGCAGGTTTAGGCGGTGAAGGCGTGAGTAGCAGTCCGTTCGTGACCGTGTTTAATTACATCGGTATTCCTTATGCCGACGATATTATCCGCTTCGTGATTATCACCGCACTGCTTTCAGCTGCCAACTCAGGTCTGTATGCGGCATCACGTATGATGTGGTCTTTGTCCGACCAGCGTCAGCTACCCAGCGTTTTCTCTCGCTTGTCAAAGAGTGGTACGCCTATCATTGCACTGGTCGTCACCATGTTTGGTGCAATTCCAGGGTTGTTATCAGAACACTTTGCACCTGAGACCATTTTCAAGAATTTACTTGGGGTGGCTGCATTCACCATGGTGATCGTGTGGATGAGTATCTGCTGGAGTCAATTTAACTTCAGACGTCAATGGTACAAGGCCGGACATACTGCAAAAGATTTAAAATTTGCTGCGCCGCTTTACCCGATCGTCCCAATTTTAGGTTTTATCTTCTGTTTGATTACAGGGTTAAGTATGGCAGCCGATCCGGAGATGCAAGCAGGTTTTATTGGTTGCTTGCTGTTTATTGCCGCATGTTATGTGAGCCATTACATTTTCTATCGTCATCGCCAATAATTCGTTCCTATAAAAAATGCAGCTTAAGCTGCATTTTTTATATCTGGAGCAAAGCCCTTTTTTTCATATTTTTGAGCTTAACTGCTTATTTTTGATTACTTATTCCTCAATATGTTTTATTTTTAAACACTTGTTTGGTTTTTTTAATTTTTCTTGAGAAAAGTGTTTGACACCCCACCCGATTCACCCTAATATACGCCCACCTCTGAAACGTCCCTATCGTCTAGAGGCCTAGGACATCGCCCTTTCACGGCGGTAACCGGGGTTCGAATCCCCGTAGGGACGCCACTAAATTCGAGGAAAGGCAAAGGTGAATCATCCTTGCTGAGAATTTAGGCTTACACGCGATATGTTTCATATTCTGTAAGTAAATCTCCTCCGATAAGTCCCTATCGTCTAGAGGCCTAGGACATCGCCCTTTCACGGCGGTAACCGGGGTTCGAATCCCCGTAGGGACGCCAAATTCTAAAAAGCCACTGCATTGACAGTGGCTTTTTTCTTATCTGCTTTTATTTTCGTAATCCGTGCCAATCCCGACCTGGACTTCCAGACGGCCCGATTGCACGCGTAAACCCCGAATCTCAAACTGATCCACCAGTTGCTGTACCAGTTCACGACTTTCCTGCAAGATATTCAAACCCGGCAAAATACTAAAATCAGTCAGGCTGAGCAGTTTATCGACCATCCACGAGCGGTTATTAATGAAGTCGATAAAACCCGCTTCTTCCAGATCGATATACCATAAGCGATGCCCTTCTTTCTGGATGCCCGGCACATCACGAATCAGGTGATTAATCAGAAAAGGAATTGGTAAGGAATTGATCAGTTCAAAACTGGCATTGCCCACACGACGCGCTGCCCAGTTGGTCAGGGTTCCACCATGACGAATCTGTAAATCCAGATGTTCATCGACCTGACGTAAGCGTAAATATTTTTCCTGACCGATCCGACATTCCAACACATTAAATTCCAGTGAAAGCCGGTATAAAAAGCGACGGTAATGCCCATCCAGTTCAATGTGAAAACGGTCATTGCCGCATTCAATTTTAATATCATCAATTTCAGAGCGATCCATGCGCTTGCGAATCTGGTTATTCAGCAGCATTTCCGGTAAATACAGGGTCAAACTACTTTTGCCCAAAGAAGCCCTTGCCATCGCCAATGCCACCTGACGTGCCGCCTCACTGGTTTCCGAGACCATGTCCCGAACCGTATTGCGCATGCCTTCCACTCCACGCTTGGTATGATGCGTCACCTGATCCAGTGCATCCAGCGCCGCATCCGCCACACCGGCAATATTGCGTGAGGTATCACTGGCAAATTCCACTGCATCTTGTGCATGTTGCAAGGTCTTATTAATGAGCCGACGTGATAATGATGGTTTCACAGCAGAGAATTCTGTATCTGCCGGCATAATATCGAACATCGCCTTTTTATCATCTTGTCGATTCAAGATGCTCTCCCTCTTCCCTTTGCTACTGGCTCACTTCTTATGAGCAACGATCTGCGTGCTGAACTTATTCGCCGTTTTTCTGTAGATTATCACGCTCTACCAGACAATTTGCGTATTTTTGTTGCACAGTTTTAATTTATTTCTGCCCCCGTTTCAGCGCTTGTCCCATGAATTAATCAGGGTCTTTGCGAGCAGGTACGACCTCTGCGGTAGAGGGTAAGCGTTGTATCTGGCTAAAACGGATACGTTTATACTGTTCCAATGCCAGCTCAATCTGCTGTACTTTCTCTTGGGCCAATGGCTGCTCAAAATTCAATAATTCTCGCAAGGCCACCCACGCCACCTGCATCAGTTCAAAAGTATGGCCTTTTTCCAGTTTGGGCCGCATCCAGCTTGCAAGATCCTGTATCCGTTGTTGCATTTCAAACTGTAATGCAAACAGTCCGCTACTCAATGCAGTTTCTTTCAATGGCAAACATAAATCATGGACCTGTTGAAACAACTGAATCTGTTGCTCAAGATCAGGCAACAACAAGTCGGCATAGAACCATTTAGCAAAAGCAGTCATCTCAGTGACCACCTGATCACGCTGGGTATATAAGGCATCTCGCTGTGGATGCTGTTTATCCAACCGCAGCTCGCCCAAATAAGCCATCAAGCCCTGTTGCAGAATGAGCTGAATATTTTCAGAACGTGTTGTATCTTTGCGTTGTGATGTGCGCTGCTGAAGCCTCTCCATCAATTGATCATATTGAGCGGGCTGCACCAATAATTCCAGAATTGCTGGATCGTGTTGCATCACTTGCCATAAGGATTGAAGTAAAGATGGATCATCGCTCAATACACCCGCATGCTGTGTTGCAAGACAGCGCTGTAAAGCATGTTGCATTGCTTCGGACTGCGCCAGACTTTCCAATGCACTTTGCTCGGTCAAAAGCTGTGGTGCACTGGCGATCACCTCCTGACTAAAAGGCAGATGATGCTCCCGACCACCCCATAAGCTATTCAGTGTTTTACCCAAAGCATTTAAGCTGCGTCCGGCATCAGCCATTACACTGGTTGCTGTCGCACGCGTATCTAGAATGGATTCTGGCAACAGCAAGCTCACCGCTTGCCGCAAGATAATGCGATAGGCTTTTTGATCAATCGGTTTCTGATAGCGTATGAGTAAATCAAGCGCATATTCGATATCACTGACCTGAGGTCGATATTCGGGCTGATGGCGCTTGAGTAAACATTCAATATAGGCATAAAAAGCCACTTCATTAAATTGAGATGATTGTGCTGCGGCCCATTCAAAATACTCAATCGCCTGGGTATAGTGGCCGGCACCAGCATATGCTTTGGCCAGCGCATTGGCATGCAATGCACAAGGAGAATACTGCTGAAAATAATGGAGTAGCTCAATTTTAGGTTGCTGATCGAGGCATTGCTCCAGCTGGCGTAAATAGCCATTGATTTGCTGTTGGGTCGGTTGCGGGACGACAAAGTTAAGCTGATACCTCAGGCATTGCTCATACCAGCCATATTTGCGTGCATGCGTGCTATAGGCAGTAATAAACTGATCTTCAATCAGCTGAATCAATTGGGTGGCATAGAGAATATCTTCATCATTCTCATGATGAAATTGCCATTGCTTGGGCAAAGTTAATTTAAAAAGCCGCAATAAAAAATTGGCACTCAGGTCAGGGTTTTCCGAAGTTACCAGCATCAATTGATCTTGTGTGGACAGATGCTGTTTTCCCTTGTGAATGCGAGATAAACGTAACTTTAAAATTTTGGTGGGTAACATGCGTATCCTTCCGCATTATTCAGCCAACTCATCCTGCAAATTAGCATGACTGCCTCTGCTTTTGCGAATAGCTTTAGACGAGCTGTAGTCTCACATTTTCAAAGCTCATCACTGCGGCTAGCGCAGAGCTATAAACTCATAAATAAGTAAAGTTATGTATTTGAAACGCTCAGCATTTTTGCTTTTGCATAATTTTCGCTAAAATAGCCAAAACACTATAGGAAATCCTTATGCAATACCGCTGCCCTAAATGTCAAAGCGTGAAAATTATGCCTGTCAGCCAGGGTACCAACAGCCCTCGCCCTAACGTGCCAAAAAGTCTGGTGCTTTTAGTGCCTGCAATTTTTATTTTATTGTTTTTGGTGCTGATCAGCATTGGCATGTGGATTTTCGGTAATGGTGCCGGACAAAGCCTGCAAATCGCGACGGTTGTGGTTTTTGCAGTCTGTGTGATTGCAGGAGTTTTATTCTGGCGTGATCTGCCTGATTTCAAAATTTCAATGCAGGCGTTTATGCAAGCGCAAAAACATTGGAAATGCCGTGACTGCAATCATGAATGGCAGAATTAATCCGATAACAGCAGTAAGATTCACATCAGCTTAATGCTGATGTGAATGGTCATGTGCTTCATGGTCAGCATGTTGATGCGTATGCTGGCAGTTCATCTCTGCATCATCTTCAATTTGCAAGGTCACTTCGGCAATACCATGTTCATGTGACAGCATTTCTGTGGCAGTCCGATGTAACTGATTACGATCCGCCTTGGGTGCAAACAGATGCACCGTCAGATGAATATTCTTGGAGGTAATCGCCCAGACTTTCAACTGGTGAATGCTTTCCACACCATCGAGTGCCAGCAAGTCATTGCGTAGTTTCTCGACATCAACTTCTTCAGGCACACCTTCCAACAGGATATTGATACTCTGTTTGAGTAAAATCCAGGTTCTTGGCAAGACCCAGAAACCGATTGCAACCGCAATAATGGTATCAACCCAGTACCAGTTGGTGAAATAGATGATCACTGCACCAATAATCACGCCGACCGAACCCAAGGCATCGCTCAATACTTCTAAATATGCGCCTTTCATATTCAGGCTTTCAGCAGCACTCGACATTAAAATCTTCATCGAGATCAGGTTAATCACCAGACCGATTGAAGCCACGATCAACATACCCAAACTCTGGATTTCAGGCGGCTGGGTAAAACGTTGATAGGCTTCGTAAAGAATATACATCGCCACAAAAAACAGCATGGAGGCATTAAACAATGCTGCCAGAATTTCAAAGCGTTGATAACCAAAGGTTCGCTTATTGTCTGCTGGACGTTTGGCAATCTGGATCGCAACCAATGCAATCGCCAGTGCGGCGGCGTCGGTAAACATATGCGCTGCATCAGACAATAAGGCCAGACTTTGGGTAATTAAACCGGCAACAAATTCAACAATCAGAAATGTTGTGGTCAATACCAACGCAATCGTAAGTTTTTTGGCATTGCCTTCGGTAACGACTGCATGACTATGATCATGCCCTTGATGTCCACTCATGTTGGACTCCTTATAATTTTAAAATTCAACTTTCTTTCTACACTATCTTAAATCATCGATGAATATGATGAGTGAAGTGCAACGAATTGTCCTAAAATCTTTCGCTATCCGACCTCTAACCTACATTTACGAGCGTGGCGGCGGCATGGATGCCGCCTGTTGGTCTGCGGCATCATGGAAGTGCCGTCAGACCGACAAAGGATTTTTGTTACTTTTGATCCTTCAAAAGTAAGTAAATCCAATCCCCTCACTGGTAAATGCCTGATTATTGTTCAGAGGACTTTTCATTCATCCAGCGATAAACCACCGGCAAAATCAGCAAGGTCAGCAAGGTCGAAGAAATAATCCCGCCAATCACCACCGTCGCCAGTGGACGCTGGACTTCCGCACCTGTACCTGTGGCAATGGCCATGGGGATAAAGCCTAGCGATGCGACACAGGCCGTCATCAGTACAGGACGCAAGCGCAATACCGCGCCATGCCAAGTGGCATAATGAATATCAAATTGTTCTCTCAACTCTTTGATAAAGCTCAGCATCACCAGACCATTCAATACCGCAACACCCGACAGGGCAATAAAGCCCACACCTGCCGACATGGACAAGGGAATATCACGTAACCACAGCGCGACCAAACCACCGGACAGGGCAAATGGCACACCACTAAACACCAGCAAGCTCTCTTTAAAGTTATTGAACACTGCCATCAGCAGAATAAAGATCATCAGCAATGCCAGTGGCACCACAATTTGCATTCTGGCTTTTGCCGATGCCAGATTTTCAAATTGCCCGCCATAACCGAGCCAATAACCGCTTGGTAATTTTTGCTGGGCCAGTTTCTGCTGCATCTCAGCCACGAATGAGCCCAGATCACGGTCACGTACGTTGGTCGTCACCACCACACGGCGCTTGCCATTTTCACGGCTGACCTGTGCCAGACCTAAGATATTCTCCACTTTTGCCACATCTTGCAGTTTGATCAGACCGCCATTCGGCAATTGAATCGGCAACATGGCCAATTGCTGTGGCGTACGCATGACATCATCCAAACGCACCACAAAATCAAATCGACGGTCACCCTGTAAAATTTGTCCAACACTTTGACCACCAATACTGGCAGCCACCAGATCCTGAATGGATTTGACCGATAAGCCATATTGCGCAGCCAGTGCATGGTCGATATCGACATTGAGTAACGGTAAGCCATCGGTCTGTTCGACTTTGACTTCGCTGGCCCCCGGAATGGTTCTCAGGGTTTGAGCAACTTTCTCAGCCTCCTGGTTCAGCACCTGCATATCATCACCAAAGATCTTAACCCCAATATCACTCCGTACGCCTGAAATTAACTCATTGAAACGGAGTTCAATCGGTTGCGAAAACTCACTGTTGTTACCTGGGATTTTCTCAACATAAGCCAACATTTTAGTTCGCAGCTCGTCGATGCTTTCCGATTTATCTGGCCATTGATCACGAGGCTTTAACAGCACCACTGCATCGGAAATATTCGGTGGCATAACATCGGTTGCCACTTCCGCAGTCCCGGTACGGGCAAAGATCGCCTTGATTTCAGGAAATTCTGCCATAAGCTGTTTTTCAACACTTTCCTGAATCTTGAGTGATTCCTCAATCCCGGTACTTGGCGCACGCATTAACTGCAACGCAAAATCGCCTTCACTGAGTTGAGGTGCAAACTCACTCCCGACACGTGTCCCAATCGCAGCCGTTAATATTAAAATCGTCACAGCACCTGCCAGTACGACATATCGGAAGGCATACGCTCGATCAAGGAGTGCCTCATAATTGCGTTTCAGGGCCGCCATCCAGCGACTTTCCTTCTCCTTCACCTCACCTGTGACAAATAATGCCACCGCCGCCGGAACAAAAGTCACCGATAAAATGATGGCCCCAATCAATGCAAGCACCACGGTCATCGCCATAGGATGGAACATTTTCGCTTCCACGCCCGCCAGTGCAAAGATCGGCAAGTACACCACCATGATGATGATTTGCCCAAAGATCAGCGGACGTCTCGCCTGTTTCGCTGCCAGGAATACTTCGGTGAAGCGTTCGGAACGGGTCAGTAATCGTCCTTTATGGTGTTGAGCCTCTGCCAGCCGTCGGATACAGTTCTCCACAATCACCACTGCACCATCCACGATAATCCCGAAATCCAGTGCGCCCAGACTCATTAGGTTGGCACTGATTTTCTGCTCTGCCATCCCTGTCAGGGTAAATAGCATCGACAACGGAATAATACAGGCAGTAATCAATGCAGCTCGGAAATTGCCGAGGAATACAAACAGGATCACAATCACCAGAATTGCGCCTTCAATCAGGTTTTTGGCCACCGTCTTAATGGCTTTATCCACCAGATCACTCCGGTTATACACGGTTTCAACCACTACACCTTCTGGCAATGAGCGTTTGATTTCCTGCATCTTGCTATCTAAGGCCTGAGCGATAGATTTACTGTTCTCGCCCATCATCATCATGGCGATCCCAAGTACGGTTTCTTCACCGTTATAGGTCGCACCACCGGTCCTGAGATCATGACCAATCGACACTGTTGCCACATCGGCCACCCGGATCGGTAAACCGTTTTTGGTACTGACCGTAATATTTTCGATATCCTGTACGGTCTTGAGCATCCCCGGAATACGAACCGTCAGTTGCTGCCCATTTTCTTCAATAAAACCTGCACCACGGTTTTCATTGTTTTCAGACAATACCGTTTGCAAGTCAGTTAACGGAATTTGCAGTTGTTGCAAACGTTTCAGATCCGGAGCAACCACATAGGTCTTGTTATACCCCCCAATACTGTTGATTTCGGCGACACCGGGCACACGTTGCAATTGAGGACGAACAATCCAGTCCTGAATTTCACGCAGGTCCATGGCTTGGTACGGCGTGCCATCTGCCTTTTTAGCATTCGGTTCAGCCTTGATCACCCATTGATAGATCTCACCCAGACCTGTGGAGATCGGTGACATTTGCGGATCAATATCATCAGGCAAAGCACTCTTGGCTTCCTGTAAACGCTGGTTGATCAGCTGACGCGCCCAATAGATATCAGTGCCATCTTTAAAAATCACCGTAACCTGTGACAGGCCATAACGGGAAATTGAGCGGGTTTGTTCCAGATTTGGAATACCCGACATCGCATTTTCAATTGGATAGGTAATCCGTTGCTCAACTTCAGGGGCCGTGAATCCCCCTGCCTGACTGTTAATTTGCACCTGAACATTGGTAATGTCGGGGACGGCATCAATCGAAAGCTTCTGATAGCTATAAATCCCGACCCCAATCCAGGCCACCACAAACAGCATCACCCAAATCGCATTACGAATGGAAAACTGAATAATACGGTCAAACAGGCCTTCCGCAGGGGGAAGTCCTACATTCTCCTTAGTGTCCATGTTCAGCCTCTCCCTTCTCCATCTCGGATTTCAGAAGGAAACTGCCCTGACTGACATACTGCTGCTTTTCAGTCAGACCAGATCGGATTTCCACCCACTGTCCATCACTAGAGTAATTGCCCAGCTGGACTGGTGCAGGGGTGAAATGCAACTGATCTTTTTCTTGCTTGGCTACAAAAACCGTGGCTTTGCCTTCAATCTGCTGAATCGCTACTTTGGCAACGCGTAGCACAGGTTTCTTGTCTGTGCCTTCTAACAGCACATTGACCATCAAGTTAGGTCGCAGTTCTTTAGCCGGTGTCAGGACTTTGGCACGTACTTGCAAACGACCGGTTTGAGTATCGGCCGCTGTGGTTAAGGTCTGAATTTGCGCCTTAAAGGTGTTGCTGGTTTGCAGCGACTTAAACTCGATCTGCTGATCCGGCTGGACATTGATGTTATTGACGCTTGGTAAGATAAATTCAATCCAGAGCTGATCCAGCTGATCAATCACGAACAATTGTTTATCCGGGGTAATCTGCTCGCCCACCACGATATCTTTCAGACTCACGATTCCGCTTAACGGTGCGGTCAGCACATAGCGCCCCTGACTCCCTGTAGATGCACCTAAAGCAGATAAACGGCTGCGTGCGGCTTGCACCTGAATCTGGGCCTGACGGTACGCATTATAAGCCCGCTGATAATCCTGACGTGCAGACACGCCCTGTTCCCAGAGTTGCTTTTCGCGCTGATAATCTTGCTGCGCCAGGGTCAAGGCTTCCTGTGCAATACTTAAATTGGCTTGTTGATCGACCAGATCCGGAATAAACAGGGTAGCAAGTACCTGTCCCTTCTTCACCTGCTCCCCCAGTGCCGCATTGACACTTTCCACCCGTCCGGCAAAAGTTGCAGACACATGCGCTTGTTGATCGGTATTCGGTACCAGCTTGGCAGGATAGGCATATTGCTGCGATACTTCTCCAACACCTACCTGAGCTAGTTTCACGCCGTATTCCGCCATCTGTTTTGGCGTCAGGTTTAAACTGCCTTCCTCAGTTTCACTGCCATGTCCAGCTTCATCTTCAGCATGTCCTTCTTCACCATGGCTATCAGCCGTAGCAGTATCACGACTGGTTTTGTTTTTCCCTGTAAAAAAGAGCAATGCACTCAATACCAGACCAGCCACCACAACAAGGATGACCCAAAACCACTGTTTCTTAGATTGATTCGTCGACATTATTCTGCTCCTACAACAGTGGGAAGGTTATTGGTCTCTTTCCACAGGGTCTGATTGATCTGGTTTAAGGCATCACTTGAACTCACCATACTCGGCTCAATTCCCAGAGCCAAGCTCTCTGCCTCAATCTGTTTCTGCCATGCACTTTTCAAAAGCTGGACCTTGTTTAAACGTTGCTCTTGCAATTGCATGGTGGCTTGCTGCACATCGGTAATGGCATATTTACCGACTTTGAAACCAAGCAACATTTTCTCCTGCACCGTTTCAGACAATGGAATCTGGCGCTGATTGACTAAATCGAACTGTTGTTTCAATCCTGCCAACTCTGCGCTTAAAGTCTGGATTGCATTTAGGTTTTGCTGCTTATAGAACTGTTGCTGTTTCACCAGCAAATCTTGTTTGGCATTGGCAATGCGTAATGAATATTGCTGACGATTAAAAATATTTAATGGAATCTCGATACCTACCCGTAACTTGTTGTCAGTCGAGTTGGTGTCTGCTGTTTTACTTTGCACCATGCCTAAATTAACGGTCGGATTTGGACGATTCGACACCTTTAAATAGTCGATACTGGCCTTTTGCCGTGCAATATCGAGCTGGATCGCGCGCTCGAATAAATTGTTCTGCATATAAGTTTGTAAATCCTGTTGCTGCGGCCAGACATTGCTTGCCTGCGCAGAGAAACGGTTGTCCGTACTGCCCCATAAATTGGCCAGTTGCCGTTTTGCTGTCGCCAGTGCCAGTTCGGTTTGCTGGAATAAACGCTGATTTTCAATATGTGCCATTAGGGTGCGGTCCAGATCGACCTGCGCAATACTGCCTGCCTTGAGTCGTAGGCGTGTTGCGTCCAGGGTCGCCTGACTGGTTTTTAATTGTGCCTGAACCACATCGTGCTCTAGCTCAAGAACCACCACTTGCGACCACAGATATTTCACCGCGAGTTCAAGTTGGGCATCGTATAAGGCTTGATTAAGACCGACCTGAGTCGCCTGTACATCAGCCAGTTTCACCGCCGCACGGCGTTCACCAAACACATCGAGTTTTTGTGAAAGACCAAATTCCAGTTCTTTATCTTTACCTGAGCGGAACTCGGTTTGCTGAATCGAAACACTTGGATTTGTCCATAAACCGGCCTGTTTCACATTGGCCTCGGCAATGCTTTGCTGGGTTTGCCAGACACCGATATCGGCCTGATGCTGTTTCACATCTTGCAGAATTTGTTCAAAATTTAGCTGCCGTTGCAGCGCTTGGGTCGAAGCATGATTTGCATCTAGCAAGGACGCTGCTGCTACAGCTTGACTAAAAAGCACAGCCGTTAGCGCAATTGCCAAGACCGACCATTTCAATGACGATGGATGCGTATGAGGATTTGATGCATTGTTCTGAAATGCATGGATACGCTGATTTAAATTTAAAGACATATAAAGCCCCGCAAATAATAAGGTTGCGGTGGGCTATTTTTTGGCTACCCCACCTATAGCGGGGTCAATACAGGGGGCGGATTTATTCCAGAGAGATGGGGGGACTGATAGGAGTTGGACCAGTAATATTTTTGTTCTGCCAGATGCATTCTTAAAACCGGTTGATCCAGTTGTTGCTGGGCTTCGGTCACCACCACATGAAAACAGGAAGGCAAGTGATCATGATGATCTTGCAGACTTAAGGGCATGGGTAAATCAGAAGCATCCTGATCAACCGCAATGACAGGCTGAGCAGAAACTTGGGACTTTTCCGGGACATGATGTCCAAAATGATTGAGTGAACTATACTCGCCTGACTTTTCATGCGCACAAAAAGCGGCCGCCACGTTCCAGAAACCCTGAAACATGAACAAACTCAGCAAGACGGTGATGAAAATCGCGGAACGATGCAATGTTTACTCTTTAGACAAAAATTGCTCGGATGAACTATAGCAAGTAAAGCAGATGTAATAAAATTACATGTCTGGATTTAGCTACAAAATCCCAGCTTAAGATCAAAGCAGAAGGTAATAAAGGTTTAAAACAGGAAACGGCCCTGCTCATTCAGCCGTTTCCCTCTGGTTTAAACTAACCTATTTACACTTTTGCTGATGTGGCTTGTGCTCAAGCGTCTGTTCAAGCTTGGCCTTGGCCTGCTGCTGAGAATTAAGATTCTTTTCCAGAAAAATCAAACCACCATCGGCATTGGCCCAGCTTGCTGAAACGAATAAAACCAAAAAACATAGCACTGTATTTAATTTAAAAGACATAACATTCACCTGATTTAAATCTGTTGATTCATGTTCCATTTCCAGCATTAAGAAATGGAGTGTGGGTGAATTCATCTTCAATAAACGCCTGATTCCAAACCGCTGTTCTAAAAATTTTGAAGAACCCAAGAAACTACGATTTATCGAGGCAAGTTCAAATTTGCCAAGCGTTTGATTAAGGACAAATAACCCATTGAAATAGATATATTTCCAGTGAGTTATTTTTAGGCTACCTCACTTATAGCGAGGTTAATATCGGAGGCGGGTTTAATCCGGATAAATGCGGGGACTGGTAAGCATTAGACCAGTGATAGTTGTGCTCGATTTCATGGCTCCGTACAACAGGTGTATGCCACTGCTGTTGTGTTTGCATCACCATCACATAGGAACAGGACGGTAAATGATCATGATGATCTTGCAAGTTTAAAGAGGCGGCGACATCCGTATCCGCTTCAACAGCAGAAGCTGAATGCGTTGCAGAAATATGCCGCTTTTCAGGGGCATGATGCCCAAAATGCTTAAGCTCACTGTATTGGCCCGACTTTTCATGCGCGCAGAAAGCCGCTGCCACATTCCAGAAACCTTGGAACATGAACAGGCTTAACAACAGGGTCATAAAAATCAGCGGACGTCGCAACAGCGCACCATTACAGTAAATTGCATAAAGCCACTATAGCAAGCGATGCCGATGTAATAAAATTACAAAACAATTTTTGGTCAATTTATGACTGATTTAAAAAAGTTTTTTCTTTAGAAAAATGAATTTCAGATTTGAGTTCCTGCCATGTATAAACTATGTTCCGCCCTCATCGCAATCGCCTGTCTAAATTTGAGTGGCTGTGCCACGACATTGCTGTCACAGGCACTTCCGAACGAAACCACAAAAACTGAAACAGTGACTTTAGCAAAAGATCAAATCATTGCCATAGGGCAAGCTGTTCAAAACCAGCAGGCACAAGGCATTGTTTTTGTAGGTAAGGATTTCAGTTATTTAATGACCGACGGGAGCGCAGAGCTATCCAAACTGCTACATGCAATTCCAGCAGATCAACGCAGTCTGACCAGCCCTTCCCCATTGGTACTGACCATGGATGATCCAAGTCATTTTCAGGGTGTGTTACAGATTCGCTATAACACGCGAATGGTCGATTTGAATGACACACAAAAGGACCTGTTAAAATCCCTCGGCTTTAGACAGAATTTTAATACCATTTATAACCAGCAAACCGCGCCATATCCGTATATCAATATTTTCTTTAAAGGCCAGCTCTATCAGGCACCGGAAGCACGCAAGATCCAGAAAACCTTAGCGCAGCCTTATCCAATTATCCTGCAACAGGAAAATAAAATTACCAAAAAGCATCCGGTAAAAAAAGCCACCCGCATGGTGCTGTATCCCTTTGCTATGACTTTCGATGTGATTACTGTGGTTCCATCATTGATGTGGGCCGATTTACGGGGTGAGTTTAATAATTAAACGTCGAGCATTGGCTTTTTTATATACCCTGCTGATCCACTCAACTTTTAATGAACATAAAAAACCAGCCCGGAGGCTGGTTTTTTGCTTTACCCGAAATTAACCGGTAATTTTTTTGTATTTGGTGCGTTTCTGAGATGCATCATCACCTAAACGTGACTGACGGTAAGCTTCGTATTCTGCATAGTTACCTGTGTAGAATTCTGGCTGTTCGTTCTCAAACGACAAGATGTGCGTTGCAATACGGTCAAGGAACCAACGGTCATGCGATACCACCATGACGGTACCCGGGAATACCAGAATGGCATCCTCAAGTGCACGTAAAGTTTCGATGTCCAAGTCGTTCGATGGCTCATCCAGCAAGATCACGTTTGCACCCATCTGCAAGATCTTGGCAAGTTGTAAACGGTTACGCTCACCACCCGACAATTCACCTACACGTTTTTGCTGATCCTGACCTTTAAAGTTAAAGCGACCGATATAAGCACGTGATGCGATTTCGTAATCACCGATTTTCAGGATATCTAAACCGCCAGAAACTTCTTCCCAAACGGTTTTGTTGTTATCCAAGGTGTCACGAATCTGACCCACGTAAGCCACTTTAACCGACTCACCTAAAGTCACAGTACCGGTATCCGGTTGCTGTTCGCCCGTCATCATACGGAATAAGGTAGTTTTACCCGCACCGTTTGGACCAACGATACCCACGATCGCTGTAGGCGGAACAGTGAACGTCAGGTTTTCATAGAGTAAGCGACCATCGAATGATTTACTGATCCCTTCCACTTCCACAACCTTGTTACCCAGACGTGGGCCAGGTGGAATGTAGATTTCAGAGGTTTCATTACGTTGTTGGAATTCTTTAGAGTTAAGCTCTTCAAAACGTTCCATACGCGCTTTGTTTTTCTTTTGCTGGCCTTTGGCATTTGAACGAACCCATTCAAGTTCTTTTTTCAATGCTTTAGCAAAAGATTCTTCTTGTTTCTGTTCCTGCTCTAGACGGGCATTCTTTTGTTCCAACCAAGAAGAATAGTTACCTTGGTAAGGAATACCATGTCCACGGTCAAGTTCAAGAATCCACTCAGCCACGTTATCCAAGAAATAACGGTCATGCGTAATCGCAACGATGGTGCCAGGGAAGTCTTTCAAGAAACGTTCTAACCAAGATACTGATTCAGCATCCAAATGGTTGGTCGGTTCGTCGAGAAGCAACATGTCTGGCTTAGAAAGCAATAAACGGCACAATGCAACACGACGACGCTCACCACCTGAAAGCAATGATACATCAGCATCCCATGCTGGGAGGTTCAATGCATCCGCAGCAATTTCAAGCTGGTTATTCAGGTTATGCGCATCCCATGCATGGATGATGGATTCCAATTTTTCTTGCTCTTTCGCAAGTGCATCAAAATCCGCATCCGGTTCAGCATATTCAGCAAAAACCTGGTCAAGACGTTCTAAAGCGTCAAGTGCTTCACGTACACCATCTTCAACGTTACCACGAACGTCTTTGGTCGGATCAAGTGGTGGCTCTTGTTCTAAGTAACCGATTTTGATTCCTGGTTGTGCACGAGCTTCACCTGAGAAATCTTTATCTACGCCAGCCATAATACGGAGAAGGGTTGACTTACCTGCACCGTTCAAACCAAGCACACCAATCTTTGCGCCTGGGAAAAATGATAAAGAGATGTCTTTTAAGATTTCGCGTTTCGGCGGAACCATTTTAGACACTCGGTTCATCGTATAAATATATTGGGCCACGCAGGACTCCTCAATTGAAAAACCAGTACATCGCAAATAAGCGAAAAAATATCTGGCATATTATACGCTGAAACCCCCTTGACTTGAAGTTAAGTTGACATTTGTTTGGCTTCAACAAAGGATTTTCTTTTTCAAGACATTACAGGTTTGAATGATTTACAGCAGATAAAAAATTGATCTGCTTTGGATTAACCCTGCTATATCACTAAAAACGCTATACAGCGCAAAATTTATGCACCCTTCTGGATAAAATATCGGCTAGACTCGATGATTATTTAACTCACGTAGATGAAGTCATCATGACCTATAAAGATGAAACTTTAGCCATTCATGCGGGATATTCACCAGAAGCTACCACCAAGGCTGTGGCCGTGCCGATCTATCAGACCACCTCTTATGCCTTTGATAATACACAACATGGTGCAGACCTATTTGATTTAAAAGTTCAGGGTAATATCTATACCCGGATTATGAACCCGACCACTGCCGTGCTTGAACAACGTATTGCAGCACTGGAGGGCGGGATTGGGGCGTTGGCGCTGGCCTCAGGCATGGCTGCGATTACTTACGCAATTCAGACCATTGCCGAAGCAGGCGACAATATCGCCTCGGTCTCCACCTTATATGGCGGAACCTATAATTTATTTGCCCACACCTTGCCGAAGCAAGGCATTGAAGTGCGTTTCTTTGACTATCAGAATCCGGAAGCGCTGCGTCAAATTATTGATGATAAAACCAAACTGGTGTTTGTGGAATCGATCGGTAATCCGCTCGGCAATATCATCGACCTTGAAGCCATTGCCAAGATTGCGCATGAGTATGGTGTGCCTGTGATTGTCGATAATACGGTAGCAACACCTGCACTGCTTAAACCTTTTGAATTTGGTGCAGATATTGTGATTCATTCCCTGACCAAATATATTGGCGGTCACGGCAATAGCATCGGTGGTGTGATTGTCGATAGCGGTAAATTTCCTTGGGGTAAATATCCTGAACGCTTCAAAGCATTAAACACGCCAGACCCAAGCTATCATGGTGTTAATTATGTCGAAGTATTGGGAGAAGCCGCTTATATTGCCCGTGCGCGGGTAGTACCGTTACGCAATACCGGCGCAGCCATTAGTCCGCTGAGTGTATTCCTGATCCTGCAAGGACTGGAAACTTTAAACCTGAGAATGGAACGTCACACAGAAAATGCCATCAAGATTGCTGAATATTTAAAACAGCATCCCAAAGTAAAATGGGTCAATTATGCGGGTCTGAAAGATCATCCACAGCACCATTTGGCGCAAAAGTATGTGAAAGGTAAACCTTCTGCCATCCTGTCCTTTGGTGTGCAAGATGGCTTAAAAGGCGGTACTCGCTTTATTGATGCCTTGCAACTGTTTACCCGTCTGGTCAACATTGGCGATGCCAAAAGTCTGGCCTGCCATCCTGCAACCACAACTCACCGCCAACTCAATGCAGAAGAGCTAAAATCAGCGGGTGTCAGTGAAGATTTAGTGCGTTTGTCGATTGGTATCGAACATGTGGATGACCTGATTGCCGATCTCGAACAAGCCCTCGCCCAAGTTTAATTTTAATGAAATCAACGAGCCCCGGAAATGGGGCTTATTTTTTGTGCAAAACTAAAAAAATATGCTCGATTTTTCAACTAATACAACACCTTGTTTTAGAGCTTTTACTCTAAAAAAGATATTATTTTTCAAACATTTACACTAGACAAACAAAAAAGATCGGTTAATATTAGACCAAAATAAATTGCAGTGTTAAGCGGTATAGGACAGCATTGCACACAACAGCATGATTCGTGATGAATGTAGGATACTTACATGAATGCAAAACTCAAAAAACTTTTTCAGCAAAAAGTCGACGGTAAAACAATCATTGTCACTGGTGCATCAAGTGGTATTGGTTTAACGGTTTCAAAATACCTGGCGCAAGCTGGGGCCCATGTCTTATTGCTCGCTCGCACCAAGGAGAAGTTAGATGAGGTCAAAGCAGAGATCGAGGCTGAAGGTGGAAAGGCATCTGTGTTTCCATGTGATCTCAACGAGATGGAATCCATTGATGCGGTTTCAAAAGAAATTCTGGCTGCAGTGGATCACATTGACATTCTTGTAAATAATGCCGGTCGTTCCATCCGCCGAGCGGTCCATGAATCGGTTGACCGTTTTCATGACTTCGAGCGCACCATGCAGCTCAATTACTTCGGTGCAGTACGTCTGGTTCTGAATATCCTGCCGCACATGATGCAGCGCAAAGATGGCCAGATCATCAATATCAGCTCGATCGGGGTACTTGCCAATGCGACCCGCTTCTCGGCTTATGTTGCATCAAAAGCGGCTTTGGATGCATTCAGCCGCTGCTTATCCGCTGAAGTACATGCACATAAAATTGCGATTACCTCTATTTATATGCCTTTGGTCCGTACGCCAATGATTGCACCGACCAAAATCTATAAATATGTCCCAACGCTTTCACCGGAAGAAGCTGCCGACCTGATTGCTTATGCCATCGTGAAACGTCCGAAGAAAATTGCCACCAATCTTGGTCGTCTGGCGTCGATTACCTATGCAATCGCACCAGACATCAACAATATCCTGATGTCGATTGGCTATAACCTGTTCCCAAGCTCTACCGCATCTGTGGGCAAACAGGAAAAACTTAATCTGGTGCAACGTGCCTATGCCGCCTGTTCCCAGGTGAACACTGGTAAGCCTCTAGCCGGTTCATTAAGAAAACAGCCCGTCCTTTGACTGGCTGTTTTTATTTCAAATAAAGCTCTGTTTAACGGGCCTGACTGACCCAATCCGTGGTTTTACGAATTGCCCCTTCCAGATCACCCGTTGCAAGCTGCCAGCGCTGTTTGAACTGCTGTAACACTGCTTGTTCTAAAGGTTCGGTTCTAAGAAAGTCTAATATTTCCCGAGACATTTCCAGCTTCTTCGCCAGCCATTGCCACTTTAAAATCAGTTTCAACAATCCGATCGGGACATGGCGTGTAGGTGCCTTGACCTGCAACTGCGTTGCAATCATGCCCGTCAATTGCGGTAGGGCCAGATCATGCTCGCTGACTATCAGCATCGACTGATTTGTTAATGCCTCATCCATCGAAGCCATGACCATGATCTGACATAAATCATCGACCCGGATCAAAGGCAGATAATGTTGTGCAGTTGCCGGCAGTGCACTCATTTTCTTGCGTTTTAGCAGATCAATCATTTGCGCAATCGGCTGGTTCAACGGAATCTCGCCAGAGACATCATCACCCAACACCGTTGCTGGATGGATAATGGTCCAGTCCACCGACAAGCGTTGTGCGGCGCGGATCCAGGCAAAATGAGCCTCTATCTTTGAGGCCTCATAGGCACCTAAGCGCTGATATACTGCGAGCCAGTCAGTCTGGTCGGGCTGTTCAAGACAGACGCCTGCCTGGCGTAAGTGATCAAGCTGCGTCAGCATATATCCTGACATATGCACAGCGCGTTTTAAGTCACAATGCTGATGTACACAGGCCAGTAAATTCAGTGCACCATCAACATTGACTGCCCGTGCCTGCTGCATCTCCAGATTCCAGGCAAACAAGGCACTACTATTATATAAAGTATTGATGGACTTTAATTTCTCCCAGTCTTGCGGCTGAATACCAAGATTTACCTGAGTCACATCCCCTTGAATAAAAGTCAGTTGCTGCAAAGAAACATTTTTTTGTTGCAGCCATTGAGTCAGGGCCTGTTGTTGCTCCAGCGGATTACGGAGCAAGGCAAAGACAGAATGTCCCTGTTGCAAAAGTTGCAGAATCAGATAGCGGCCAATAAAACCTGTCGCGCCGGCAACCAGTACAACTTGACGATATTGTTGATTTTTTAAATGATTATGGTCCATTTTTTATGCCTATTTGATTGACTGTAGGCACAGGTTAAAGGATGGAGTACACTCAATGGTCAAGGGGTTAATACCGCTTTTTTTATAACAATAAAGGATACGCAAGATGTTAATTGGACAGTTGGCAAAACAGGCAAATCTAAGCCGGGACACCATTCGCTTTTATGAAAAGATGCAACTGATCCAGTCCATGACCTGTAATAATGGCTATAAAGATTATCCGGAACAGACGCTGCAACAGCTGCAACTGATTCGTTCTGCCAAAAATCTGGGCTACACCCTGAATGAAATTAAGCAAATTTTAAATATGACGGCGCAAGAGGAAATTCCTGCGGCACAGGTCCAGACCCTTCTTCAAGAAAAGCTCAATCTGATTGATGAAAAAATTGCCCAGCTTTATCAGATCAGAAACATGCTGACTCAATTTACGCAGGGAGAGCCCTGCCCATTCAGAGCAGACTGCGTTATTCCAGTGCTGGACTAAGTGTTATTCCAAAATAGCTTGCTGCTCTAGGACGGCATAAGCCAAAAGCAAAAAATCAGGACGGGTGAAAATACGATTAAAAACAACACGGATTGACTGTGTGTATAAACTGAAACTTATCCACAGCTTTGCTGCTTTAATCATCAGTTCTAACGACTCGGCCTATTTATAGCTTAATGAATGGATATTCATGTCTTAATGCATCGATCAAGATTTAATCTCCACACAGCCATGCAATCATCTAAAAAAATGCTCAAGATAGATTGCACCAAAATGGCTCTATTACAGATCATTTACATAAACTGAATCAGGCGAATGCAAATATTGTCTCTTATAAATACTTAATTCTCTGCTTTTAAAAAGATTAAAACCTATACATTGACCATTCTGACAATGTATATCTGTCAATGAGTTAGCTCAGAATCATACTTATTCTCTCTAGATAAAAATATATTCATAAAAAACATACAAAATAGTGTCATTTTCATGCTTCTTTAGCGGTATATAACATTCTGTAAAGATTCAGTTACAGAATCTTGCTTGGTGAAAAGGAACGTATATGAGTCAGGTATATAGCAAGGAAGAAAGAAGAAGTCGTATCAAAGGTATCGTCGGTGCGGCATCAGGGAACTTGGTTGAATGGTTTGATTTCTATATCTATGCCGTCTTTGCTGCTTATTTTACGCATGCATTAACTGCACCGGATATGGATCCAACCACTAAAGCGATTTATGTATGGGGTGTATTTGCTGCCAGCTTCTTTATGCGACCAATCGGCAGCTGGTTATTCGGACGGATCGCTGACCGTCACGGTCGTAAACAGTCCATGGTGATTTCAATCTGTCTGATGGCACTGAGTTCATTCCTGTTTGCAGCCTTGCCGACCTATGATCAGGTAGGTATGTGGGCCCCTTTCCTGCTACTGATGGTTCGTTTATTACAAGGCCTTTCGGTCGGCGGTGAATATGGTGCCGTCGCCACCTATATGAGTGAGCTGGGCTTAAAAGGACAACGTGGTTTCTTTGCTTCGTTTCAATATGTCACCTTATCTGGTGGTCAGCTACTCGCCAGCTTACTCGGGGTCATCCTGCTTGGCTTTATGACCGAACAGCAATTGAATGATGGCGGCTGGCGTATTCCATTCGTGATTGGGGGTATTGCGGCAATCTTGTCTTTACTGGCACGAAGCCGTTTAGAAGAAACCTTATCGCATGAAGATGCGGAACGTGAGGAATCTGGTAGTCTGGTTGCCTTACTGAAACAGCACTGGAAAACTTTCTTGCTGGTAGTCGGTTATACCTCTGCAGGTTCACTGACCTTCTATGTGGTTACGGTGTATTCTAAAACCTATCTCACCAACATCGGGATGGATGGCAAAACTGTCGGTTTCATTATGACCACAGCCTTGTTTGTGTTTATGTTGGCGCAACCGTTGTTTGGGATGCTTTCAGACCGCATTGGCCGTCGTGCATCCATGCTGGCTTTCAGTTTACTCAGCGCGATCTTTATCTATCCGGTGATGGTCACAGGTATGCGCAGCTTTGCTGACTCGCCTGTCATTATTACCTTATTACTGATTTTCCTGATGATGCTGCTGAGCTTCTACACCTCAATCAGTGGTTTGGTCAAAGCAGAAATGTTCCCTCCACATGTGCGTGCCTTAGGTGTCGGTTTCTCTTATGCCGTCGGTAATGCCTTGTTTGGTGGTTCAGCACCATCGGTGGCGTTGCTATTTAAAGATGCAGGTATTGAAAACATCTTCTTTATTTATGTGATTATCATGCTGATGATCTGTTTCTTCTGTAGCTGGGCCTTACCGAAAAAACCTGAATATCTGGAACATGACCACTAAATCCATTCAAGCTTAACAAGCAAAACCACTTTTGTTCAGGCAAAAGTGGTTTTTTATTTTGGACTTATTTTAAATAAGGATTTGCATTCACCAACTGCTTAAATCCACTCTGGACCAGCATGGCGGTGCGGGAACGGGGTCGCTGTTCAGCTTCCCGCTGGGTAAATTCAATCATGATCCGGTTAAAATCGAGTCGCGGATAGTGTTGCTGTAATTGCTGTCTAAATTGTTTGGAAAATTCAAAACCACGGCTACCAATGACATCGCAGCTGGCAGCCTGTTGTAATAAATGTGCCTCAATCCCCTCCTTAGGGGCGACATAGGGGTTCATATGCAGACTGATCACATCAAAGAGTTGGTCAGCACGCCCGATTGGCCAGCCTTGTTGAATTGACCAGTCTTTCGCCGCATACGCTCCTTGCCCGGCAAAGCAACAGCAATGTGCATGATGCTGATAATGTTGTGTTGTCATTCCCAAATCGTGTAACAGGCATGAAACTGCCAACAGCTCAGCATCACATTGCAGTCGCTGCATTTTGGCAAAGGCAATGGCGTAACACCATGTACGCAGACAGTGATTCTGTAAGGCCTCAGCACTACAAGACTGCATCTGGGCCAAGGCCTGTTGTACATCTGAGCTATCGGGCAATACCAGATCTTCGATACTCAATTGCTGCATTCTGTTGCGCTGTTTATGGTGGGCTAGAGCATAGCTTTTAATGGTTTGCTGAATGACTGGCAGTAAACTGTGACTCAGCAAGGTTATGCGATCTTTTAATCCTAAATCACCAGAAGTCCGGTTCATCCAGTGCTGTCGACCAATCTGCATCGTATTTCCCAAAATTAGAGTAATTACTCTAATTTTTAAAGCAACGCATTGAATCTGTCAAAGTCTTTACCTTTCTCGACCTGAGCTGGTTTAAACAAGACAGCCATGAAGCCTGGATCAACTTTGGCTTTTTCGCCCCCTCTTCCGATATTTTTCGCTGCTGAATAAGCGCAAAAAATGATAAAAACTCCACTACTTTTCAGCCAGTTTTCCAATTTCCTTTACAACCATTTTTAGAGAAAATTAAACAATTTGCTCACTTATCCAGCATTTCGTTTAGTTTTTCTGCTGAAGTTTAAGCGTAATTTAAGTTTTTATGCATAATGGACGGCGCTTTGTTTTTTATTTTTTGGTGTACTTTTAACACTTTTTTTATGGCAAGAGGTTACGACTTAAGGGAGTAAATAATGCTTACGCTGATAGGTATTCTAATTATTGTAACGATTGTCGCGTTACTCATGTCGGGTAAAACCAGTCCAATTGTTGCAATGTCGATTGTTCCGCTTATTGGGGCACTCATTGCTGGCTTTTCGATTAGCGAGATTTCCGGCTTCTTTGAAGCAGGTTTATTAAAAGTCAGCAAAGTGGCCACCATGTTTTTATTTGCCATTTTGTTTTTCAGTATTTTAAAAGAGTTACATGTTTTTGATCCCATGATCCGCAACATGGTGCGTCTGACCCGCGGTAATGTGGTGATTGTTGCGGTGATGACCACCTTGATTGCTGCTATCGTGCATCTGGATGGTTCCGGGGCGGCCACTTTTCTGATTATTATTCCCGCTTTACTGCCGCTCTATCGCAAACTGGGGATGAGTCCTTATCTGATGCTGCTCCTGATGGCCGGCAGTATGGGTATTATGAATATGGTGCCATGGGGTGGCCCTTTAGGTCGTGCATCTGCCGTGACCGGCATTGAAGCCGCCGCACTCTGGCAGAGCCTGATCCCGGTACAGGTGATTGGTATTCTGGGCATGATGGGCTTTGCCGTATTGATGGGCTTACGTGAAAAGAAACGTATCCTTGCAGCACAAGCCTTAGGTACCACACCTTTTGAACAGGACTGCATGGCAGCCGATATGGCGGAAGATGTACAAGAACAAGTCAAACCTAAAAAGTTCTGGTTTAACATCGCTCTGGTTGTTCTTGCGGTCATCTGTCTGGCATTTGGTCTGTTCTCTGCACCTTACGTCTTTATGATTGCCTTATCGCTGGTATTATTGGTGAACTTCCCTAAACCAAGAGAACAAATGGCGGTGATCAGCCGACATGCACCTCAAGCCTTAAGCATGGTGGCGATTATTTTTGCGGCTGGCGCCTTTTTGGGAATTCTCTCCGAATCAGGCATGTTGAAGTCAATCGCACTGGATCTGATTCATATTTTACCAACGACTTGGGTCGGTAGCCTGCATATTCTGGTCGGTATCCTAGGTGTGCCAATGGACCTGTTTACCAGCACCGATGCTTACTATTTTGCCCTCTTGCCGATTGTTCAGGAAGTGACTGCAACTGCTGGTGTAACTGCTGATTCGGTGGTGTATGCCATGGCTATTGGTAATAACGCCGGTACCTTCGTTAGCCCATTCTCACCAGCAACATGGCTAGCCATGGGTCTGGCCGGGACGGATATGGGACGTCATTTACGTTACTCGTTTGGCTGGATCTGGCTATTTAGTTTCTTCACCTTAGGTGTTGGTTTCTTGCTCGGTCTCTATTAATCTTTGCCAAAATAAAAAGAGCATACTCAGGTATGCTTTTTTTATGGCTTATAAATTTTTATCGTGAGCAGATCAATGCCTAGAGCTGCTGCTTTAATAATTTCTCTAACCAATCAATAAAATCCTGAAAATATTGAGGACGATACTGGCGATCCGTCAATAAAATATTGACCGGTAATTGCAAGTCCGGAACCTCCACAAATAAACGCTGTAACACGCCTTGCTGTACATAGGGCGCAGCATCAAATTCAGGAATCTGGATAATACCAATCCCAGCCAAACCTGCCTGAATATAGGCTTCGGTATTTTCAATCAGTAAACGGTATGGCATTCTCAGACGCTGATCCCGAAATACCAATTCACTCCATTCCCGATAATGTTTCGCCACATGGTAGTCCACGGCATAATGCTGCTGCAGTTCCTCAAAGCTTTTGGGTTCACCAAATTCGGCTAGATAAGCAGGTGCTGCCAGTGTCCAGATATGAGTTTGTGTGATGGGCCGGATCAGCAGATATTGGTCCTGTACCTGTCCCACCCGTACCACACAATCCAGTTGCTGTTCAATCAGATTGGAAAAGTCATCACGACCATTCACCAGTACCTTGACCTTGGGATAGCGCTGATAAAAACAACCTAAATGCGGAATCAACAGCTGAGTGGCCAAGCGTTTCGGCATACCAATACTAATCTTGCCTTCCGTACTCCGCACATGCGTCTTAAAGCGATTCAGCTCTTTTAATTGCGTCACCAGACGTATCGCCTCCTCATAAAACAGGCTCCCCTCATGGGTTAAAGCAACTTTACGAGTGGTGCGATAGAACAGCAGTACTTCATATTCTTTTTCAAGCGCTTGTATGGCATAGGTCACATTAGAACGTGGCAACCCCAGTTGCAATGCAGCCTGTGCAAAAGATTGCTTCTCTGCCACTAAACAAAAGATTTTTAAGCGCTCAATCTTATCCATTTTATTATTCAACTTTTCTGCACAATCAGTTCAATACTAACAACTATTTCAAACAAATAAATTGCATTAGCATGATTTTCATACACAACAATCAGGAGATAGAGATGTCACAACATACGCTAGCAGGAAAAACCGTCTTGATTACGGGCGGCGCTAAAAACCTGGGAGGCTTGATTTCACGCAAGTTTGCAGAACAAGGAGCAAACTTGCTCATTCATTATAATAGTGCAGCAACACAGGCAGATGCAGAAGAAACCTTAAAGGCCGTACAGGCTTTCGGGGCAAAAGCGGTTATGGTGCAAGCAGATTTATCCGATATTCAGAATATTGAACACCTGTTTATCACTGCCAAAGAAAACTTTGGCGGGGTGGATATTGCCATCAATACCGTCGGTCGCGTGCTCAAAAAACCGTATCTGGAGACGACTGAACAGGAATTTGACGGGATGAATGAGATCAATAACAAGATTGCCTATTTCTTCATTCAGTCTGCAGGCCGTCATCTCAATCCACACGGAAAAATCTGTAGCATTGTGACCAGTTTACTGGCTGCCTATACCGGTCTCTATTCCACCTATGAAGGTCTGAAAGCACCGGTGGAACATTACACCCGAGCCGCATCCAAAGAGTTTGGTGAGCGTGGCATTTCAGTGACTGCGGTTGCGCCGGGTCCAATGGATACACCATTTTTCTATGGTCAGGAAGCACCAGAAGCCGTGGCTTATCATCAATCTGCTTCCGCTTTAGGTGGACTGACCCAAATTGAAGATATTGAACCGCTGGTTCGCTTTCTGGTCACAGAGGGCTGGTGGATTACAGGCCAAACCATTTTCGCCAATGGCGGTTATACCACCCGTTAATTGCAAAACCAAAGGCTTGGGCACGTCATTGAATGGCCCCAGCCTTTACGGTAACCAAAATACCAACCCGTAAAAACAGGCCAGACTCAGGATAATCGTCAGTAAGGTATGCTTGACCTTGTAGGCAATTACAATGGTAAGCAGCGTCGCCAGAAAATAGGGATTGAGTAAAGTACTACGGAAAGCCCCATGCTCATCCATAAATACAATCGGCGTGGCAATTGCAGTCAATAAACACGGTGCAGAATACTGCAAGGATTGCTGGAACCATTTCGGTAAGCGTAATGGAATATTCGGCTCCAGCAGAATATAGCGATTCATGAAGACCACAATGGCCAGGATAATCAGCAGAAACCAACTCATGCCGCACGCTCCCGCAGATTCTGCAAACAGGTCGCAGTTAACATACCAATCACCCCCGCCAAGATGGCTGCACTTTTAATGCCCAGACTCAAGAACACAACCGTCAGCATAACCGAGACCAGTACACCGACCAGCGTATTCAGGTTTTTAATAAATGGAATCACGATGGCAATAAAGGTCGCAACAATGGAAAAATCGAGATGATATTGATCCAGATTGGGTACTGAAGCTGCCAGCAATACGCCACACAGGCTGAACAACACCCAGCATAGATAGAAGCAACTGCCTGCACCCAGCAAGTAATACATATAATGCTGCTGTTTCTTAATACTGACCGCAAACAGTTCATCTGTCAGTAGAAATCCCAACATTAAGCGATGCTTCAATGGCTGTCTGGAAATATCGTCACGTAGATAGAGCGCATACAGATAATGCTGGGTGGTGATTAAAAACACGGAGATGATAATGGTTAAAGCAGGTGTCCCTGCCATGACCAGCCCCAAAGTCATCAACTGTGCTGCGCCCGCAAAGACCAGCGCAGACATGCCCACCGCCTGTAAGGTGGTCAGCCCAGCCTGAATTGCCATAGAGCCCGCGAGTAAACCCCACGGTAATACCGCAAAACATAGTGGTAGTATTTTGACGACACCATTTAAAAATGCCCGCGTTACGGTCATGGGGGTGTCATCAGTTACGCTGTCGCTTAACATCAAAATCACAAGAGTTGATAAAAGATCGTATGACTATGCCAAAATTTGCATCAGGAGAATTGCATAAAATTGCTGTTTTATTTGAGATAGGCAATATAACCGCCGGGCGTAATGCCAAAGGTCTGACGGAAATGACGGCTAAAATGGCTCTGATCCGAGAAACCACATTGTTGTGAGACTTCGGATAAATTCAGTCCTTGTCTTAACAATCTTTGCGATTTCTGTAACCTTGCCTGTACCAGCCATGCATGCGGTGACAACCCGACATGTTTTTTAAATTGTCTCAAGAAATGCCACTGACTCAGATTGGCCATTTCTGCCAGCTCAGCCAAGGAAAACTCTTGCTCAGGCATCGTTGCCATCAGTTCTTTTATATTAAGGATGCGCTGTTTAGCATTGCTCAAATCGTTCACGTGCGGCTTGACCTGACTGTATTTGGACACCAGCCATGCAATCGTCGACAAGAATAAGGTCTGTTTTAACAAGCTATTATTCGGCTGTTCCAGTAAATCAAACAATAAACGGAATTGCTGGGCCAATCCTTCATCATGCAATACCGCTTCTCTAAACCAAGGTGCAGTACCGTGTACCGTCGTCAGATCGCGGGTGAGTTCATTAAATACTTCAGGTGTTGGATAGATTGCGCGATAGCGCCAGCCGGTGTCTACCGCCGAAGATCCGGTATGCACTTCATCGGCATTGACCAGAATAATATCGCCCTGTGGTGCCACATGATTGCCACCGGTTCGATAAAAGCGCTGTGCGCCCTCTTCGATCACGCCAATACAAAATCCTTCATGAACATGTCGTGAAAACTCCTGCTGATAGTAACTTGCTTTCAGCATTTCCAGACCACCCAGTTCTTCCAGATGGAGGTAATCAACTTGTTCACGAGGTCTACGCGACATCACGACCTCCTTTGAATTTTTTGCATCATGTCAGGTTAGCGCGATTGCATGAAATTTATAGAATAAAATTGCTGTTTATACCGGCTATTCTACGCCCATGACAGCAGTAGGTCAGGGTTTATTCTGCTTTTCAACAAATAAACGTCTTATCCGGTATATGCAATCGATTGATCATGGCATCAATAAAAAAGCGCCTGAGAACAGGCGCTTTTTTAGATGAAGCATCAACGATCCAGAAACTCGACCTGTCCGGTCTTCACATCATAAATTGCACCGACTATTGCAATTTCGCCTCGATCCAGCAGGTCTTTCAATACCGGACTATGCGCCGTAATGTATTGAATATTGTAATGCACATTCATTGCCGTGACCTGATTGATAAAAGCCCGACTTAAATCGCGCGGTTGCATAATGTCATAGACACTATCAACTGAATGCATCAACGGCCCCAGTACATACTGGATATGGGGCATCTCTTGCACATCAGAAACCCGTTTCTGCTGTAAACGTAACTGGCAGGCACTGGTAACAGCACCACAATCGGTATGACCCAAAACCAGAATCACCTTGGAGCCTTTGGCCTGACAGGCAAACTCAAGCGAACCCAGTACTTTTTGTCCCGCAATATTTCCTGCAATCCTTAAACTGAATAAATCGCCAATCCCGACATCAAAGATCATCTCGGTTGGTGCACGCGAATCCATACAGCCCAGTACCGCTGCTATCGGATGTTGTCCTTCATCCGCAGTGACCCGGATCTGGCGATAAACATCCCGTTGCAGGCGTTCATTTTTGACAAAACGCTCATTGCCCTCTTTGAGTAAGGTGATGACCTGTTGCGGGCTTAATTTACGTTGCAGTTCCCGGGTACTGATATAAATATCCAGCGCTGCCTCATCGACATCCTGATAATGTTGCTTAAATCCGATGAGCTTTAGGTCGATCTGACGCTTACTGGCAGTTTCATTCTGATAGTCCTGAATCACTTGATAAATATCGGGATCAATCGAATCACACTGGGTTGCATCAATAATCAGCTGCTGGTGTTTATGTACATGCTCCAAGGCTGAAATCAATGCAGAACGGTTCAGAAAGGTCACTTGTGAAGGCAGTTCAATCCGGGTCACGATGCCATGCAAATGCTTCTCTTTATAGACCCGCACCCCTTTATTAAAATTACCATACAGAATGAAGCCGCTACTGGTCAGCAAGCCGATCACGATGCCCGTCAACAAATCTGTCAGTAAAATTGCAACTAGCGTAATAATAAACGGTAAGAACTGCTTCCAGCCTTTTTGATATAACTGTTTGAATAATTTAGGATGCGTGAGTTTAAAACCCGTCACTATCAAGATAGCAGCCAGCGCAGACAATGGAATCATGTTCATCAATGGCACGAAAAACAAAATTGCCAGCAACAGAAGTATCCCATGAAAAATAGTGGAACATTTGCTACGTGCACCTGTATTGGCATTGACTGAACTACGCACAATCACCGATGTTACGGGCATACCACCAATTAAACCCGATACGATATTGCCTGCTCCTTGTGCCCATAGTTCACGATTGGGTGGAGACGATCTTTTTTGTGAATCCAGTTTATCGGCAGCTTCCAGATTGAGTAAGGTTTCCAGGGAGGCCACAATGGCCAAAGTGACTGCTCCAGTGTAAATCAGCGGCTCCGCCAGATAAGCAAAGTCAGGAAAAACCAGCACCTCCTGAGGTGCCTCCAGGATATTGGGTAACTGGATCAGGTTATCGGTTTGTACTGCCCACGGCGAACCGATACTGATTAAAATAAAATTGAGACCCGCAGCCAGTACAACTGCGATCAGGGCCGAGGGTAAAGCCAACTTTTTAAGTGGACTGCTATCCCAAGCCAGAATCAGAAACAAACTGAGCAGGCCAATTAAGGCCGTACCCAGATCAAAATGCTGAACCAAGGCACTCGGTGTACTGGTCCACAACATGTCCCAAGAGAAGCTGGATAAACCGAATAAGTAAGGTAATTGGGTTACGATCAAAATTGCGCCAATGGCCGCCAGTAATCCCAGAATCACATTATTGGGAATAAAATTCGCAAAGAAGCCCAATTTAAACAGCCCAAATAAAATCTGTAAAATCCCGGCAAAAACAATACACAATAAAAAAGCGGCATAATTGCCGCCTAATTGATCCAGTTGCACAAGAATGACTGCAGTCAGTCCTGCCGCCGGACCTGAAACGCTAATGTGAGAGCCACTCAGCAGCCCGACAATAATACCGCCAACAATTCCGGCAATAATGCCTGAAATAATCGGTGCTCCGGAGGCTAACGCAATCCCTAAACACAAGGGTAAGGCCACGAGAAAAACAACAACTCCGGAGAGGAGGTCATTTAAATGGAATCTATTTTTCAGTGCTAAACTTGTCATGAAGTAACCATTTATAATAAAAAAATAATTAATTTTTACTGCCTGAAAGCGTTTTCCCTACTTCGAGGCTTGAATGATATTGTCCGACAAAGTGCAAGGTTTAAAGTTTGGTTACGTTATAACGTTGTATATTTATTTATCGATTTCAGCCTATTTTTGTTGATCTTAAGATTCGCCTCATCTTGTATGTCCGCAGAGGTCAGATCTGCCGTAATTCAGCTCACAAATAAATAACAGCAATAAAAAACCTCCCGAAGGAGGTTTTTTAGGAATTATCAATTTATTTAGAACCTTTAATCCCGGCTTGTAATAACAAGGCGCCTAAACCACCAATTTTTTGCTCTTGTGGTTTTTCAGTTTTTGGCTTGTTCTGTTGCGGACGCTTAAACTCACCTTCTTTACGTGGAGGACGTTGACCTTGTGGCTTACGTTCTGAACGTTCAGTACGGTCTTGTGCTGCACGTTGTGGACGTGAAGCTTTCGCTGGCGCAGAACCTTCTGCACGCATACTCAAGTTGACACGATTACGTTCCACATCAACCTGCATGACACGGACCTGTACGATTTGGCCCGGTTTCACCACTTTATGCGGATCAGAGACAAATTCATTCGCCAGCTCAGAAATGTGTACTAAACCATCCTGGTGTACACCCACATCGACAAAGGCACCAAAGTTGGTCACATTGGTCACCACACCTTCAAGCTGCATGCCTTCGGTCAGTTGCGCAACTTCAGTAATGTCTTCACGGAACTTGGCTGTACGGAACTCTGGACGTGGATCACGGCCCGGTTTTTCCAATTCAGCCAGAACGTCCTGAATAGTCGGTAAACCAAATTTGTCATCAACAAACTCATCTGCCTTCACTTGGCGAATGATTTCAGTGTTGCCGATAATGTCTTTCACCGTCGTTGCTTTTGCTGCAACAATCTTTTCTACCAAGCCATAACTTTCCGGGTGAACCGCAGAAGCATCCAACGGCTCTGAACCATTTTGAACACGTAAGAAACCTGCTGACTGTTCAAAAGTACGTTCGCCTAAACGTGGTACTTTTTTCAAGGCCTGACGGTTATCAAAGCGACCATTTTCTTTACGGTATTCCACGATTTGCTGCGCAATCGACTTATTCAAACCGGCAATATAAGCCAGAATTGCAGGAGAAGCCGTATTCACATCTACACCAACGGCATTCACACAGTCTTCAACCACAGCATCCAGCGTTTTTGCCAAACCGGTCTGGTTCACGTCATGCTGATATTGACCCACACCAATTGATTTCGGATCAATTTTAACCAGTTCAGCCAATGGATCTTGCAAACGGCGTGCAATTGACACAGCGCCACGAATCGACACATCAAGCTCAGGAAGTTCTTGTGACGCCAATTCACTTGCAGAATAAACCGATGCGCCTGCTTCACTCACGGTGATACGTGTCAATTTCAAATCTGCATTGGCTGCCATCATTTCTGCAACCAAAGCTTCAGTATCACGGCTTGCCGTACCGTTACCAATCGCAATAAGTTCCACGTGGAACTCTCGGCATAAACGCGCAAGTTCTGCCAGCGAACCTTCTTTATCTTCTTTTGGTGCAAATGGATAAATGGTGCTATGCGCCAATACATCCCCTGCATCGCTTACCACTGCAAGTTTCACGCCAGTACGGATACCAGGATCTACACCTAACGTGGTACGGCTACCTGCAGGTGCAGAAAGCAATAAATGACGTAAGTTTTCAGCAAATACATCCATCGCTTCAGCTTCAGCAGCTAAACGCTTATCTGTTAATAAAGAATGTTCGATTTGCGGACGAACTTTACCCAGCCAAAATAATTTAGCAGTTTGCTTTAAATAATCCTGACGGCTTTGTGGCTGAAGTTGCTCAAGATTATATTCTGTCTCGATACGTGCCAATGGAGCATCGTCTTCACCATCTACTTTTAGACCCAGTACATTTTCCTGACGGCCACGTAACATTGCCAATAAACGGTGTGAAGGGACTTTATTGAGATTTTCTGAAAAGTCAAAATAATCACGGAATTTCTTGCCCACTTCTTTTTTCTCATCAGAAGCGACTGCACTTTTCAATACTGCAGTTTTAGCAAAAGTTTGTTTTAATTCAGTAGTTAAGGCGATGTTTTGTGCCCAGTCATCAATCAGGATGTGCTGGATCGCATCGAGCTGGCTTTCAACATCAGGATAGTCTTCATGACTAAAACCAGCCAGTGCTTCTGCAGGATCAATTTGATCTGCAATAATTTTTTCAGCAATCGGACCTAAACCAGCTTCTTTGGCTTTAAATGATTTGCTGGTGCGTTTTGGACGATAAGGTGCATAAATTTCTTCTAATGCATTTTTCGTTTCAGCCGCATTGACGCGTGCCAATAAATCATCGCTTAATTTATCTTGTTCTTGTAAAGATTGAATCACCTTCTCACGACGCTCGAATAAATCACGTAAATAGGTTAAACGTGTATCGAGTTGACGTAATTGCGTATCGTCTAAGCCTTGCGTGACTTCTTTACGGTAACGTGCAATAAAAGGAACGCTAGCACCTTCATCAATTAAACGAATAGCAGCTTCTACTTGGTTTGGACGTACGGCAAGTTCATTTGCCAACTGCTGAACTAAGTCAGTCATCGTGATTGATTCCACAAGGGTTAATTCTAAAAGCACTGATTATAAAGTTCATGGCTATAAAATCCACCATTGTTTTTTTGAATATTGTGTTTTATTCCTGTATAAATTTTATTCACAGGCGATTAATTGCAGTATTCACCCGCCCTTCGAGAACAATCTCTGGACTCAATCTTTTATGCAAATCGCCGCATATTTCTTAAAACAGCTGTTTTTTCTGCCTAAATATTGAAAAAATAGGTTGTTTGTCATCATTCTGCCTGTATATATTTGGTATCTATCTCTTGATTTTATTGGCAATATTTGTTGCTTTATAACATAGCCAAAACTGTGCAATGAATCGTATACTCAAAGGTCTATTGATATTTCACATTCGCATTGCATAAAGACGATGACAATAAACGATAAAGGAGCACAATCATGAGTTTAGTTGTACCTGCTGAATCGACGGAAACCGTACACCATGAGACAGACCGGGTCGAACGCATTTTAGTGGTCGATGACGATGTGCGCTTGCGTACGCTTTTACAACGCTTCCTCGAAGATAAAGGTTTCGTGGTAAAAACTGCTCATGATGCGACACAAATGGATCGTTTACTGCAACGTGAACTGTTCTCTTTAATCGTGCTCGACTTTATGCTCCCTGTCGAAGATGGTTTAAGTATTTGTCGTCGCCTACGCCAATCCAATATCGACACTCCGATTATCATGCTCACTGCACGCGGTAGCGATTCTGACCGTATTGCCGGTCTGGAAGCAGGCGCTGACGATTATCTGCCAAAACCGTTCAATCCAAATGAATTACTGGCCCGTATCCGTGCCGTGTTACGTCGCCAGGTACGTGAAGTCCCAGGTGCCCCAAGCCAGCAAGTTGAAGTGGTCAGCTTTGGCCCATGGTCACTCGACCTTTCGACACGTACCTTGACCCGTGAAGGTCAAGTCGTGACCTTAACGACAGGCGAATTTGCAGTATTGAAAGCACTGGTCCAGCATCCTCGTGAACCGTTAACCCGCGATAAATTGATGAATCTGGCGCGTGGTCGTGAATGGGGTGCAATGGAGCGCTCAATTGATGTGCAAGTTTCTCGCTTACGTCGTTTAATTGAAGACAACCCTGCCCGTGCACGTTACATCCAGACCGTTTGGGGTGTGGGCTATGTATTTGTTCCAGATGGTGCAGAGTAAGTTCGGGAAATTAAACGTTGAAACTTGAACCCATTGATCCACAAGAGTTTACCGAGTTCGCGGCTTATTCCGAAAGGCCCCGAACCAAATGGGAACGTTTTTTAGATAAAATCAAACCTCGTTCCGCTGCCATGCGCACTACCATTCTGGTCTTGTTCATGGTGTTTTTCAGCCTGTTTATGTCCTTGTGGTTCTTTTGGCGAACCCTTTATCTTCCCGAATTACAGCAACATGCCCGCTATTTGGCGATTGAACTGGAACTGGTCAACAATCCGGATATCCGGATTTTGCATCGTGATAGCGAAGTCGATGTCGACACCTGGTTGAAAAACCGGATCGGGATTGAATACGTCACCGATCCAAAAGAGTTTCCGCGGGTTGAAGATAAATTTCTGGCTGAACTCTTTACCAACCAGATTGAAGAGAAGCTGGCCAAAGAACTCGGTGTTAAAGACGTCACGGTTTATTTTAAATTCAAGCCGATTCCGCGTATCTGGATTCAAACGCCTGAAATGAATGGCAACTGGGTCAGAGAACCACTCAAAACCTATACCAACTATAGTGTTGAGCTGATTGCTGGCTGGCTGTTTGGTGTTCCGATTGTATCGTCCATTATTATTTTAATCCTGGTGCGACAAATGAACCGGCCTTTGCGTCGGCTGCAAAATACTGCGAATAATTACAGTAAAACCGGTAAAGCCCCTTATCTCGACACCAATCACGGGCCACTGGAAATCCGTCAGGTCAATCAGGCCTTTAACCATATGGTGTATACGCTGGAACAGACCGAGCGTGATCGTCAGATCATGCTGGCAGGTATTTCCCATGATCTACGTACACCGCTGACCCGTATTCGCCTGACCGCGGAAATGCTGCCAGACGAGTTCTTCCGTGAAGGCCTGATTTACGACGTGGATGATATGGACGCGATTCTGAATCAGTTCATTTCCTATATGCGTGACGGTTCTGACGAAGAGCTCACAGAGACCAATCTGAATAGCCTGCTGCAAGAACTGGTGGTGCAGTTCAAGCCACTAGATATCCGTTTTGAGGCCCAGGAACTTCCGATTATTGCTGCACGCAGCTTGTCACTGAAACGTCTGATTGCCAATCTGATCAATAATGCCAAACGTTATGGTGCAGAACCGATTGAATTATCCGCCAGCCATGTTGATGATCATATCCTGATTACCGTGGCAGATCATGGTGAAGGGATTCCGCCAGATCAAGTCGAAGAACTGATGCAACCGTTTGTTCGCGGTAATTCAGCGCGTACCATTCAAGGGAGCGGCCTTGGACTGGCCATTGTGAAACGTATTGTCGATATTCATCAGGGCCAGATCAGTATCCGTAACCGCGAACAGGGTGGACTGGAAGTAGTAATTTCCTTACCCATTCCAACAGTGGAAGCTAGCGAACCGACCAACAATGCGATTGATAAGATCAAACAGACCCTGACAGGCCATTTCTAAAGCAAAATTCCTGAATCAACCGTCTATCACCGGTTGATTTAGACTAAAGTCGCCTATTTAATCACCACACAATCGGCGACTTTCTACCCATTCAGTCGTACAGATACATCCTGTTTTACTTTAGATATATTTATTTTTTCTTCATAAATTCAAACAGCTAGATTACAGCTTTTAAATAGGCTGAAATACAAGTGAATAAAGCGTATGCAGCTGTATTAGACCTTAGCCTTATTTCAATCCACTTTTCATGTTTTAGCGCTAAAATCCATACTCAATGAAAAGCAAAATTGAGAATGGATGATGTCTTTAAGTCGTATTCGCCTTGCAGCTCTACACGACAAAGTGATGAGTGCAGAACAGGCTGCCAGCTTTATTAAAAATGATATGACGGTCGGAATGAGCGGTTTTACCCGTGCAGGTGAGGCAAAAGCTGTTCCTCAGGCACTGGTTGAACAAGCCAAGAAAAATCCGTTAAAAATCACGTTAATTACTGGTGCCAGCCTTGGCAATGACTTAGACAAGCAATTGACAGAAGCTGGTGTACTGGCTCGTCGTATGCCCTTCCAGGTTGACAATACCTTGCGCCGTGCGATTAACAACGGCGAAGTGATGTTTATTGACCAACATTTGTCTGAAACCGTTGAACAAATGCGTAACCAGCAATTGAAACGTCCTGATGTTGCGGTGATTGAAGCGGTTGCGATTACCGAAGATGGTCATATCGTTCCAACCACTTCGGTCGGGAACTCGGCGAGCTTTGCGATTTTTGCAGAAAAAGTGATTGTTGAAATCAACACCTCACTCAGTGAAAACTTTGAAGGTCTGCACGATATTTATATTCCGACTTATCGCCCAACCCGTACCCCATTGCCATTAACAAAAGTGGATGACCGCATTGGTTCAACCGCGATTCCAATCGATCCAGCGAAAATCGTGGGGATCGTGTTCAATGACACCGCAGATTCACCATCAACGGTGACCCCACCCGATGCGGAAACCCAAGGCATTGCCAACCACCTGATCAAATTCTTTGAACAGGAAGTGGCTGCAGGCCGTTTAGCGAAAAACTTAGGCCCATTACAGGCAGGGATTGGTTCAATTGCCAATGCCGTTTTAACCGGTCTTAAAGATTCAAACTTTGAAGATCTGGTGATGTATTCAGAAGTACTGCAAGACTGTACCTTTGAATTAATTGATGCAGGCAAGATGAAATTCGCTTCAGGCAGCTCCATTACCTTGTCAGCGCAATGTGGCGAACGTGTTTTTGGCAATCTTGAGAAATACAAAGACAAACTGGTGTTACGTCCACAGGAAATTTCCAATCATCCTGAAATCGTACGTCGCTTAGGCATTATCGGGATTAACACGGCGCTTGAGTTTGATATTTACGGTAACGTGAACTCAACCCATGTCTGTGGAACTAAAATGATGAATGGTATCGGCGGTTCAGGCGACTTTGCCCGTAATGCGCATCTTGCCATCTTCGTAACCAAATCCATTGCCAAAGGCGGTGATATTTCGTCGATCGTACCGATGGTCAGCCATGTCGATCACAACGAACATGATGTTGATATTCTGGTGACTGAAGTGGGTCTTGCTGATTTACGCGGCTTGGCACCACGTGAACGTGCCCGTGTTATTATCGACAACTGTGTACACCCGCTTTACCAAGGCGCGTTAAACGATTACTTTGACCGTGCTTGCGAACGTGGTGGTCACACCCCACATATTCTGCGTGAAGCATTGTCTTGGCATGCCAACTTTGAAGAAACAGGTCATATGTTAGCGCCAGTAGAGATTGCTAAATCTGCTTAAACTACGCATTTGTTTCTAAAAAGCATGCTTCGGCATGCTTTTTTTATTTTCAGTCTTTCAAGTCATTTGCCGCCCTACTCTCAGCAAGACTGGAAAGATCACCCGCATCGGCTGCCGGATCAACAGGATATCCTGTAAATCGACTAGCGCACTGACCCGCATGTGATCTTGATAATGTTGGACTGCAGACCAGGTATTGAGATAATCCCACAACTGCTGTCCTGTCCAGCATAATTCAATCTGAAACTGCGGCATCGGAATATCTTGAAAAGGAAATGGGATCGTTTGATAAAGCTCATCAATATAGCGCCGCTCTGCATCCCAGAAGCCGTTTAAGGTCTGGTGGTAAAGCTGTTGCAGCCGGTCATTTAAAAACGCATCCTCAAGCGTTAACAGGCCATAACCAATCACTGCGAAAAGACCATCTGCTTTGAGCGTGCGTTTCACTTGTGCGTAGAATTTTTCAAAGTCAAACCAGTGAATCGCCTGCGCAACGGTAATCAGGTCAAAATACTGATCGGGGAAACTGCATTCTTCCGCGGCTTGCTGTAAATAGCTGACATTACGCAAGGCTGGCGCCTGATCAAGCTGGTTCTGGCTCAGGTCAGTTGCAATCACCTGTTGAAAATACGGCGCAATCAGGCGGGTTAATTGCCCTGAACCTGCGCCACAGTCCCATGCACGCTCAAAACCCTTGAGCTGCTGAATTAAGCTGTCTATAAGCGATTGTGGATAAGTCGGCCGCGCCTGTTGATAAAGTTCACTTTGCGCTGAAAATAAATCCTTCATGCGATGTTATTCTTCAATTTTTCTACTTAGCTTCAATATAACAAACTATTGGCGCAATAAAAAAAGCCCCAAACTTTCGTTTGAGGCTTTTTGAATATGGTGGCGAGACCCAGGATCGAACTGGGGACACACGGATTTTCAATCCGTTGCTCTACCTACTGAGCTATCACGCCAATGGGGTGTATTAAGCCGTATCTCGGCGCAATAGTCAATAATTATCATGAGCTTTTGATTTGATTGCCCATTTTTCACGCAATCAATTTTAAGGCAAAAAAAATCCCTGATGGGATCAGGGATTGAAAATACAAATTTATGGTGGCGAGACCCAGGATCGAACTGGGGACACACGGATTTTCAATCCGTTGCTCTACCTACTGAGCTATCACGCCAAAGTGGGCGTATTAAACAATGTTTGTCTAAGCCCGTCAAGCAAATTTGTGGATTTTTCGTTTAAGCGCTTAATTTTGCTGCAAAGCATGGTTTTAAGGCCAGCTGTTTAGATTTTACCGAGATGCGACAGGCAACGATGGATCGCCCCGCAACCCGGTTCAAACTGTTGCACGCCCTGCGCTTCTTCCATGCGACAGACCTCTTCAACCAGTCGTTCTGCCACACCGCGGCCACGATTGGCGGGATGCACCACAATATATTCCAGAACACGGCTTTCACCTTGTCCTGTCGCCCAAATTGCACCTATAATTTTGGTGTTAAATTCAGCAGTGTAAACTGTGGTATATTGCTGTAGATTTTGTTCAAGTTGTTCCATTGCATCTTGCCCGTCGCCAAACTCTGGGCTGGTATCGTAAAGTCGCTCGAGCTGAGTACGAATTCCTGAATCTTCCAGAGAACTGTAAGCATGTACGGTAATAGGCATTGATTAACCCTCCTGAGCAAACTATGATGCTGTCACTTTTTCGTCACAGCGAAACTATTGGTTTTTAATTCAATCATTTTTGACGTTTTTTGAGGAACGTGTCCATGACGCAACGTATCAGTGAAGTGGTAAGAAATACCAACGAAACAAAAATTCGAGTTCGTCTCAATCTCGATGGTACTGGTCAAGGCACACTCAACACTGGAGTTCCATTTTTAGACCATATGATTGATCAAATCAAGCGTCATGGTCTATTTGATATCGATATTCATTGCGATGGCGATCTGGAAATCGATGACCATCATACCGTCGAAGACTGCGGCATCACACTAGGGCAAGCCTTTGCGCAAGCCTTAGGTGATAAGAAAGGCTTACGTCGTTATGGTCATTTTTATGCACCTTTAGACGAAGCATTGTCTCGTGTAGTAGTAGATTTGTCTGGTCGTCCGGGTTTATTTATGGATATTCCATTTACCCGTGCGCGTATCGGAAGCTTTGATGTCGATTTATTCTCGGAATTTTTCCAGGGCTTTGTCAATCATGCACTGATGACGTTGCATATTGATAACCTGAAAGGCAAAAATAGCCACCATCAGATTGAAAGTGTATTTAAAGCATTGGCACGTGCCTTACGTATGGCCTGTGAAGTTGATCCACGTGCTGAAAATACCATTGCGTCAACCAAAGGTAGCCTGTAATGACCCGTATTGCGTTACTTGATTATGGCATGGGCAACCTGCACTCTGCGGCAAAAGCATTAGAACATGTCGGTGCAATGGTGGATGTGACCAATGATCCGAAACTGATTGCCAAAGCAGATAAGATTGTGTTCCCCGGTGTCGGTGCCATGCGTGACTGCATGCAAGGCATGCGTGAAGCAGGAATTGATGAAGTGGTGCATCAGGCGGTCTTTAACAAACCAGTTCTGGCAATTTGTGTGGGGATGCAAGCCCTGTTACAAAGCTCGGAAGAAAATGGTGGCGTCGAAGCACTGGGTATTTTTGAAGGCGCGGGAAAACACTTCCCGGCAATCCCGAATCTCAAAGTGCCACACATGGGTTGGAATCAGGTACATCAGCTTGATCCAGAGCATCCAATGTGGAATAACATTGAACAAGATGCCCGCTTCTACTTCGTACATAGCTATTATGTCGAGCCAAGCGATTCGGCAATTATTGCCGCGACCTGTGATTATGGCGTGAACTTCTGTACAGCCATTCATAAAGACAATTTGTTCGCAACACAGTTCCACCCAGAGAAAAGTCATACTGCCGGTTTGCAGTTGCTGAAAAACTTTGTGGAATGGAAAATTTAACTGATCTGCATTAAAAAATCGCCATATCATGTGGCGATTTTTATTGCCCATAAAAAATAATTCAAACGACGAATAATGATGTTACAGCCTGTTTCCAACAATTTATCTAATCCGCTTAATCCGCAGGGTCGTTTTAGCCGCTTATCTTATCTGGCTTGGCAAACTGTCATTTTCCTGTTGGCGATTCCGCTAAACATTTACCTTAGCTATGAAATGTTTCAGATCGGCCTAGATGAAGCCTATAGACGCACAGACTTTCTGGCTTTATTTTTATTTGTGACCTTGGCGCTGTTAGTGGTCTATAGCAGTATCATGTTTGCCGTACGGCGCCTGCACGACTGTAACCGTTCAGGTTGGTGGGCGCTGCTGCTGACCTTACCTTATCTGAATATATTGACGCTGTTGTATCTGTTGCTGGCCCGTGGGCATCAGCAGCCTAATCGTTATGGGCCTCCGCACCCGACTGCCATCTGGGAGAAAATCATGGCCTATATCGGCTTAAGTTTAATGCTGATCTTCTCGGTGCTGATATTTCTGGTGATCAGCAAAAGCCCTGTACTGTTCCACTAATACTAATTGGGTTTCATGATTTGCTTTCTCTCTTGACCGTCTAAAACCAGATCAAAATTTCTGCTATTTTTAAATTTCTTGCTTATAATCGGATGCGATACAAAAATTTAAATAAACATAAAAACTACGATTTATGAGGCTTTAATGAATACATCAACTCAAATACAAGATTCTGTTTTCAATGCTAAAGGCCGTTTTGGGCGGCTTGCCTATGCGGCCTGGTCCTTTCTCAGTGCCATTGTGCTATGCGTGGTGATTTTTATCCTTGCCTTTATTGGCAGTCTATTTACAGGTAGCGAGAGTAATTTAGAAACAGGTGATTTTCCATTTGTTATCATAGCCTTATTCTTTATTAGCTACGTCATCCTGATCTATTTTTCCTTTGTGTTTAGCATACGGCGATTCCATGACCGTAACCAAACCGGCTGGCTGTCATTACTGATGCTTATTCCACTGGTCAACTTTATTGTGATGCTGTATTTATTCTGTGCCAAAGGAACAGAAGGCCCAAATAGATTTGGTCCTGTACGTGCAACAGCTCCTTGGGAAAAGGTGCTGGGCTGGATTTATATTATCCTGATTCCGCTCATCCTTATTTTTGCCCTGATCGGCACCGCCGTGCCTGCCTATCAGGAATATCTCCAACGCAGCCAGTATATTCAATCACAATAGTTGCCCTCAGCTCTTCAATCCATCTCAATCCAGCCAGGTTCCGACTTGGCTTTTGTATTTTGATAAAACCCTTTAAGCTCAGTTAAATGACTTGAGTTTTAAATGCAGATGGACACACCTCAACAAACAGCAACACCCTTAAGCAAGGAACAAATACGTGCCTTAACTGCCTTTGAAAACCTTGCTTCAGAAAAGATCATGGTCATTCAAACGCTTGAACAATGCCTGACGCTACACGATCAACTCAGTTCCATCCAAGTCTTTGGTTTTGACAGTGAATCGAAACCGACCTTTAAAGTCGGGAAAAAGTCGACCGGACCGCATGTTATCCAGCTTGCAACACACGATACCGCCTATGTTTTTCAAGTTAGTGCCGAAATTCTGGATTTTTTTAAGACCGATTTTAGAAAATGAACAGCAACTGAAAGTCGGCTTTGGTCTCAAGAATGATGCACATATTTTCCGTAGCCGAGGTATCCAGCCTGCATCACTGATTGAACTATCCAAAAGCTTTGGCAGTTTTGGCTATCGCAGCCAGGTCGGTGTACAAACTGCGATTGCCCTGCTTTTCCAGCGTTATCTGGCCAAGAGTAAAAAGATCAGTACCTCAAATTGGGCGGTTAAACGTCTTAGTCCGCAACAGGTCAGTTATGCCGCAGCGGATGCTTATGCAGCATTGCTGGTATTTGAGCAGCTTTACCGGCAACACCGATTCACACCACAATTACAACAACAAATCATGAAAATACTTGAAGGATCAACAGACAAGGCTTAGAGATTGATCAATACTTTGCTAATATAGGGCACGCTGAACATTCAGAAATGCATTGCGTTATAGGCTAAATCGCCTGTTCTGTCGCAATCGTAGAGGGACGTTCAACAAGCCCTAATAATTTAAACTCTATGATGACGCAAGGAGCGGTGTATGCTAATCATCCCAGCAATTGACCTGAAAGATGGTAAATGTGTCCGTTTAAAACAAGGACGTATGGAAGACGATACAGTTTTCTCTGATGACCCTGTGGCGACTGCACAACATTGGGTGGATGAAGGCGCACGTCGTTTACATTTAGTCGATTTAAATGGTGCTTTTGCCGGCACGCCAATTCATAAACCTGTGGTCGAAGCGATTGTACGGGCACAGCCAGAACTGCCTATCCAGATTGGTGGAGGTATCCGTTCACTTGAAACCATCGAGCATTATTTAGAGGCGGGTGTATCTTTTGTCATTATCGGCACCAAAGCCGTGAAAGAGCCTGAGTTTGTAGAAGAAGCCTGTAAGCGCTTTGCAGGCCGTATTATTGTCGGTATCGATGCCATGAATGGCATGGTGGCAACCGATGGCTGGGCCAATATTACCGAAGTCAAGGCGACTGATCTGGCCAAACGTTTTGCAGATGCAGGCGTATCCAGCATTGTGTATACCGACATTGCCCGTGATGGCATGATGCAAGGTGTCAACGTTGAGCAGACTGTTAATCTGGCAGATTATTCAGGCTTACCGGTAATCGCATCTGGCGGTGTGACCAATCTGGATGATGTCCGTAACTTAAAAGGCCAGAAAGGTATTTTAGGTGCGATCACGGGCCGCGCCATTTACGAAGGCACCTTAAACCTGCGTGAAGCACAATTATTGCTGGATGAAGACAACCGTCTTTAATCCTGTATAAAAAAAAGAAGTTATCTGTCCAGATAACTTCTTTTGTTTTAATACAGCACATGACGCATGAATTTTAAGGGCTGTGTCCCTCGATTGGCATAACCATAACGAACCGAACTTTCAAATAGAATAGAATCCCCAGCCTGCACAACACGTGTTTCCTGTTCCAATTCCAGACTTAACTCGCCTTCGAGTACATAAATCAATTCCTGCCAGCCTTGTTGATCTGCTTCGGCATGATAGACCTCTCCGACAGCCAGTGACCAGCTCCATAATTCAACCTGCGTCGAGACGGGAACCGAAGCTAACAGTGTCGCTTGACTGGCGGGCTGATGGCCTTGCCAGGCCAAGGTATTCACAATTGCGGATTCGCCCAGTTCAGGCGGGCTAACAATACGCTTGAAGTCAATCCCCAGTACCGCTGCTATCGCATCCAATTTTGCCAGACTAATATTGACCTGACCCGTTTCTAAAGCGGCAATGGTACGGCGACTGACCCCTGCCCGGTCTGCCAGTTGTTGCTGGCTTAAATGACTCAGGTCCCGAAAATGACGGATATTTTTTCCTACATGGTTCAGGACAGCATCGGATTGGCGCATGGGCAACAACATTTAAAACTAAATCTTGCGCAATATATTGCACAATGTTCTCAACCAATGCAATATGTGCAGTATATTGCACGTTGCATAGGATTGTTGTTTTGGCCACCTTATCCCAGTCTCCTAAAGCCGCCCAGTTTGCCCTGATTTTTATTACCATGATCTGGGGCGGTACTTTTTTAGCCGTGCAATATGCGCTGAATTTTAGTACCCCGATGTTTTTTGTCGGCTGCCGCTTTGCAGTTGCTGCTTTCGTCATCTTTTTGATCTCGATTAAATCCATGCGCGGCCTAACCCTGAAAGAGAGCTTGGCGGGCACCGCCATCGGGATCGTCATTGCGATTGGTTATGGTACACAGACCATCGGCCTACAAAGTATTTTAAGCAGTGAATCCGCCTTTCTCACTGCACTCTATGTGCCCTTGGTCCCGATTTTAATGTGGCTGATCTTGCAAAAAATACCTTCCGTAATGACGTGGGTGGGTACTGCACTGGCCTTTACCGGCTTGGTGTTGTTAACGGGGAATGGCTTTTCCAGCATTAATTTCAGTTATGGACAAACGCTTACCCTGATCTGTGCCTTTGTGATTGCGCTTGAAATTATCCTGATTGGTTATTTTGCCGGGAAAGTCAATCTAAGACGGGTTACGGTGATTCAACTGGCAGTTGCTTCATTATTATCATTCGCCAGTATGCCCTTGGTCGGTGAACACAGTATTCCAGCGTTTTCCTGGGGATTGCTGATTATTGCCGTGGCGCTCGGCTTAGCCAGTGCGTTGATTCAATTTGTGATGAACTGGGCGCAACGTATGGTCGATCCAACGCGTGCTGCGATTATTTATGCGGGTGAACCGGTTTGGGCCGGTGTCATCGGACGTATTGCAGGAGAACGTTTACCGTTACTGGCATTGTTTGGAGGACTACTGGTGGTGCTTGGGGTTTTAGTGAGCGAATTAAAATTCAAGTTGTTTGAAAAGAAACAAGAGCACTAATGCGCTCTGTTTTTACTGTGGCGGTTCTTTCTTTTTTAGCAGCATACAAAGCTGGTAATACTCAACCGTAGGCAATGGATCATAAAAGGGATGTAACAGCGCTTTCCACTGCTGATAGGCTGCCGACTTCCTGAACCCTTCAGTATGATGCTCAATACTGTCCCAGAAAATCATTAAAATATAACGACCATCAGCTTGTGTATGCTTGATCAGCTGTACTGCATTTAAGCCGTCCATCGAATAAATAATCGATTTGGCCTGGTGAAAAGCCGCTTCAAATGCGTTGCTCTGTCCAGCTTTAATGCTTAAATAAACATGTTCAATAATCATCAGCCGACCTCATTCATACATCGGTTTATTGTCATATAAACAAAATAAACCATGAAGGCTGCGATACACCGTCCACGCCCATGCTGCAAATAAAAAGGCCAATCCAATAAAAAATGCTGACGATGCATGATCATCCGAGAACGGGATACCCAGTTCCTGATGAAACAGTGCCAGTGCAAATACGGCCAAGCTCAATAGATTCCACAGGCAACACCACCAGAACGTACGGATTTGCCAGCTAAAGTGGCTATCCAGCACCGTTCCTTTAACCTCTTTACGTTTGATATAGTTCAACGCTAAAGCCACAAAGGCGAGTACGCTACCGGTGAAGCCTGAAATAAGATAAAAGACATATAAAACATAAGTCAGACCACGATATGCTTGCTGATCAACAGTATGATTCATTCAAACCCTCTTTTAAGTATTTTTTCATTTTTAATCAAAGTTTTAAAATATAAGGTGTAGCTTAATCATTTTTATAAAAAAGAAGGTTGATTCAACAGCTGAATCAACCTTCTCAGGCTTATGACCGGTACATCGGCTTGTTGTCATTCAAGGCAATCAAACCACGGATAGCACGATAGACGATCCAGATCCATGCACCGAAAATCACCGCAAAAGCAAAGGTGGTTGCAGAAATAGCCACCCCTGCAAAGGCAGTGCCATTATCGCCTGTCAGGAACAGGAACGAGAACGGAATAAAGGCAATAATATTCCAGACCAAATACCACCAGAAGGTGCGGATTTGCCAGGTAAAGTGACTTTCAAAAATCGAGCCTTGGACATCACTACGTTTAACATAGTTGATAATCAAGGCCACAATGGCCAATAAACCTACCGTAAAAATTGCAAGGATATAAAGGATGTACAGGACCAGAGTCAAAGTACGATTCGGATCTTGATCAACGGAATAATTCATTTCTATTTATCTCCAGTGTCAGACTCCGCTTAATATCAATAAAACACATTAAGTGGAGAAATTAACCAACATATCAATAATATATTAAAGACTATGGTACAGAAATAAATCTTCCGAAACGGTTGCTTTTGTGTTTTATGTCTCAGTTTTTGCTGAGCAAGCCAACCGGCGCACCATCCTCCCAAAGCATCCACAATATGCAGGGTCTGCTCGGGAATACGGCGATTCCCGAGTTGCGCCGCCTCTTTGTCCTGCGCATACAGCCAATAACTCACCACATTCATCAAGCTGACAAATAACAGGGTATACGGCGGCAATAATTTGCTAAAGCTGGCGACCACCATAAAGACAATATAAATCACAATTGCAATCTGCATGGCCAACCACGGTTTAGTAGCGGTTGGCTTTTCAGCTTTGGCTTTATGCTCAAATACTTGCGAGGCTTTTAAATATACGGCTTGCTGAGCGCGATAACGACCGCGCTCATCCAGAATCACCACATACTCCAGCGCACAGCCAATAATCGGCCTTGGCCCCGTGCGAGCAAAGTCTTTAATGTGAATAAAAACACGTTGTTTTTGCGGGTCATTGGGCTGGATAAAGCCATAGCCTTTATCATCAAACCACTCCACTAACCGACCTTGATCGCGCATGATATTTTCCTAGGCTGTGATTCGTTGTAAACGGTCTTGCATCATCATGCGCATTTGTAGCGGATCTTTTTGCAAAATATCATCGCCGGTACGCCCGTGCTCGGCATTTTTTTGTGCCACCTGCAAACGCATGCTCCAGAAACGACAAGCCGCCATTGCCAGGAAGATATTTAAACAGGCCAATTCATCCTCAGTCAGCGTACGAATGCCTTGATAGGCAGCCAGGAAGGCATCGGCCTTGGCTTGATCGAGATGAGCTTGCGGATAGGCGGTACAGAAGTCATTGATGCTGATTGCAATATCAAACAACCATTCATCCTGATTTAATTCATAAAAATCAAGGATGCCTTGTAACTGATCGCCTTCAAACAAGGTATTGTCTCTAAACAAATCTGAATGAATAAAACCGGTAGGACGATCTGGATGTTGCTGGGTAATCTGTGCAAACTGCTGAAAAACTTGTGCCAATAAAGCCTGATCGTCCGCATTCATTTGTGGCTTAAGCTGTGCTGCCACATCTGACCAGTATTGATGATTACGATTAAAATCACGCTCCAGCGGAAAGTCTCGCAAGGCCAAATGTAATTTTGCCTGCGCCTGTGCAATCGCCTGAATTTGCGCAATGCTGGCATCTTCAGGATGCTCGCCCATCAAGCGCGGTGCAATTTGTGCAGGCTTATCGGCAATGCTATGAATGGCCTGTCCACTGTGCTTTAACGGCACTGCCACAGGCACACCGGCCTGACCCAAACAATCCAGTACAGGCACCAGTTCACCGGCCCCTTCAGCATCTAACTCTTCAAACACCGTTAAAACATATTGTTTCTTTGATTGATCCACCAAAAAATAATTGGTGTTTTGAATACCGCCTTGGATTGGAATCAGGTCAATCACTGCTAAACCATAGGGTTCGGCAAAGGCTTGAACTTCTTCTAAACTCAACGGGGTATAAACCGACATGGAAAACCTGCAAAAAATAGCTGTGAAGTTTGATAGAATACCTGTTCCCTCCATGAAGGTGTAGCACCCCTTTCTTTATTGGCGATTTTTTGGAAAATTTTATGCTCGCAAAACGTATTATCCCTTGCTTAGATGTTGATAATGGTCGAGTCGTCAAAGGCGTTCAATTCCTTGATATTCGTGACGCAGGTGACCCTGTCGAAGTGGCGCGTCGTTATAACGAACAAGGCGCCGATGAAATCACCTTTTTAGATATTACTGCTACCCATCATGGACGCGACACCACCTACCGTACCGTAGAACGCATGGCAGAAAGCGTGTTTGTACCGTTAACTGTCGGTGGTGGTGTCCGTAAAGTTGAAGATATACGTTTATTGCTGAATGCCGGTGCCGATAAAGTCAGTATCAACTCGGCAGCGGTATTTACCCCTGAGTTTGTACAGGAAGCCTCGCAACGCTTTGGTGCTCAATGTATCGTGGTTGCGATTGATGCGAAAAAAACCGGCGAGAACAAGTGGGAAATTTTTACCCACGGTGGCCGTAAACCGACCGGCATCGATGCGATTGAATGGGCCGTAAAAATGGCCGACTTCGGTGCAGGCGAACTGCTGATTACCAGTATGGATGCCGATGGTACCAAAGCAGGCTATGACATTGCCTTGATGCGCCAGATCAATGACCGTGTCAATATTCCCACCATCGCTTCCGGCGGTGTAGGCAATTTACAGCATTTGGCTGACGGTATTTTAAAAGGTGGTGCAGATGCAGTGCTGGCGGCTTCTATTTTCCACTTTGGTCAACACACCATTCCAGAAGCAAAACAATATCTTGCGGCACAAGGTATTGAAATGCGTCTCTGATACATCAGGGATAGAAATATGAACCTCTCTGATGAGAGGTTTTTTTATGGAAAGCTTTTTACAGGCAAAAAAATACCTTGCTGGGCAAGGTAAGAAACGGCATTATATAACGCTAGAGGGTAAAACATACATATCCATTTTGAGCAAAATATAGTCAAATATTTTGTCTGAGCTAAAGTAGCGCTAAAATCTGTAGAAATATTGACATTAAAAACCATTTTTATTGACAATTTACGACAATTTTTTTGGTTTTCCCATCATGAATCGCTGATCAAAGCCGCATGCTGTTTTATCGGTCGCTTTAAGCCACCGCATCATCGGTTTGATCTTGCGACGGCACTGCTGTGACCAGTTTAGGTTTGGGTTCCACCCATTTTACCGGGAAAACAGCCTCTACTGCTTGAGTCAGAGCTTGAGACAATACTGCTGGCAAGCGGAGACCCAATGGATTGGCCTCTTTTAAGTCTGCAGATGAGACCACACGGGTACCCATCACATAATCAAACCATGGTCGGGTCACACACCAGTTGGCATCCTGATTGGAATTCATATGATGATCATAATGCCAGGGAATGGTTTGTTTGGCCCAATCCGGTTCCAGATGCGCACGGCGGTGTACATAATAATAATTGCCTGCACTATACAGCGCCGCCAGAGACATACCCTTTGAAAGTGGGTAGAAGGCCACACTGGCAACACCGGCCACCACCGCCAATGATATGATTTCATTACGTGTGCGCCAATGCTCAACACCTTCTACATAACAGTCGTCAGAAAACTGCTGCTTACGCACTTCACGGTGATGGGCCCAGTGCGACTCCATACTTTTCGGTACCGGACTATAGCGTGGCTGACCAGGACGATGTACGCCATGCAAAATGTATTTATGGGCAAACCATTCAAATGCGTTCGCCACTGCCAAGCCTGCGATAAAACCCTTAATCATGGTCTTCTCCCCTATATTTGCTTATTTTTATTCAGCATATAAATTTTGATAGGCGAAGTATTGACGATAGGCTATAGTTATATTGACAAAACACGACAAGCGAACAGGTGGACAGGATGTCACAGCTCAAGCACTATACCGGCTCTGTTTTTGGTGGTTTGGGGCATTTGTTAAAAGCCTATTGTGAAGCAGAACAGATTGCCATTCCGGAACAATTACAGCAGGTTCAGAATCAGGAACGCTTTGATTATGTGATTTGGCGGGATCTGTTAGAAGATCTGAATCGGCTACATCCGAAGAGTGGCCTAGGCTTGGAAATCGCCGCCTATGTGCAGCCCAAACATCTGGGGATTATTGCCTATCTGGCCTTATCCTGTGAAAATCTGGGAGAAGCTTTAGCGCGTTATCATGACTTTCATCGCCTGATTTATGATGGCAGTCCTTTGGTGGTCGAATTCAATGATCGCTATGCCTCCATCCGCTGGGAAGCGCCTGAACCGCATCCGACCCAACTGACCGATGAAATTGCCATTGCCCTGATGGTGCAATTCCTGAAGCTATTTATGTCCGGTGACACAATTCAGCTGCATGAAGTGCATTTCGTCAATGCTGCACCGAAAAATATCAGTATTTATGAGCAGTATTTCCACTGCAAAGTGCGCTTTGATCAGCCGAAAACACAGTTACTGCTTCCAGTCAGCGAAGCATTTAAACCCTTACGTAGCGGTGATCACACCTTACAGCAACTGTTGTTGCAGCAAGCCCAAGCCTTGCTGGATAAATTGCCCAATTCGACCCAACTGGATCAACGGCTACAACATGCCATTTTAACCGGTCTGCAAAAAAACCAATATCAGCTGGATTTTATTGCCGAAAAGCTGGGACTTTCCGTGCGCCAATTACAGCGTCATTTACAACAACAACACACGACTTTTCAGCAACGGGTGCAACAGGTGCGCTTTATGCTGGCCACTGAATATCTCAAAGATCCGCATCTCAGTTTGCAGGAAATTGCGCTACTGCTATGTTATTCGGAACAAAGCGCTTTTCAGCGTGCTTTTAAAATCTGGACCGGGCAAACCCCGCAACAGTGGCGAAACAACAACACAATTTACAATTCTTAATAAAATTACCCATGAACTAACGGTTTCACAACTGATCCATTTTTTCACACGTTTTATACAAGAGCCTATATACCTATGTGAAATAGTTCACACTTTTTCACACGGTTGACACATATCCATAATAACGTTTTGGATGCTTGTTTTTTTATTTTTTAAAACATGTTTGGTGATAACAATGAACAAATATTTAGCAGAATTTCTTGGTACTTTTTGGCTTGTTTTTGGTGGTTGTGGTAGTGCTGTACTTGCAGCAGCATTTCCAGAACTTGGCATCGGCTTTCTTGGTGTAGCACTTGCTTTTGGTTTAACTGTATTAACGGGCGCGTATGCCTTTGGTCATATTTCAGGTGGTCACTTTAACCCGGCGGTCAGCGTCGGTTTATGGGTCGGTGGACGTTTTAATGCCAAAGACCTAGTGCCCTATATTATTTCTCAGGTGATTGGTGGTGCGCTGGCAGCATTCGTGCTGTACATCATCGTACAAGGTCAGGCAGGTTTTGCCGGTACAGGCGGCTTCGCGACCAACGGTTATGGCGAACTTTCTCCAAACCACTTCTCTGTGGCTTCAGCATTTCTGATTGAAGTAGTCCTCACAGCCTTCTTCCTGATCGTGATCATGGGTGCAACAGACCGTCGTGCACCCGCTGGCTTCGCACCAATTGCAATTGGTTTGGCCCTCACCCTGATCCACTTGATCAGTATTCCTGTGACTAATACTTCTGTGAACCCAGCACGTAGTACTGCGGTGGCTTTATTTGCGGAAACTGCGGCACTTAGCCAGTTGTGGTTATTCTGGGTTGCGCCAATCATTGGTGCCATTATCGGTGCAGTGATTTACAAAGTAGTGGGCAGCGAGAAAAACTAAGCGCATCACACCGCATAAAAAAAACAGCCTGCATCGGCTGTTTTTTTTATTTATAAAAATGGATTTTCAATGTCCTGTTCCAGCTGGCGCTCGATCTGTTCAGGCAGCTCCTGTTTCTCCAAGGCCGCCACCACCTCATTGATAAAGCTTTGTAATGCCTTTGCGGTTTTTAAACCAGCCTGATCTTTGGTGATTTGCAAATTGCCGTACAAGCTCACACAATCCACCTGATTTTCCAGGGTCAGGTCATAAATTGCTGACGACTCATCACCATGTTCAAAAGGTTTAAACATCTTTCTCTCTCGTTATTGTTGTCTCTCACCCAACATGAGCCAAGCACGATCACTTTGCAAGCGTTTCTTAGCGCAACATTTGTAAGAAATACTGTACCAAGGCATTGATCAGCTGGTTAATCATGGCCTGTTTGGTCTGTTCATCAATTTGTGGCAACTTACTGCCTGCCGACTCAGTCGATTGTGAGGTAAATTGACGCTGCTGGGCCTGAATGGCATCGGTCTTGGCCTCTTCCGCACACTGGCTTTGTCCATCCCAATGTGAATAGCTGATGTCTTTATTTGGCTTCACCTGTTGCGCAGACAATGGCAACTGATAGACATTGCGTTTCTGCTGTTCGGTTAATTGCGGGAATAAATTAATTCCCAGCTTTTCTTCCAGATAGCAGACACTCACCACTTTGACCTGTAATGAATTATTGTTTGGCGCATAATAGGCACCAATAATGCCCTGCTTGGGTAAATACACCGCTTTATACACCGCTGTCGGGACAATCACCCCTTTACCAATGGTTTTCAGGCGTTTGCCTTCAAAGATTGGTCCGGTCAGCACATAGGCATCTTTATGCTGTTTGGTGACCATGGAACGCACCGCTTCTTCCAGTTTACGCCAGACTTCCTGATTATTTTTTGGTGCTTGTGGCACCATATTGGCCAGGGAGAAACTGTCATACTGGGCTGCGGTATTGTTCATGTCCCCGTTAGGTGCCATATGACCACGGTCATAGCCGGAACCACGATAATCCGATAACAACGCGCGATGCGCCAACTGCACCCGGGTTTCTTCATGGAAATTATCTTCACGTTTGATTTTGACACTTAAACGTTCAGGGGTGAGATATTCCGCTGACCACAACGGGGTCTTGGAGATGCCCGAATACATCACATTGAAGTCGTTAAAACACAAGGCATAACTGTCTTTTTTCAGACTGTCCTTGCTCAATAACGGCGGCACATCACGATAAAACGGTTTTAAACAGGCGCCATTACTGGACTGGAACGGAATCAGTTTCGAAATTTTTTCATTGCCAAACGCAATCGCAAAACTTCCCGTCGCGACTGCAGCCAGCACAAGCTTTCCAACATTCTGGCTCAAAAAAGCAAATGGAGTTTTACCCTTTCTGGTTGGTCTCTTCGCCATAACTACATCAAAATCAATATGAACGCGCAGCTTAACAACTCAAAGCCTTGCTGTATATTGGGTTTCAGCCTAGAGCGACATTTTATGTCGCAAATCTGTACACTTGCTCAACAGACAATAAAAAAGGCACTTGAGCGTGCCTGTTTTATCAACTTCAACTTAAATTTCGATCTGACTACCCAGTTCCACCACACGGTTGGTCGGAATCTGGTAGAAGTCACTGACCGGACTGGTATTGCGCTGCATCGAGATAAACAGCTTTTCACGCCATGGTGACATGCCATCACCAACGGTATGCACAATACGATCTCGCGAAATGAAGAAACTCATTTGCATCATATCGAACTCAAAATCCAGTTGTTTATAGGCCTGTTCCAGCGCGACCGGAATATTCGGCTGGTCCTTGAAACCATAATAGACATAGATGCGATAAAAGTGCTCATCCAGCTTTTCCACTTTTAAGCGGTCGGCTTCAGCCACATAGGGAATATCCTGCGTATAGACCGTCACCATCACATTACGCTCATGCAGCACCTTGTTGTGCTTGATGTTATGCAACATCGCATGCGGCACAATATTCGGGGTACCGGTCAGAAAAATCGCTTCACCTGGCACATATTGTGTTTCCTTGCTCATGCCAATACTTTTAATAAATAACTCGATTGGCAAGGCATTGGTTTCCATGCGGTTATATACGATTTCACGACCACGTTTCCAGGTCATCAGAATGGTATACACCACCACACCAATCAGGATCGGCACCCATCCGCCAGAGAGGATTTTTAATGAGGTTGAACCGACAAAAATCAGATCAATGATCAGGAATGGCACCGCAAACAACGCCACTTTCCATGCAGGCCAACGCCACACCCCATAGGCCAGCGTCGAGATCAGGATGGTACCGCAGAGCATGGTCATGGTCACCGCAACGCCATAGGCACTGGCCAGTTCGGCACTGCTTTCAAACAGCAGAATCAGGATCACCACTGAGATAAACAACACCCAGTTAATGAAAGGCAAGTAGATCTGGCCCTGCTCTACATCAGAGGTATGGTGCACGGTAAGGCGTGGTAAATAGCGTAACTGCATGGCCTGATTGGCCATTGAGAATACTCCGGTAATCACCGCTTGAGAGGCAATCACCGCTGCGGCAGTTGCCAGTCCGATCATCGGGAATAAGGCCCAGTCAGGCACCAGCAGGTAAAACGGGTTTTCAATCGCCTTGGCATCACGCAACAGTAAGGCGCCCTGACCTGCATAGTTGAGTAGCAAGCACGGCAAGACCACGATAAACCAGGCCAGCTTGATCGGCATACGTCCAAAATGGCCCATATCGGCATACAACGCTTCACCACCGGTCATGGTCAGGATCACTGCACCCATGGTAATAAAGGCAACGGTCGGCTGGTCATAGACAAAATGCAGCGCCCAGTAAGGATTGACCATCATCAACACATACGGGGTCTGAATGATGCTCCACAGGCCAATCAGGCCAATAGACGCAAACCATAATAAGGTGATCGGTCCAAAGAATTTGCCCATGGTGGCAGTACCATGTCGTTGCACCATAAACAAAGCGGTTAAAATACCGAGCGCAATCGGGACTAACCAGCGATCCAGTGTGGGTGTGATCAGACTCAGGCCCTCAATCGCCGACAGTACCGAAATGGCTGGCGTAATAATGCCGTCACCAAAGAATAGCGATGCCCCGATAAATCCAAGTGCGATCAGAAAGATTTTATTCTTGTTGCTGAATACGTTAGAACGCAGGTTCAACGCCAGCAAAGACATGATCCCGCCTTCACCATTGTTGTCTGCACGCATGATCATCGACACATATTTAAAACTGATGGTCAGGTTCATGCACCAGAAGATCAGGGACAGGATGCCGAGAATCGATCCTTCACTGATATCCACATGTCCTGTGACAAAGCATTGCCGTATCGCATAGAGCGGACTGGTCCCAATGTCTCCAAATACCACCCCTAATGCTGCCAGCGTCATCGCCGGCAATGCGGCTTTTTTTGCAGTACTTTGCATATTATGTCGCTTCAAACTAAAACGTTATATGGCGCAATCTTATCATTAGCCAAAAAGTTTTTCTGCAAATCTGTTCATCACAACTTGGCAGCCCGCATTTTTTTGGTTACTATCGCACACCTTGGTGAGGTGTCCGAGTGGCTGAAGGAGCACGCCTGGAAAGTGTGTATACGTTTGCGCGTATCGAGGGTTCGAATCCCTCTCTCACCGCCAAGATTATTTCCAAAACCATCTAAAGATGATCTAAAAAGCTTAAACCTAAAGGGTTTAGGCTTTTTTTATTACTTACAGGTTCCTACCCTTTCCATTGCAATCCCCCATATTGTGGGGGATAATTGGGGGATGATTATAAAAATAGAATAATCGTCCCCCAATTTGCATGGATACCATTCAGAATGCTTAGCGATGCTCAAGTTAGAAAGATCAAACCACTTGAAAAGAAAAAGCGTTATGCCGATGAAAAAGGACTGTATTTAGAAGTCACGCCATCAGGTGGTCGCTTCTGGCGGTTAAAATATCGGTTTAATGGTCGTGAAAGTACTCTCACTATTGGCAGCTATCCAGAGATTTCGCTTGCACAAGCTCGTCGGGCTCGTGATGAAGCACGTATTCAGCTTTACAATAATATCGATCCAAATGCCGTAAAAAATCAACGATTACAGCAAATAGATGAAAGCATCCTTTTCAAATCACTTGCGATGGAGTGGATGGAAGATCGTAAAGCCGTCATTAAAGAAACGACTTATATACGGGATCTATCAGTCTTTGAAAAAGACCTTTTCCCTGCATTAGGTGATATACCTATTGATCAGATTAAGGGTAAAGATGTACTTGCCTGTGCAAAAAAAATTGAAGAGCGTGGCGCACAGGAAATGGCTAAACGTTCAATTCCTTTAGCTGGTCGAATTTTTCGCTTTGCGATTCGTAAAGGCATTATTGAAAATGATCCAACACCTCACCTACAAGAAGCCTTAAAGCCTCGTAAAGTAAAGCACATGGCCCGTTTGGATATTTCAGAATTTCCACCATTCCTTGAACGTATGGATCGTTATCATGGTAGTCCAATGATTAAAACAGCAATTCAGTTGATGACCTTAACTTTTGTACGTACTGCTGAACTTAGAATGATGGAATGGGATGAAATTGATTTTGAAACTAAATTATGGCGTATACCTGCTGATAAAATGAAGATGGCTCAACCACATATCGTTCCTTTGTCGACACAAGCAATCGAGTTAATAGAGGGATTACGCCCTCTTACAGGAAACAAGCAATACGTATTCTATAATCACAGTACAGCTAAGCCTATGAGCAGTAATGCTCTTTTATGCGTAATTCGTACAATGGGGTATAACGGTAAGATGACAGGACATGGCTTCCGTGGACTTGCTTCTACAACCTTACATGAACAGGGTTATATGCATGATGCGATAGAGATCCAACTTGCCCATAGAGTGGGTAATGCCGTTTCTCAAGCTTACAACCACGCTCAACATCTAGACTACCGTATCAAGATGATGCAGGAATGGTCTAATTTCATTGATAGTTTACGTAATAAAATTGTACCTTTTCCTAAAAAATGCTTATCGCATTAAATCCTTAATATAAAGGAAGGTTTCACCTCCCTTTATAGTTTTACAAATCTAAAAATAGCTCACCTATAGATTTGGTGTACGTGGCTGATTTTGCATGTTCAAGAATCACATCATGTATTCTAGCAGGTGCTTCTTTAACCACATCCCAACACCAAGTACCAAACCCACCCTTTTGGTTGATTGCTTTTACCCAAACATCCAATGCTAAACGTTTTGCTTTATTTTGCTCACTGTCTTGACCTTTGATTTCCAAAACAAGAGTCTTACCATTAGCAAGTCGAATTAAAAAATCAGGTACATACTTACGCTTACTGCCATTCCACATATAGTAGATATTAAATCCTAAATGATCATTTTTAGCATAGGATGCCACTACACTGTCTTTAGCAAATTTTTCGAGGATATTTGCGGCATATGCTTCCCATGTACCGTCTGCGACCACATGACTAATTTGAGAAAATTCAGTTGGCTGACATAACCGTGTCGTGTACCAGGTTCTCATATCAGAAGTTGAACCTATAGGTTTTTCAATATCAAAAATAGGTTCTAATACGGTAACATTCGCCTGATGTACATATGCCACCAAATGCCGAACCACCTTATCCATAGAAAGTGCAATCAAAATCCGTTTTTTTAATGGTTCTTCATGGAATAAAGAGGGAACCACTATTTTATCCGATTTTAAAAACTCTTCAGATAAACGAATAAGTTGTTGGATTAATATCTCTTTACTACCCGTATAACCTTGTTGGACATTCTCAAACGCTTTTCGTGCTGCAAGAAACAATAATTTTTGCATACGAAACTCTTCAGGCAATAATTCGAGATCAATTTCTACAGCTTTTGACAAATCTGTCGCACCGCCTAAGGCTGGGGCTAAATTTACTGAAACATGGATTTCACTTGGGTTCAAATGAACGCTTGGAACTTTTGACCAATCTACCATAAGCTTTTCTTTAAGTACGCTATCTACTCTCAGCACATTTGCCCACGATATCTCCAAAACAGAACGTTCAGATAATGTTAATATCTGTGTTGTTGGCTTAGGTGGTTGCGGATTTGTTCCCCCTTCACCTACATCTTGGAAAATTGATAAAGGAACACCAAAAATATTTACATACTCGGGAGCAAACAATTCCCGTATAATACCATCTGGACATTCGACAGGCTGTGTATCATAACTTACTCGTCTTAAACCACGACCAATAACCTGCTCACAAAGTAATTGGCTAGAGAAAGCACGAAGCCCCATAATGTGAGTCACATTTTTTGCATCCCAACCTTCGGATAGCATCGCCACTGATATCACATTTTGAAGATTTTGACCCGCTGTACCACGCTTACCTACATTGTCGACTATTGCCCGTAGTAACTCTTCTTTCTTGAGGTTTAATAACTCTTGTTTTTTATCTTGAGGTAAGTTGATTGCTTCAACAATTTCTTTAAGGCGTGCCTCATAAGTTACATCTGTGTCACTTTTTTCTCCCTTCTCAGCCTTATCTAATACTTTCGAGTCTACTCGGAGTGTCCTGTTCGGGGCCTGCAACTCTGACCAAAATACATCACCTTTATTAAAATAATATTCAATACGAGCGGCTGTTTCGGTACGATTACATACCGTAAGCATAACAGGTGGTGATGACATACCTGCTTTCACCCAAGATATCATTGCTTCACGCCAGTCAGCTCCTAAAAGAGCATAAGCTTGCTGGACTATTTGTGGTAATGCTTCATGCGGCTCGGCTTTTCGATTCAAATCCTCCCGAACATCCTCTTCACGATATAAATGGTAAAGCTTTGGTTGCAAATCTTTGGTACTTGGTAAAGCGTTATCACGCACTACAATGCGAGGAGTTTTGACCAATCCTGCTTCTATTGCATCGTAAAGACCAAAATCTGAAATAACCCATTCGAACAATGCACTTTCAGTAGTTTTTTTCCCTGTTGGGGCAAATGGAGTCGCAGATAAGTCGAAACAACGAATGATTCCTCGTGTTTTATGAATACGATCTAAGCCTTCAACCCAGCGTGTTGCTTCATCTAAATTAATACCAAATTCTTCAGCATCCTTTTTACTAATTTTGACTTCCGCAGGTTTCCGATAAGCATGATGTGCTTCGTCATTAATGATCACAATATTTTTATGGTTGGCCAATGAACCTAATACACGTCTTACATATGCCTCGTCACTTTCTTTACCTTTTTTTACCACCGACCGTTCAGGTTCTTTTTGAGGCATAAGTGAATGCCAATTCTCTATAAGAATCTCAGCTTGATTGAGCTTTTGGCGAAGTATCTCATTTGGGCATAATGAAAAGTCATCATAGTAATTTTGAGGATGGCCTGGTAACAAAATTTGCAATCGTTCTTTAACTGTTAAACCAGGCGCAACGATAAAAATAGCCTTTGAAAAATCTCTATAACGTTTAGGATATGTAAGTGCATTCAATACTTGCCATGTAATAATCATCGACATAACTGTGGTTTTACCAGAACCTGTCGCCATCTTATTACATAGTCGCTCCCACTCACCGCCATCACCGGAGATGGCAATACCTTGTTTAAATTCTGGTGTCGCCTCAACATACCAAATTAATGTCTCAATGGCTTCGATTTGACAGAAATAAAACTCATAAGGGCGTGTCGTTTCTTTATCGTACCAATGTGTTAAAAGTTGGCGTGTAATCGTAGTAACACCAGGATAATCTGCCTCACGCCATTCATTTACACGTTGGCGAATACGATTAACAAGACCCAACTCAACAGATCGCAAGGTATTACTTCGTGTATCGAAGATCTCATAACTTGCAGGACGGCGTCCTTGTTTTAAATCGAGCTGGCTGCTTTGCGGGTTACGCTCCCAATGATAGGTTGGACATTCGAAAGGTGAACTAATAATTAAGGAATTTGTAGACATGGTTTCACCTTAATCCAAATTCATGACTTTAAGTGACTCAATACCTCGGTCATCAATAATCTTGACTGCGATTTTCTTATTTTCACCGGCCTCAAAAGGTAAGCTCTTCGTACCATGGAACTTTTCCAATTGTGTTTCGTCCAATTCAGCACGAATATTTTTCTTAAGTTTTTCCCAGCCTTCTCCCTTACCTGCGATTGGGAAGAATACCTGATGTGGAAATAAACTACGCTCATCATAATCTGTATCTAAACTCCACATGGCAATTTTGGATTTACCACCTGAAATTAGCTCACCTTTAACAGTATCAAAGTAATCAAAACCTAAAACTTCAACTTGGTATTTACCATCTTTTAGCTTATACACTTCGATATCGGGTTGCCCCATAAGCCAGAAACTTTGGTTACTTGTCCGTGCTTTTTTCAAATCTTCAGTAAGTAGATCAGTATTCATTTGTGCTTTTAGGGTTGTAATTCCTTTAATTGCATCAATATCCTTTGCAGCTTCAGGATCAAATGTAAATGCACAAAAAACAATCATTCTAGGCAATGGGAAAAGATTTCCCGCTTCATTCATGGCATTTGCTACTTGTCGTTGCTCCAAGGCCGCATGTTCAGGACCAAAACTTACAACGACTCTATTTCCAGTGTCTAAGTGACCAATGGCATGGATATTTTGCATATCTTTGTCATAAGGTAGTATCTCTAGATCACTAAAGTTAATCATCTGACCATTTGGACCACGGATACCCGTTTTCGCTAGTTCAGCCATCCAATCATGCTTACGACCTGATTCCCCCATACGTGCAATACTTGTATCAGCTTCACCTAATGTTCCTGCTTCATCTAATGCTTTAACTGTCGGGAAAGGCACAGCTTCTACCGTAAATGGTCCACTAATTCTGAGGCGATTCTTAGTAATAATTGGTTTGTCGTATAAAACTTCTTGATCCGCATGTGCTGCAATTGCATCGTCTATTTGCTTTTGCATCGTAATACGCGCTTGATGAAACTTCTCTAATGCTTCTACTTGGTCTATATTCCAATCTTGCGGCGCTTCAAATGGTACTTCCCACTCAAGTAATTCCGCTTTTTTTGAAAAATCTAAGATTTCCTCTTTACGACCACCTTCAATAACTTTAAAAGATGTAGGTGGTTGAGTGGTAAGCTCTTTATTAAGTAGTGTTAGGGCTGTTTCAATTTTAGGGTGGAGTCGGTCATAAATTTGATCAATATCAGGATTATTAGCTATTGATTTGAGTGTAATACGAGGTGCTGTTTCATAAAAGAATCCCCCTTTTAAACCTTCATTTGGATATTTCAGTTCATAATATTCATAACTAGCAGTCATCAATCTTTGTTTTGCTAAAGTGATAGCAATACGAGAGGTATCACATGTAATCCAACGACGTCCCCATTTTTCGGAAACAAATGCTGTTGTCCCTGAACCACAAGTAATATCTAATGTTAAGTCACCTGGATCTGTAGAAAGCAATAAACAGCGTTCAATAACTTTTATGCCTGTTTGTACTACATATAATTTTTCATCTGCATATCCACCGGTAACAGTATCTTCCCATAAGCTATTAAAACGTATCCAAGGAAAATCCTCTGTATATCTTCTATAAGATAATGTTTTACCATAAGCTTCTAGACGGCTAGCTTTACTTAATCTCTCAATACCAATAGAATTTGTCATCCATCCACGAGGAAAAGGAGAATACTCCTTATTTTGAAAGTTAATACTCATAGAAGTTGTCGAGCTTGATGATGCAGAAGTTAAATTATCACGTCGATATATTTTAGAATTATTATTTACTTTCTCCCACTGATTAGTTTCCTCTTGAGTGAACTTTCTGAATTCATACTTATCAGTTCTAATGTAATTATAGTTAATCCAATTACCACCTTCTCGTTTCTGAAATAACGATTTAGATTTTATTTTTTCTATATTTTTCGCATACCACAAAATATAATCTGTAGTAGATGAAAGTACCTTTGTATCACCAAAACCTGTTGTCTTTTTAAAACTAATCAATGTAATAAAATTTTTTCTCCCAAATATTTCATCCATCATTTCTCTAACATGATGAAGATTATCATCAGAAATCTGAACAAATATACTGCCCGTTTCATTTAATAAATCCTTTGCTAATAAAAATCGGTCACGCATATATGTAAGATAAGAATGAATACCCAACTCCCAAGTATCTCGAAATGCTTTTAGCATTTCAGGTTCTTGAGTTAAATCTTTATCACTCTTATCTTTAACATCTTTTTTATTCACAAACGGCTGGAAGTTTGAACCATATTTAATACCGTATGGCGGATCAAAATAAATCATCTGAACCTTACCTGCCATACTCTCCTTTTTAAGAAGACTGTTCATAACTAACAAGCTGTCACCCGCAATTAAACGGTTCGACCATCCTTTTTCATGCTTATAAAAATCTAAAGCGTCACGTAATGGTAAATTCTCGAATGGCGCATGGCTTTGTTGCACAAACCTATCTGTAAAGGCTTTTTCAGCGATATAATTTTCAAATGAAGAAGCCTACACACAAAATCTACCGCACAACCAATTGGCCCGCATATAACCGAGCACTCATTAATCGCGGAAATATTGCCCTTTGGTTTGATCCTGCTACGCAATGGTATGCTCCATCAAAAGGCAAACAAGGGCGAAATCAAACCTACTCCGACGCAGCCATCCAATGCTGCTTAATGATTAAATCCTTATTCCGTCTATCTTTACGTATGGTCACTGGCTTTGTGCAAAGTCTGATTAAACTTTGCGGATTAAATTGGACCGCACCAGATTACAGTACGCTTTGTAGAAGACAAAAGCATATTGATATTGCAATCAGCTACCAAAAAAGTAGCGATGGGCTGCATCTACTCGTAGACTCTAACAGGGATGAAGTTTCTAGGTGAGGGCGAATGGAAACGCAAGAAACATGGAGCTGAATATCGTCGCCAATGGCGTAAACTACATATTGGTATAGATGCCAAAACCCTACAAATACGCGCTATTCAGCTCACAACCAATAATGTCTGTGATTCACAGGTGCTTGGTGATTTACTTAATCAGATTCCACAAGATGAGCAGATTGACTCTGTTTATACCGATGGAGCTTATGACACCAAGCAATGCCGTCAGGTCATTGCAGATCGGCAAGCACATGCGGTGATTCCACCTAGAAAAAATGCGAAACCATGGAAAGATACAAAGAGTAGCTCGCTAGAGCGAAATGAATTACTTCGAACAATTAAACGTTTAGGTAGGACACTATGGAAAAAATGGTCAGGCTATCATCGCCGAAGTTTGGTTGA
>NZ_AMZS01000009.1:0-1850 GCF_000314615.1 Acinetobacter sp. WC-323
ATGGATCTGTATGGCATAGACCGTGGGGAAGCACTGGAACTGTTTATGCAGCCTAAGGGTGAAATCACTTTTTTACCTTCACGTTTGAAATTGCTTAATCCGCTGCCCATGCCCAAGGAGGGCTGCATTGTCGCCTTCCATCCAAGACTCAGAAACAAGCCCCCACATGTGGGGCTTTTTCGTGGGGGTAAGGTTCTGCACCTGATGGAAAGCGGTGTGTCTTATTTATCTGAACAAGTCGTAATGGCAATGGGGTTTAATCGGGTCAGTTACTATGATTAAGATTATTTATAAACAGGATCCTTTATCTGAAAAGAAAGTGATTGAGCACGCGTCCACAATTGGCCAATGGCTCACATCAAAGTATGAGCATATGCCTGAGCACCTGCGCATCTTTCACAATCCAAGTGATATGGAGCATGCTGAAATTTCGGTGGCCAACGAAGTTACACCAAAAAATGCCCATGATCTGAAGCAGCTCGATTTCCTACCTGGCACATTCATTGTGATTGAGAATCCGAAGGGGATTCCCGCCTTGGTTGCTGCAGTCGTATCGTTAGTTGTGGGGCTGGCCGTGGCACTATTAATGCCAACGCCGTCGATCGCACAGACCAACCAGAATAACAATCAGTCTTCATCGGCCAATAACGAACTTTCAAGCCGTGAAAACAAGATGCGTGTGAATGGTCGTGTTGCAGATGTTTTAGGCGCAGCGTGGGATACGCCTGACCTGATTGCAGTGCCTTATAAGGTGTATGAGAACAATGTCGAGGTTGAGCACATTGTCGGATGTATTGGCCGTGGACACTATCAAATCAATGGTGCCTTTGACGGTGAAACTAGCATTGTTGATATCGCCGGTGCATCGATCCAGGTCTATAGCCCGGATGTCGATATTATTTCTGGTGAACCATATTTTTCTCTTGGAAGTGAAATCACAACATTACCTTTATCAGTTCAACAGCAGAATTCAGTCAATGGACAGATCCTACGTTCAGCCGAAACTCAGACTTTAGAAGGTAGCAATTATCTACATTTTGCCTATCCAAATGAGTTGTTGAGAGCAACTTCTAATCTCACAGATCTAACATCCAAATTTGTTGGTAATGATCGTGTTCAGATCAGTAATGCTTCTTTCACACTCGATGGTCAGACATATAGCCTCAATGGTACCTACAATGTTTTATCTGTTGCTGATGACCGGATGACCTTATCCAATCCCGCTGCAGTCAATCCGAACTGGTTAAAATTGAAAGATATTGCGAATCAAAAGACTGGTGCATTGTCACCAAGGATTGTTTCTATTGGTGAGAAATGGATTGGACCTTTTATTCTGGATAATGTTGAACGTAGTCGCGTGCTCTGTAACTTTGTCGCAACCAATGGGTTATATGCCGTTTATAACGGTAATGTTCAGGGAGTAGTGAATATTGTCCTGGAGGTAGAAGTTACTCCAGTGAATGCTGCAGATGAGCCATTGGGCAGTCCAATGGTCCAGCGAATCACAATGAAAGGCTCTGCAAAGTCTCGTCAGACGATTGGTGTCACACTGGATATGACCACATTTCAGGGCCGTTGCAGTGTCCGTGCACGTCGGGTAACTGGCGCAATCAACGCACCGAGTGTGGTGGATGAAGTGAAGTGGCAGGCACTCTACGGAGCGTTTCCACTGCAAAGCACACGGTACCACAGTGAAACTGTTTTCCGTGCCAGAACCTATGCCACCACCGGCGCTCTATCGGTCAAGACGCGCAAGATCAACTTTGATCTGCAGCGCATGCTACCGACTTATAGAGACGGAGTAATGACCACGGATATTTATCCGACCTCAAGCTTTGCCGATGCCTTGG
>NZ_AMZS01000010.1:0-288 GCF_000314615.1 Acinetobacter sp. WC-323
TGCCATTGTTCTGGAGTCGCTTCTCGTAATAACAGATCCGCGATCAGCCGGCTTTCACGCACCATCAGGGAGCCACCAATCAGGTCACTGTCATAATGAAATTGTTCTAACATGGCCAATCTCCTATGAGGCCTGATCAAACAGGTAAGACGACAGCTTTTCGATATCTGAGCGTTGTAGTACCAAGGGATATTTCAAGGCATCATCCGCCTCAGCCAGCGTGATCGCGGCCTGATAGCGCTGCAAGGTATAGTGAGCCAGGGCTTTTTTCACCGGAATCTGTAATCT
>NZ_AMZS01000011.1:0-11822 GCF_000314615.1 Acinetobacter sp. WC-323
AAAACTGAATAATCTGCTGACAGGCTGTACCATCGCCATACGGATTATGTGCTGCAGCCATTTCAGCATAAACATCAGGATTTTCAAGCAATTCTGCTACCGACTGTTCAATCGCAGCGATCTCTGTTCCCACTAAACGCACTGTGCCAGCCTGTACAGCTTCAGGTCTTTCTGTGGTATCTCGCATTACCAGCACCGGTTTACCTAAAGAAGGTGCTTCTTCCTGAATCCCGCCAGAGTCAGTCAGAATCAGGTAACTACGATTCATTAAATAGACGAAAGGTAAGTAGTCTTGAGGCGCAATCAGATACACATTGTCAATATCGGCTAAAAGTGCGTTTACCGGTTGCTGTACATTGGGATTTAAATGCACCGGATACACAATCTGGATATCCGGATATTTTTTTGCCAGATTCGCTAAGGCCTGACAAATATTTAAAAAACCCTGGCCAAAGTTCTCACGACGATGACCCGTCACCAGAATCAGTTTCTTCTCTTGCTCGAGAAATGAGAACTGCTGTTGAAATTGTTCGACCAGTGTTTGATCTTGCTCAACCTTTTGTTTGACTTGCAATAGCGCATCAATCACGGTATTACCAGTCACGACAATAGTCGCTGGATTCACATTTTCTTTAATCAGGTTGTCATAAGAGGATTGTGTGGGTGCAAAATGATAATTTGCCAATACCCCGGTTAATTGTCGATTAGCTTCTTCCGGCCAAGGCGAATATAAATCACCTGTACGTAGCCCAGCCTCAACATGCCCTACTTTAATTTTATGGTAATACGCAGCTAAGGATGCGGCAAACGTGGTCGCGGTATCACCATGTACCAAAATTACATCTGGCAGCCATTGTTCAAACACCTGCTCCAGACCTTTAAGTACTCCGGAGGTCACATCAGAGAGCGTTTGTCCTGGCTTCATTAAATTCAAGTCAAAATCAGGTTTTAAACTAAATAGCTCCAACACCTGATCTAGCATCTGCCGATGTTGTCCGGTTACACAGACTTTGGTCTCAAAATCTTGCGAATAGTGTTGTAACTTTAAAGCCAAAGGCGCCATTTTTATCGCTTCTGGCCGAGTTCCAAATACTAATAATACTTTCATACTTAACACTCAATTACGATAAAATAAAACTAAGTTCTTTTAAGGCAAGTTCTTCTGGATTAAACCTGTCAACCTGTTCAAACTCGCTCAAGGGAATCAAATCTAAGATATTGATTTTTTTATTTAAAAAATCATTATTTTTAATAAAATAAACATTTGAAAAACCATCTAACATTTCATGACAAACTGGTAAATCAGATACAATAGTTGGAATGCCATAACTAGCCATTTCACACATCATTACTCCTTGTGCATCAAGACGAGTAGGCATGACAACAGCCTTATAGTTATCCAATAAATCAGGGATGCTATTTTGTGGTATAAACTTATCAATATGCCGTACGTTTTCAGGCAAATCATTATGTAAAAAATAGTCGCCTCTTCCATATATATCAAAAGATAAACTAGGATTTGCCTTAGCTAAGGCTACCACTAAATCTACAGCATATTTTGAACCATTTAACGGTCTTATAGTAATAAAATCCGAATAGTTTTCTGTTTCTTTATACTTATACTTTCTTTCATAAAAAGAGTAATTTATTGGATTATGAACAATAATTTCTTTAGAAGAATAACTAGCTTTCAAACATTTATTTGCCTCTGACCTCATCCACTCACTAACATATATAATTGAGACTTTATCAGAATTAAGGATCTTATTAAGTATTTTTAATTTAATTTTATCATAGAACCATCTGAAAAAAGAATTTTCAGTAGACTTTTCCCATTTATAAGGTTTTGGATAGTATTTCCCTACCTCTAAAACCTCATGACCATGGAATACAAATATTATTTTTCTTATTTTAGTTAAATTTTTAAACAAAAATAAAATATGGTTTCTTATGTTGGGTGCATGTGAGACAACCGAGTCATATTGTGATAATTCCAATACACTATCGGGAGAAACAACATTAATACCCTCATACACATAATTAGTCTTTGCACTAAAATTTAAAACAGTTACTTTTACATTTTTCTTTTGATATTCTAAATTTCGGCTATGTACAAAAGCTAAATTATAAATATTTTCAGGACTAGGATAAGACTGAGCTAAAACAAGTATACTTTTCACAATAATTCCTTACAAAACTTTATTAACAATCAGATAGATCATGTATTACTGTACTGGCTCGACTCTTCCATGTTTCTGTCTTACTAAATTCCAATATTTTTTTTGTTTTACTAATAACATCCATAGACTCTAAGCCAGTAAGTAATTCAACCAATGACTCAACCGTATAATCAATTGACCACCCAATATTATTAGAGCTCACAATATTACCGACCAATGTATCTCTACAACAAATTATAGGTTTATTTCTTCCAATATATTCATACAATTTAAAAGGAACAGCAAATTCCCAATAGCTCTTAGGTTCGACAAATAAAACTCCAATATCAGCATTTTTATATAATTTATCTAACCCTTCAGCACTTTCATGAACTACTCTAATATTATTAGGGATACTGTCGTAGCTAAATTTTGCATTACTCCAGTCCAACTCTCTTGTACAAACTGTTAATTGAATCTCTGGCATTAATTTTAATGCGTCAAATAATTTATGAAGTTTATAACCTTCACCAACTCCACCCACATATAGCAATTTTATACTTTCAGTTAAAATTATTGGCTTCTCAGAAAAAGATATATCATGCGCTGGAGGTAAAGCTTTAAATTTATTTGAATCAATAAAATCAATATACTTACCCATTTCCAATGATGGCAAATATAATACATCAATATATTTATTATATGATTTCAAATCAAAATAATAAAAAAATAAAGCAAGTTGCTTCTTGTACCAAGGTAAACCCAATCCATAGTGATCAAATTTCCAATGAATATCTCTATAAAACAAACCAATTTTTACATTATTTTTTTTCAAAAAACGGAAGAAATTAAAATCCATAAAAGGATGAAGTGGCAAATGATGAGTATCAGTTAAAGCTGTCGGCATTGTTGATGACTCAGAATAAACAAAATTATATTTATAACCTTTTTTAATCTTACGCTTAATAATATTTATTGCTTCACGACGCTCATCAGAATATCCAACCACCAGGTCAATATTACAACCTAACTCTTGAAAAGCTTTTAAAAGTTTAATTGGCCTAATTCCACTTGCAGATTTAGCTTGAAAATCTAATGGGAAAGGACAATGGAAAATAATATTAAAATCTTTCATATATAACCACTCAAAAATATAGATTTACTGTCTATTAGCTATATTAACAATTGCTTTGTAAGACGAATGATTAATATCAAATATTGCAGATTTTCTATTATCATCTTGAACAGCAGCACCACTTTCCCATATCACAACTCCATTAGCACCTAATAGTTTTAGATTCTGTATTACAATAGACATTTCATGTTCAGTCAGAGGAGTTATTTTAAATCTACCGTTAACATTTTCCCATGTACTCAATGAAACAAAAGGTATAATTTTTATATTGTATTTTTTCGAATAACGTTTTGCTTCCGACATATTAAATTTAGCCTTATCATTCCAAATATTTATATCTTTTAAATCATAAAAATATAAAGTAGGAGCTAAAAAATCCACATTTTCGGCAATCTCTTCGTATTTATTATTTAAGCTAGAAATTTGAATTTTACCACTTTTATTTAATATTTTATTTGGGCTTTTTTGTGGCAATACACCGTAGACACCAATAGGTGCAACTCCACCATATTTCTTATATAACTTTAAAGCATCTAATATTACAGGTAAGTTTGTTTCTGGTTTACTAGCTTCACCAATTTCAATATCAAAGCAAATCGGTATATTTGGGTTCTTTCTTGAATCCTCAGCTATTATTTTTATTTTTTTTGGATCAGCCTTATTATTAGTTAATATTTTTTGAGGATAAATTACATTCATTTTTTTAATTTTTAAAGTAGCTAGATATTGTTGAAACTCCTCAGTATCTTTTGTACGAATAACCTCACCCTTATCATTTTTATAAAAACGCCAATTAATAAATTGATACACATCAAAAGCCATTGCCTGTGATGATAAAGTTATAAACACAATACTTGCTATACATAGAGTTAAACTAAGCGACTTGGCCATTATTTCACCTTTTTGTAGAAATTGCACGATATAACAATCCAAGAGCAAAAAAAGGAATTAACCAATAATAACTCTTAGCTACTGCCACACCTATAATACCAAAAGTACTTGTAGAAAAAATGAAGATATTGTAGTCGGTTCTATCTCTAAAATTTAAAATACAAAACTTAATATAGAGCCAAATTAATACAAATAAAAAAACAACTCCCCATATTCCAAAATCTGATAAAAAGGATAAATAGTTATGAGCATATGCGCCCTCCCCATAAACTTTACGATATAATCCAAAATCTCCCACTATGGGATTTTGTAAAAAAGTATTATATCCAAATTCATTTAGCTCTTTTCGGACATTTAAAGAAGTATCCTCTTCTGAGTCAAAAATCAACCTAAGAAATCTATTATCCCCATATCTAACGATTGTTGAGTTCAGCTCAATAATAAACATTACTAATATATAAATCACTGGAGGTATGAAAATTGAAAAACGCATAAAGCCAAATTTTATATAAACTAAAATAATAGCAATTAAAGAGTAAATCATTAATCCTGCACGAGATCCTATTAGATATAAAGCATAACAGGAAATGCCTATTGTTATTAAAGTTAAAAAGAAACGCTTTTGGTAAGAAATTAAAAATAATGAAGTTATCACAAACGCATCTGAAAGCCTTAAATAATTCCCATCAGATGAATACTTTAAGACAAGTAAGCTCATTATAAGAAATAAAAATGTAATTACATACTTAATCGAAACATCATTTCTTTGTTTAAAATAATCAAATAAAATCATTCCTGTAAAGAAAATTCCAACTGTTTTAAACCAAAATAAATAATCTACGGCAAGAGAGTTTTGCGACAACAAGATAAAGAAAACAAACCCACCCAACAGCCCAAACATATATATATCTGAAAATTTTATTTTTTTGTTTAAGAAAAACACTCCTATTAAAGTGAAAGATAATAAAGTACCTAAAAACCCTATCGGAAAGCCAAATGACACAACACTGCTTGCAGTATATGCTATATAATCAAGTGGAAATATTAATAAAAAAGCAAAAAAGGCCAATAGATTAATATTAAACTTATTAAAATCCATTTTATTTTCTCTCATAAGCCTTCAATGCTGTTAAAATCACTATTAAGTAAAGTGCATAAAACATAAAACCAGATAAAACATAATAAAATATTATCCAATTAGTTTGACAAATAGCAATCAAAATTAATATTAACACTCTCATTACAAAGCCTAAAATCTGTAAATAAAGTGCTTTTTTTTGTTCCCCTATTACATGCAGAGACATAGATACAGGAGAAGATAAAATTTGCATAAAATACCAAGGAATCATCGCTAAAATATAATATCCAACTTCACTCCATTGTTCCCCTAGAATTATTCCAAATATATATGGACTAATTAAGGCTAATATAAAAAAAGGTATGAAAATAATTTTTAAGATTTTTTTTATAACATCTAATGTATACTCATATAACTTACAATCTTGATGATACTTAGGAGCATGAGAAAGATAAACTTGAGACATTGCTGACCCTATAAGTCCCATTGGAATCCCTAGTACTTTCATCGCCAACATTAAAAAACCGACTTCCGGCCCTAATAAAAAATATGCAATAATAATTAATGGTAATTGAATTGCACTCGTATTTGCTAGCGCTTCAAAAGTTGAATATTTAGGAAAGTCTTTATATTTATACAAAGTTAGTTTTAAACTTGAATTTTCTTTAACTTCTTTTAAGTCTTTATAAGCACTAATGCTTAGTTTTAGTAAACCTCCTCCAAAACTAAACAATTGCCCTAGAATTAGTCCACCAAAACTTCCTGATGTAGCGCCGACTACAAGACTGGCTCCATTTCCAGAAATAGCTTGAGTCATACGAGTTTTCGCAATTTCTCTGAAACGTTTTTTGCGTGTAGACCAGTACTGTAGCGTAGAATAAATTCCTGATAATAAGACACCTATCGGGATAAACCATAACCAGAAAGATAGTTGTTGAATAACATGAAATCCTTCTAAAAAAGGATGAAGTAAAGCCAAGAGAATGTATAAAAAAACAACAAAAACAATATTAATGATAAACGCTAGAAGCAATAAGTCCTTAGCCTCTCTATCGCTATCTGGTATAGGAATAGCAATTTCAAGTCTTAGACATGCAATAACTGATAAGATTGATACGATCGCAATATAAACGCCTAAAATAGTATAGTCTTCCGGACTATATAATCGTGTAAGGATAGGTAGACAAATTAGTCCAATAACTTGCGCAAAGGCTGTACCACCTACAAGAACAGAGACAGCTTTAAAAAAGCCTCCTTGAGCATTGAGCTTATTATTAATTTTTACAAGAAGGCTTTTCACTTTTACATCAACCTAAAGCTTGAACAATTTTCTCTTGAGCTTCGACCGTCAAGTAGGGATGCATTGGCAAGCTCATAACTCTTTCCGCAATTTCATCACCGACGGGCAAACTCACACTTGCATCAGCCACTGCAGGTTGTTTATTCAATGGAATCGGATAATGTACAGCCGTTGGAATTCCTTGAGCTTTTAGTTTTTCCTGAACATCTGCACGATTATCGACCTGAATCGTATATTGTGCCCATGCACTGGTGTTATCTGGCTCAAGATATGGCGTTGTCTGGATACCCGCCTGATTAAATAACTGGTTATAAACTTCAGCTACTTTTTGACGTGCCTGCATTTCATCATCCAAAATTTCTAGTTTTGGTAACAAAATCGCAGCCTGAATGGTATCTAAGCGACTATTCACGCCCACACGGATATGATGGTAACGCTTATCTTGCCCATGACGTGCAATTTGGCGAATCACTTTAGCCAACTCATCATCGCTGGTAAAAATAGCCCCGCCATCGCCATAGCAGCCCAATGGCTTACTTGGGAAAAAGCTGGTACAGGCAACCGTACTTAAATTACAGCTTTTACGTCCTTTGTAAGTTGCACCAAAACTTTGTGCAGCATCTTCAATTACCGGAATACCATACTTTGCAGCAATCGCGTTGATTGCATCAAAGTCAGCACACTGGCCATATAAGCTCACCGGAATAATGGCTTTTGTGCGAGGAGTAATGGCAGCTTCTAGTTTTTCCGCATCCAAGTTATAAGTTTTAGGATTAACATCCACATAGACTGGCTTCGCACCTAATAAAGCCACTGTTTCCGCGGTCGCAATATAAGTGAAGCCTGGTGTGATTACCTCATCACCTGGACCAATACCAAATGCCATTTGTGCAATTTGTAAGGCATCGGTTCCGTTGGCGCAGGTAATACAGTATTTCGCACCGACATAGGCAGCTAACTTTTCTTCCAGCTCAGTTACTTCTGGACCTAAAATGTATTGACCATGCGTCAATACATTTTGAATACCTGCATCAATTTTATCTTTAATTCGATGTTGCTGTGCTTTTAAATCAATAAAGTCAATCATATTAACCTTGCTTTGTCAGTGTCGTTCCATCAAGTTGGTAAACTGCGCCTGTATGCGAGCAGGTCACCTGTGCCTGTCCCTGCAAAGGAAGATCTAGTTGCTCACCAAACTCACTCATCCAGCCAATTTGTTTTGCAGGTACACCCACCATCAATGCATAAGCAGGGACATCTTTATTCACGACTGCACCCGCCCCAACAAAAGCATATGCGCCGATCGTTACACCACAGACAATGGTACAGTTCGCGCCTAATGTGGCACCCTTTTTCACCAGCGTGTCACGATATTGATCTTTACGCTCTATCAGCGAACGCGGGTTATACACATTGGTAAAGACCATGCTCGGCCCACAGAATACGCCTTCTTCCAGAACGACATTATCGTAAACCGATACATTGTTCTGGACTTTACAATGGTCACCAATAATGACGCGGTTACCCACAAATACGTTCTGACCCAGAGACACACCTTTACCGATTTTGGCGCCGCCACAGACATGTACAAAGTGCCAGACCCGTGAATCTTCACCGATTTCTGCGCCATCATCCACTATGGCCGTTTCATGTTGATAAAAGCTCATGCTTTTTTCACCTTTGCCAATAATGGATGAGGATTTTCCGGATTTTCAACAATAGGAGAAACACGGATCACTTCAACAGTCTCAATTGCTGCACGGTTTTCTTCAACCCCGTAACCCTTACCTTCCAGTACACGCTGGTAGCTTTGGGTATGAAGATCGGTAAAGCCGCCAGAAAACTCAAGTTCTTCATTTTCAATGGTAATACTGCGATAAGTCAGTTTTTCACCTTGTACTGCATTGTCTGGAAGGTTATTGGCATCAATCGACAGGAACCAGCGTACGCGCGCACGTTCGTATTCCAGATAACCTGAAGCCGTTTTTTCATCGCGGAAATGCACTTCATTTTTAACAATTTTGCCAAAAATAAAATGCAGCATGTCATAGAAGTGCACACCAATATTGGTCGCAACTCCACCCGATTTGTTGTCTACCCCTTTCCAAGATTTTAAATACCATTTACCACGAGAAGTGAGATAAGTCAGGTCAACATCAAATACCTTATCTGCCGGTGCAGCTTGAACTTTATCGCGCAGGGCAATAATAGACGGATGTAAACGTAACTGTAAAATTGAGTTTACCTTAGCACCATATTGCTTTTCATATTCAGAAAGCATATTTAAATCTTCTGAATTCAGTACCAATGGTTTTTCACAAATCACTTCAATACCGTTTTTTAACGCATATTTCATGTGAGGGGCATGTAGATAGTTGGGTGAGCAGATCGCAACATAATCCAGCTTTTCACCTTTTAATTTTTGGTCTTCTACATAGGCTTCAAATTCTTCAAATTCAGTAAAGAATTCTGCTTCAGGGAAGTGACTGTCCATAATTCCGACAGAGTCATTTACATCCATGGCTACAGCCAAAGTATTGCCTGTTTCCTTGATTGCTTTCAAATGGCGGGGTGCGATATATCCAGCCGCACCGATAAGAGCAAATTTTTTCATCGTTTCACTTCTTTTCAATTTTTAAATTATAGACGGAAGACTGTAAAACCCTGTTCAGTCATGCTGATACGGTCAAATAAACCTTTGACATCGGCAAGAACAGGTTGATTAGTGCGCACATAGCTTTTTAGCTCGGCTGCAGACAAGTTACGGAATTCATTATGTCCCACCGCAACAACCAGTGCATCGACCGGATGTTCTGCATTGACCTGACCTAATTCAACTCCATACTCATGCTTGACTTCGTCAGCATCTGCCCACGGGTCCGCAACGACCACTTGAGCACCCCAGGCTTCGAATTCTCTAATCAAGTCCGCGACTTTACTGTTACGGATATCCGGGCAATTTTCTTTAAAGGTAACGCCGAGTACACCTACTTTTGCACGAGGCACATCAATACCATTTTGTAGCATACGCTTGATGGTATTACGCGCGACATAGCGTGCCATATTGTCATTAATACGACGACCGGCCAGAATAACCTGTGGATGGTAGCCCACTTCTTCCGCTTTATGGGTTAAATAGTATGGATCGACACCAATACAATGCCCTCCTACCAGACCTGGGCGGAATGGCAAGAAGTTCCACTTACTGCCAGCAGCTTCAAGCACATCTATGGTATCAATACCCAGACGATCAAAAATCACCGATAGTTCATTCACCAAGGCAATGTTTAAGTCACGCTGTGTGTTTTCGATAACCTTGGCTGCTTCTGCAACTTTAATACTTGATGCTTTATGGGTACCGGCAGTAATAATACTGGCATAAACCGCATCTACTTTATCTGCAACTTCGGGCGTACTACCACTGGTGATTTTTTTAATCTTGGTTAAGGTATTTACTTTATCGCCAGGATTGATCCGTTCTGGACTATAACCCGCAAAGAAATCCTGGTTAAACTTTAGGCCTGAAATTTTTTCGAGTACAGGAATACAGACTTCTTCGGTAGCGCCCGGATAAACGGTGGATTCGTAAACAACGATATCGCCTTTTTTAATCACCTTGCCTAAGGTTTCGCTCGCTTTTCGTAAAGGTGTCAAGTCTGGACGATTCACCTCGTCAACCGGAGTCGGTACAGTCACAATAAAAAAGTTACAGCTTTTTAAGTCTTCTAAATTTGCGCTATAACTTAAGTTGGTGGCTTGACTTAATTCTTCTGGTGAAACTTCCAAAGTATGGTCTTGACCACTTTTAAGTTCATCTATACGTTTTTGGTGGATATCGAAGCCCACTACAGGAGTTTTTTTGCCAAATTCTACTGCCAATGGCAAACCTACATACCCTAAACCAATAATTGCTATTTTCAATTCGGCAAGTTGCATCACAATCAGCCTATTCCTTTATAAAGTTTACATCAGTATCAAATGATTTTTTCAGGCCTAATGCTTCACATTAAACGTCGTGCGTACTATAGCAAATTTTTTAAGACTCCCTCATTTCAATTGTATGATTGTGTTTACTGAAACTTATCAATCATTCTTATCGCTTTATAAATGAAATCAAGAAAATTTATAAAGCTGAGTCATATACCGGCATCTTCATTATGAGACTTGAAGCAAAAACTGAATAATCTGCTGACAGGCTGTACCATCGCCATACGGATTATGTGCTGCAGCCATTTCAGCATAAACATCAGGATTTTCAAGCAATTCTGCTACCGACTGTTCAATCGCAGCGATCTCTGTTCCCACTAAACGCACTGTGCCAGCCTGTACAGCTTCAGGTCTTTCTGTGGTATCTCGCATTACCAGCACCGGTTTACCTAAAGAAGGTGCTTCTTCCTGAATCCCGCCAGAGTCAGTCAGAATCAGGTAACTACGATTCATTAAATAGACGAAAGGTAAGTAGTCTTGAGGCGCAATCAGATACACATTGTCAATATCGGCTAAAAGTGCGTTTACCGGTTGCTGTACATTGGGATTTAAATGCACCGGATACACAATCTGGATATCCGGATATTTTTTTGCCAGATTCGCTAAGGCCTGACAAATATTTAAAAAACCCTGGCCAAAGTTCTCACGACGATGACCCGTCACCAGAATCAGTTTCTTCTCTTGCTCGAGAAATGAGAACTGCTGTTGAAATTGTTCGACCAGTGTTTGATCTTGCTCAACCTTTTGTTTGACTTGCAATAGCGCATCAATCACGGTATTACCAGTCACGACAATAGTCGCTGGATTCACATTTTCTTTAATCAGGTTGTCATAAGAGGATTGTGTGGGTGCAAAATGATAATTTGCCAATACCCCGGTTAATTGTCGATTAGCTTCTTCCGGCCAAGGCGAATATAAATCACCTGTACGTAGCCCAGCCTCAACATGCCCTACTTTAATTTTATGGTAATACGCAGCTAAGGATGCGGCAAACGTGGTCGCGGTATCACCATGTACCAAAATTACATCTGGCAGCCATTGTTCAAACACCTGCTCCAGACCTTTAAGTACTCCGGAGGTCACATCAGAGAGCGTTTGTCCTGGCTTCATTAAATTCAAGTCAAAATCAGGTTTTAAACTAAATAGCTCCAACACCTGATCTAGCATCTGCCGATGTTGTCCGGTTACACAGACTTTGGTCTCAAAATCTTGCGAATAGTGTTGTAACTTTAAAGCCAAAGGCGCCATTTTTATCGCTTCTGGCCGAGTGCC
>NZ_AMZS01000012.1:0-76393 GCF_000314615.1 Acinetobacter sp. WC-323
TCAACCAAACTTCGGCGATGATAGCCTGACCATTTTTTCCATAGTGTCCTACCTAAACGTTTAATTGTTCGAAGTAATTCATTTCGCTCTAGCGAGCTACTCTTTGTATCTTTCCATGGTTTCGCATTTTTTCTAGGTGGAATCACCGCATGTGCTTGCCGATCTGCAATGACCTGACGGCATTGCTTGGTGTCATAAGCTCCATCGGTATAAACAGAGTCAATCTGCTCATCTTGTGGAATCTGATTAAGTAAATCACCAAGCACCTGTGAATCACAGACATTATTGGTTGTGAGCTGAATAGCGCGTATTTGTAGGGTTTTGGCATCTATACCAATATGTAGTTTACGCCATTGGCGACGATATTCAGCTCCATGTTTCTTGCGTTTCCATTCGCCCTCACCTAGAAACTTCATCCCTGTAGAGTCTACGAGTAGATGCAGCCCATCGCTACTTTTTTGGTAGCTGATTGCAATATCAATATGCTTTTGTCTTCTACAAAGCGTACTGTAATCTGGTGCGGTCCAATTTAATCCGCAAAGTTTAATCAGACTTTGCACAAAGCCAGTGACCATACGTAAAGATAGACGGAATAAGGATTTAATCATTAAGCAGCATTGGATGGCTGCGTCGGAGTAGGTTTGATTTCGCCCTTGTTTGCCTTTTGATGGAGCATACCATTGCGTAGCAGGATCAAACCAAAGGGCAATATTTCCGCGATTAATGAGTGCTCGGTTATATGCGGGCCAATTGGTTGTGCGGTAGATTTTGTGTGTAGGCTTCTTCATTTGAAAATTATATCGCTGAAAAAGCCTTTACAGATAGGTTTGTGCAACAAAGCCGCTGCGGAATAAAAGGCTAAATTAGTATTAAATATTAAAATACGAGAATACTAGTTATTTTAAAGTGGTGTTTTTAAATATTTTTGGATGAATAATCATAAGTGAATAAATAAGTTTCTTAATTAAAAAATGGCTTATTTTAGTCAGGTTTTAAAGGCTGAATAATTGCGGATTTATCAATCAGGCATTTATTGGGTCGTGGGTATTTTAAAATACAAAAAAAGAAAACCTGAAAATTGCTCAGGTTTTCTGATCACATGAGGAGTGACGCCGTAAAAAGAGGAGGTATGGAAGCAGTTAAGACGCAACAGGCTGTTTACTTGGCGTGAGAATCAGATGCGCAATTACCCCGATGCAAATCCCCCAGAAGACTGAACTTAAGCCTAGAAAATGCATGCCAGAAGCGGTTGCCAGAAAAGTAATCAGTGCAGCATCACGATGTTGAGGATTCTGCATGGCAGCGGTGATATTGGTTGCAATTGCGCCGAGTAAGGCGAGGCCAGCCAAAGCCGCAACCAGTTCTTTTGGCAGCAAACTGAATAACATCACAAGACTGCCTGCAAACAGTCCGCCGAGAATATAAAAAATCCCGTTGGCAATCCCTGCGATATAGCGTTTTTCTTTCAGTTCATGGGCATCCTTGCCCATACATAAGGCTGCCGTAATCGAAGCGAGGACGATGGTAATTCCACCAACACAAGCCACAGCAAGAGAGGCAATACTAGTAGCACTGATAATGGGTTTGGCAGGTGTGTCATAGCCGCTCAGTTTCATGATCGCCATACCCGGTAAAAACTGGCCGGTTAAGCTGACTAAAATGAGAGGAACAGCGAGGTTGAGTGTTGAGTTCCATGTCCATTCTGGGCTAATCCACTGCGGAATAGCTAAACTAAAACTCACATCAACCGGATTCATTTTGCCTAAAATGAGGCTTAATAAAACTCCAGCAGCTAGCACCCAAATCATGGTGTAGCGCGGCATCAGTCGTTTAGCGACCAAGAACACAATCAACATGCTAAACACAATCAACGGCATATGATCTGAAGCCGTAAACAGATTGATGCCAAACTGGAACAGGATGCCTGCCATCATACCCGCAGCAACATCTTGTGGAATCCATTTCAGTAGTTTGTCGAAACAACCTGTAATGCCAACCAGAAAAATCACAATTGCAGAAGTGATATAGGCCGCGACTGCTTCATTCAGTGAAATGTCAGGAAATAGCGTCACCAATAAGGCGGTACCGGGTGCAGACCATGCGGTAATGACTGGGGTTTTATATTTTATCGAGAGATAAATCCCCGCCACGGCAGCACCGATGGAAATGCCCCAGATCCATGACACCATCATGTCGGTTGAGACATGGGCACGTTGCGCCGCCTGAAAGAAAATAATCAGTGGTCCTGAATAGGAAATCAGAACCGCAAGAAAACCAGCAACCGTCGCTGAAATGGACCAATCTTGTTTTAATGTTTTGAGTAAAGTTGTCATTGGGTAATGGCCTCCATGCACATCCGGTACTTTATTTGAAATGCAAAAGATCAGGGCTAACCCTGATCTCCACCTCCCACGGGAATGACGCTGCCGGTGATATAAGAGGCATCATCGGATGCAACAAAGACAATGGCTTTGACTTGTTCCTCAATACTGCCATAACGGCCCATGAAGGTGCGATCTATGGTTTGATCCACCACTTGTTGCATCCAGTCTTTTTCATTTTGACTGAGTGGATTGTTATTGCGTGGCACTTTGCGTGGTGGGGCTTCGGTGCCACCAGTGGCGATGGCATTGACCCGAATTCCATCTTTGGCATGTTCAAAGGCCAGCGACGCTGTCAGTGCATTGACGCCACCTTTGGCGGCAGAGTAGGGAATACGGTTAATGCCGCGAGTCGCAATCGATGAAACATTGACGATCACACCTGCCTGTTGCTGAATCATTGCAGGCAAGACCGCTCGGCAGCACCATAAAGTTGGAAACAATGAGCGATTCACTTCCTTGATAATTTCTTCTTCAGAGAATTCCTGAAAAGGTTTCATCCAGATTGCACCACCGACATTGTTGATCAGCACATCGACCCGACCAAAATGTTGAATAGCTTTGGCAACCACAGTTTGTGCACCTGCAAAGCTTTCCAGATCGGCTTGAACCGTAATGGCCTCAGCGCCTATGGCTTTGACTTCGGTCAGTACCTCCTGCACATAATCAGAACGATCAGCCAGAACCAGTTGCGCACCTTCCACCGCCAGTTGTAGCGCCACCCCACGGCCAATGCCCTGAGCACTACCTGTGACAATCACCACTTTATCGCTAAATCTTTGCAGGTTTGACATGGATAACTTTCTCACCTTGAATTAGTTTGCTGAGAATTTCTCAAACAGGAAGTTGGCAGGTTTGATCTGTTCAGCATCTAACCAGCCACGGACGGCTTCGACCATCGGGACAGGACCACACAGATACACATCAACATCGCCGCTATTGAGCCATTCAGATTCGATATGGCTTGTGACATAACCTTTACGCACATGCTGACTGTCAGGATGAGCAACGACAGTTCGATATTCAAACCACGGAAATTTCGCCTGCAACTCATTCAGTTTTTCTAAAGCCACCAGATCAAAGTCGTTGGTCACACCAAACACTAAGCGTACAGGTTGGGTTGAACCTTTTTCTTCCAGCACCTGCAACATCGAGATAAAAGGCGCAATACCGGTACCACCTGCCAGCATCAGCACAGGACGAGTGACATTACGTAGATAGAAGCTGCCGAATGGACCTGTGAAGCTCATCTTGTCGCCTGCCTGCGCGGCCTTGCTTAAGAAATCGCTCATTTTGCCATTTGGGACATTACGCACCACAAAGCCCGTTAAGCGGTTGCCCGGCTTTGAGCTAAATGAATATGAACGGGTTTCACCTGTTTCAGGAATAGCGACATTGACATACTGTCCTGCAAGGAAGTGAATATCGGGCTGACCTTCATCCAGTTGAATATCAAAGGTAATGGTTGAGTCGGAAAGATTTTCGACCCGAGCCAATGTGCCTTGGAAAGCATGGATTTCGGTTTTACAGACATCAGATGAAGCCTGAATCTGGAATACGGCATCTGAGCTTGGACGACATTGGCACGCCAGAATATAGCCTTGCTCTGCTTCTTCTGGGGTGAGGGCATCCTCGATGTAGCTTTCTTCCGGCATGTCATAACTGCCAGATTCGCAGAATGCACGGCAAGTACCACAGGCACCGTCACGGCAGTCCAACGGGATATTAATTTTTTGGCGATAAGCAGCATCGGACAGGGTTTCACCTTGAGCGACACTGATAAAACGTGTCACACCATCTTCAAATTGAAGTGCGATATTGTGGTTTGACATGGCATGTATCCTACAAAATATTTGAAACTTTTATCCTCAGCCAACAGTCCGTTTGGCTGAGGAGAGCTATTTTTTACAGGTGGTAGATATCAATCACTTGATTGATATAGTCATTTTTCAAAACCACATATTTGCTCAAGATTTTGGGCTGATCACCGGAACAATCGATCACATAACGTGACATGCCAAAGTAGCTATAGGTGGTTTTGTAGCGGAAGCTCAAGGTATTCCAGTTGAAGCGAACCGTGACTTTATCCCCGTCGCGCTCTACGATTTCAACATTGGCAATATTGTGGCAAGTACGCGTATCAGGCATGGTGGCAGAAGAGCGTTCGGTCTTGATCCGGAACACACGGTCTTCTAGTCCTTGACGATCCGGGTAATAAATCAGGGAAATTTCAGACTGTGGATCCTGCGTGAGCTGGTCATTGTCATCCCAGGCCGGCATCCAGAAACTGGCCTCAGTTGCATAGCAATTCAGCCAGTCATCCCATTGTTCATCATCTAAAAAGCGAGCCTCACGATAGAGAAACTGAGCAATATTTTCTAAAGTTAGGTTATCTTGGCCACTCATGCTGTTTCTCCCTGATCAGCAATTTGTTTCTCTGATGCAATCGCATGTTTCATAGTTTTTAACCAATATTGATGCTGGGCAAGATAAAGTCCTTCATCTTCGGTTTTAATCCCACTGAGCATGGGTTTTAAACCAATTTCATTGGCTGCATCATCGGGGCCATAAATCCAGTGCTTGGAACCACGGCACATGTCATTCCATTCCAGTGCGATCCCGGCATAACCTGCCTGACAAGCACGGAACTCTTCTAGGTCATCGGGTGTCGCCATACCAGAGGCATTGAAGAAATCTTCGTATTGGCGAATACGACGTGCACGTGCCTCAGGAGCTTCACCTTTCGGTGCGATACAGTAAATCGTGACTTCAGTGCGATCGACTGAGATAGGACGCAATACACGAATTTGCGAACCGAACTGATCCATCAAATACACGTTTGGATAGAGACACAGATTACGCGAGCGTTCGATCATCCATTTCGACATGGCTGCACCGTATTTCTCGGTATATTCATCTGCTTTCGGGAAGTTCGGACGATCTTCTGGATTGGCCCATTGTGTCCACAGCAACATATGACCATTTTCAAAACCATAAGAACCGCCACCTTGTTTGCCCCAAGAACCCGCGCTCATGGCGCGAATATTATCGGCAGCCTGAGTCTCTTTGCGGTGTTGTGTGGTGGCAGCATAGTTCCAGTGCACTGCTGATACATGATAACCATCGGCACCATTTTCCGCCGTCAGTTTCCAATTCCCTTCATAGGTATAAGAGGAGGTACCGCGTAGAACTTCTAACCCATGTTCGGATTGATCGACAATCATGTCGATGATTTTGCTGGTTTCACCCAAGAATTCTTCAAGTGAGGGTACATCTGGATTGAGACTGCCAAACAAGAAGCCTTTGTAGTTTTCAAAACGTGCGACTTTTTTCAGGTCATGTGAACCATCTTGGTTAAAGCAGTCCGAATAACCTGCTTCACTGGGGTCTTTCACTTTGAGGAGTTTGCCTGAGTTGTTAAAGGTCCAACCGTGGAAAGGGCAGGTATAAGTGGCTTTGTTCCCCCGTTTATGACGGCAAAGTTGCGCACCACGATGCGAACAGGCATTGATCATGGCATTCAGTTCGCCGTTACGGTTGCGGGCGATGATGACAGGTTGACGACCAATGTGGGTGGTGTAGAAATCGTTGTTATTGGGAATTTGGCTTTCATGGGCCAGATACACCCAATTACCTTCGAAAATGTATTTCATTTCAAGGTCAAATAGGGCTTGATCGGTAAACACTGAACGATGAAGTTTAAATTCACCGGTGTCGATATTATCGACCAGTAATTCATCAATGCGGTCAAGATGGCTGGTATTGATTACAGGAATACGTGGCATGTCCGTTCTCCGACTTTCCAAAACTGTGGAAGTCATCGAGTTGCGCTTAAAGCGTCTCGATATCCTAATAAGTTGAATGTGGCGAGTGTGGTGGCTTGAACCGATAAGGATGAATGTGGGCAGCTGGAATCTAGCGGAAGCGATTCATAACTTCATCGGTTTATCTCTTGTCTATACCTTAAAAGAATGAGTAAACTCTGTCTAAGACTGAATTTATATTTTTATATATCTTAAAGGTATGGAAACCTCATGGAATTACGTCATTTACGGTATTTTGTTGCGGTCGTTGAAGAGCAGAGTTTCACCAAAGCCGCAGAAAAACTATTTATTGCTCAACCTCCTTTGAGCCGGCAGATTCAAAATCTGGAAAGTGAGTTGGGTATTCAACTGTTCGAGCGCGGTAGTCGACCTCTACAAACCACACCTGCCGGACATTTCTTTTATCAGCATGCGATTAAACTTTTGTCTAATGCTGAAGAAATTAAAAGTATGGCGAAACGGATTGGACTGATTGAACGCAGTGTTACCATTGGTTTTGTCGGATCGTTACTATATGGCCTATTGCCACGGATCATTTATTTATTCAGGCAACAGCAGCCGCATCTTAATATTCAACTGGTGGAAATGAGCACCACAGAACAAGTGCAAGCCTTAAAAGAAGGTCGCATTGATGTAGGCTTTGGGCGCTTGCGGATTAGTGATCCTGCGGTTAGGCGAATTTTATTGCGCAAGGAACGTCTGGTGGTGGCGGCACATACCAGCCATCCGATTGCGCAGCGGACGGAAGGAGTCTATCTAGCTGATCTGATTGATGAAAAGATGTTTATGTATCCCACATCTTCAAAACCTAATTTTTCGACTCAACTGCTGAATATTTTTGCCGAGCATAGCCTGGTCCCCAAAAATATGCATGAGATACGGGAAATCCAGCTGGCTTTAGGTCTCGTGGCGGCAGGTGAAGGTTTGTGTGTGATTCCTGCCAGTGCGGATACCATTCGTTTTCCCCATCTCAATTACATTCCAATTCTGGACAATGGGGCTGTCAGCCCAATCTTTCTGACCGCACGGGCAATGGATCGTAGTGAAGACCTACAGCTGTTATTTGATTGTGTTTATCAGGTCTATGATCTGGAAGGCATTGCTTATCAGCGCACTGTATTTACACTAGATCAGAATCCGATTGATGATTCCAACGGCATTGATTTTTAAGTAAGTATAAAAATGCCTAGACTTCAAATAGCTAGGCATATTATTACTCATTAAGCTGACTTAGAATCTTCAACGCAATTATTTGCTTTGTAAAGTTTTGAGATCTTTCAATACTTGATCGGCATGAGTTTGTGTATTCACGCTGGTGTAGTGATACATCACCGCGCCTTGAGGATTAATCAAAAAACTCTCGCGTTTGGCAATTTTAGTAATACCCAGGTTTCGAACGATGCCAAATTTAGTTGCCAGTTCACCCTGATCATCAGCAAGAATCGGAAAGGGGAGGCCGAGTTTTTCCGAGAATTTTTGATGTGAGGCAACATCATCTAGACTGACACCCAGCACCACAGCATTTGCTTTGGTAAATTGAGGATAGAGTGATTTAAATTGATTGGCTTCTTGGGTACAACCCGCCGTATTATCTTTTGGATAGAAATATAGCACCACCCATTTGCCTTTATACTGGCTCAATGTATGCCATTTCCCACTCTGGTCTTGCAGTTTGAAATCCGGTGCGGATTTTCCAACCCATTCTTTTTGTGCAGTATCTTGTTTCGAAAATAAGGTATTTTGTGCGCTACTGAGCATCGGTGCGCTGAGTAAGAAAAGTGAACTACATAAAACGAGAACTTTGGACTTTATCGTATTCATCATGTTGATCTCAAAGTGTAATAGAACCTACTTTAGCAAATTTAGAGATTGGATGGGGTAGAAAATTCTTTACAGGGTTTTGCTCTGCTTTATATATTTCAATTGAATCATAGAGCGCTTTTAAAAGCCGAGAAATGATGAATGTTGAAAGTCATTTCTCCTTTGGGGAGGAGGGCTGCAAGTCAGCAATAGGATGAGTAGGACTCTTCATATAAATCCTCTCCCTAGCCCTCTCCTTTAAAAAGGAGAGGGAACTTTCATTGAGAATTTAACACAGCTCAAAAAATGATTTATGCAAAAATTCTAATGATTTAAAAAAAAGGAAAATTAATGGATGTTGGTGCAGTCCTGATTAAATTAAAAACAAATAGGCAGGCTGAGGTCGAGGCTTGGCAGCAAGAAATTCAACAACGTAAAGCCGAAGCGATTCAAACGCTGCAAGCTGAAGGAGTAACCGTTGAATCCTGGTTTCAACTTGAATTGAATGGCGACGATTATTTACTCGCCTATATGCGTGCTAAAGATATTGCGCATGCACAACAGGTTGCAAGAAACAGTGCCTTTGAAATTGATCAAGTCCATCGACAGTTTAAGCAGCATTGGGAACAGGTGATTCCAGCGCAGCTTTTGGTAGATTTGGAAAATAATGAGCAGTATTAATCGGGGTATACTGCGTTGAAGTTTTTGGAATTGAGCAAGCGTGTGACCTATAAGATTTTACTCATCACCGGCTGGGGTGGTGGTACCGAATTATTAAAACCCTTACATGAGGCTTTAGAACAGAAGGGACATCGCGTTGAGCGAATCAATATTTTTAATGCGCTGGATGAGGATATTTTACAACAGCAGGTCGAACATGCAATGAAATTCGATGTGATTATTGGGTGGTCGCTTGGCGGACAACTGGCGACTTTACTGGTCGATCAGATCTGGAAAAAATATGCTGAGCAGAAAGTTTTAATTACTTTAGCGTCAAATCCATGTTTTGTGGCACAAGCAGATTGGACCACTGCTATGCCTGTGGAAACCTTTATGCAGTTCAAACAGTCATTTGAACAGGATGCGATTAGTACTTTAAAGCGGTTTGGCCTGTTGGTCTGTCAAGGTGCAAGTTCGGCAAAGAAAGATTTTGTAGCCATGCAGAAATTGATTCGTCCACAACCGATTGCCTTGCTTCGGCAAGGATTAGAGTTGCTGGAGCAATTGAACTTGGTTGAGTGGTATAAAAATTATCAAGGTAGACAGTTGCATGTCTTTGCTGAGCATGATGCTTTAGTTCCTCACCAAGTTGTGCGAAAAACTAAAGATTTAGCTGCAAAAAATTTATCTGTTGTTTCGATTGATGGCGCTTCGCATGGTTTTCCGTGCTTTATGTTAGATCAGACTGTGCAATTAATTGAAGATTTTATTCAGTAGCTGGTTTAATCTTGCTTGAATTGAAAGTTCTCGCAATATATTTTAGGTTTTGACAAGTTTAAGATAAAACCTATTTTATAGATCTAACGGAATCGTGCCGAGTACTCATCCATTTTCAGGATATGCCTTCGGCGACCTACTTTTCTTTCGGGAAAAGTAGGCAAAACCATTTGTCATCTGCAAAACCTGTTCACTTCTTTCATTTTTTCTTTTGATCAAGTGTATGAGGCCTTGTATTTTATTTATACCACGCAGGTTGCAGATGACATTTCCGAGTATCGAAAAGTGTGATCAGGCAAATGGTAAATTTTGAAACAGCAGCAAATGAGGTAAAGGATGACCGATTTATTTGATTTAGAACATATATGGCATCCCTATACTTCGATGTTAAATCCACTGCCAACTTTTAAAGTCAAACGTGCCTATGGTGCAACCATCGAACTGGAAGATGGTCGAACTTTAGTTGATGGCATGTCGTCATGGTGGTGTGCGATTCATGGTTATAACCATCCTGAACTCAATCAAGCAGTTTCAGACCAATTGCAGAACATGGCACATATCATGTTTGGCGGTCTGACCCATGAACCGGCGATTGAATTGGGTAAACTCTTATTAAAAATTACGCCACCGGGCTTGGATAAGATTTTCTATGCAGATTCAGGTTCTGTTGCTGTAGAAGTGGCCTTAAAAATGGCCGTGCAATATTGGGCTGCATTAAACAAACCAGAGAAAACCAATTTTATTACCACGCGTTCTGGCTATCATGGTGATACCTGGAATGCAATGTCGGTGTGTGATCCAGTCACGGGGATGCATCAGATTTTTGGTACCAGTTTACCCAATCGCATTTTTGTTTCTGCACCACAAAGCCGCTTCGATGGAGAGTGGAATCCGCAAGACATTCAGCAACTCAAGCAACAGATTGAACAGCATCATCACAGTATTGCTGCACTGATTATCGAGCCAATTGTACAAGGTGCAGGCGGCATGCGTTTTTATCATCCTGAATATTTACGTCAGGCCAAAGCGTTGTGTGAGCAATACAATCTATTGTTGATCTTTGATGAGATTGCCACAGGATTTGGGCGCACAGGTAAAATGTTTGCGTGGGAACACGCACAGGTTGAACCCGATATCATGTGTATGGGTAAGGGCTTAACAGGCGGTTATATGACCCTGTCTGCGACCTTAACCAGCAAACAAGTGGCTGAAACCATTAGTCGAGGGGAAGCAGGCGTATTTATGCATGGCCCAACCTTTATGGCGAATCCATTGGCGTGTGCAGTTGCATTAAGAAGTACTCAATTGCTGGTGGAACAGGATTGGCAAGCCAATATCCAACGAATTGAAAAGATTCTGGTTGAACAATTAACCGATTTAGCACAGCTCGATCATGTTGCTGATGTGCGGGTTTTAGGGGCGATCGGTGTGGTTGAATTAACCAGCAATGTGGATATGAAAACTTTACAGCAACAGTTTGTGCAGCGTGGTATTTGGGTACGGCCATTTGGAAAATTGGTATATGTAATGCCGCCGTATGTGATTACGGATGATGAGTTAAATTACTTGTTAATGCATCTGATTGAAGTCGTCAAAGAAATGCCGGGAGTAAATGCCAATGTCCTTGCTTGATCACTATGCCGAGCAGCTTGAGCAACTCAAACAGCAAGGTAATTTTCGCCAATTTACTTCAAATCAACAGCAAGGACGATGGATTACCATCCAAGATCGAACCATGTTGAATCTGGCATCCAATGATTATTTAGGCTTGGCCGCTGATTTACATTTAAGAGAAGAATTTCTTGATACGCTGAAAATTGAACGAGCGCTCTTTAGTTCATCTTCTTCACGTTTGCTCACGGGTAATTTTGCAGAATATGAACAGTTTGAAAATAGCCTAAGCAAAGCCTTTGGCCGTGCGGCCTTACTCTTTAATAGCGGCTACCATATGAATATTGGTATTTTGCCAGCCTTGTGTGATAGCAAAACCGTGATTCTGGCCGATAAACTGGTGCATGCCAGTATGATTGATGGCATTCGATTATCGGCTGCTCAATATGTACGTTATCGTCATAATGATTTGCAGCATCTGGAACAGTTATTGCAAAAGTATCATCAAGATGAGCAAATTGATCACATTATTGTGGTGACCGAAAGTATTTTTAGTATGGATGGCGACGAGACAGATTTAGCTGCTTTGGCACAGTTAAAACAGCGTTTTGCCAAAACCATGTTGTATGTCGATGAAGCCCATGCGATTGGCGTCAGGGGTGAGCAAGGTCTGGGTTGTGCCGAACAATATGGGGTAATCGATCAGATTGATTTCTTGGTGGGAACTTTTGGCAAAGCAATTGCTTCCGTCGGTGGTTATATCATTTGTGATTCAATCATCCGTGATTATCTGATCAATAAAATGCGCCCACTGATTTTTAGTACTGCGTTACCGCCGATCTCGATGGCATGGTCAGATTTCATGTTTAATAAAGTATTGGGCATGCAACCACAGCGTCAGCACTTGGCTGAGATGAGCCAGTATTTACAACAGGCAGTGGTTGCCAAAGGTTTCTCTAGTCCTTCCAGCAGTCATATCATTCCGATTATTGTAGGTGAAAGTCAGGCTGCGATCGAAAAAGCACGCTATGTACAACAACAGGGTTTTTATGCCATGCCGGTACGACCACCAACCGTGCCACAGAATAGTTCACGCCTACGCATTTCTTTAACCTCTTGGGTGCAAAAAAATGAATTGGAGCAATTGGTGGAGTGTTTGTGAGCATCAATAAAGCACTGGTTGCGCAACGTTTTGCCAAAGCAGGGCAAAGCTATGTTGAGCATGCTGTGGTACAGAAACAGATTAGTGCGCAATTATTTGAATATCTGAAAGCATATTATCCGCACAGCTTGGACTCAGTCCTTGAGATTGGTTGTGGTTCGGGTAATCTCACTCATTTGTTTCAGCCCCATTTTCAGGTTGAACAGCTGTTTTTAAACGATTTATATGAGGATGTCGAGCAGCATTTTTCAAGCGTCGACAAGATTAATTGGTTGATCGGTGATATTGAGCAACTGGCATTACCGCCATGTCTGGATGCAGTGATTTCCAGTTCTGCTTTGCAATGGATGATGGACCTGCCCGCGTTATTACAACGGATTCAAGTGGCGTTAAACCCTCATGGATATTTCGGCTTTTCTAGCTTTGGTCCTGATAATCTCACCGAAATTAAGCGACTGACAGGACAGGGTTTAAATTATATCGATCGTGATGTGCTGCAGCAGCAGTTGCAACAGCAAGGCTTTGAAGTGCTATTCATCGCGCAAGAACTGAAGCAGGTTTATTTTGATCATCCCAAATCGGTATTGCAGCATTTGAAAGCGACTGGGGTAACCGCAACAGCGAAATCACATCGCTGGACCAAGCAATCCTTGCAGAAGTTTTATGCAGATTATCAACAGTTTTATGATGAGCAGGGTTTCCGCCTGACTTATCATCCGATTTATGTGATTGCACGGAGAATAGCATGAGTGCAGCAATTTATTTTGTCAGCGGCATTGATACCGAAATTGGTAAAACCTATGCCACAGGCTATCTCGCCAAGCTTTGGACCGAACAAGGGCGACGAGTGATTACCCAGAAGCTGGTGCAGACGGGGAATGTTGATGTCTCGGAAGATATCGAAAAACACCGTGAAATTATGGGCAGTGGCTGGTTTCAGGAAGACCATGACAAGCTCACCATGCCTGAAATTTTTACTTATCCTGCCTCGCCGCATTTAGCCACCCGTCTGGATGGGCGTGATCTGAATTTTGCCAAGATTGAAGCTGCGACCAAAGAGCTGGCTCAGCGTTTTGAGGTGGTGTTGTTAGAAGGTGCGGGTGGTTTAATGGTGCCTTTAACCACTGAACTGTTGACCATTGATTATATTGTGCAGCATCAATTTCCTGTGATTTTGGTGACTTCAGGACGTTTGGGGAGTATTAACCATACTTTGTTGAGTTTAGAGGCATTAAAGCAGCGTGGTTTGAGTTTGCATGCTTTAGTCTATAACTTAAAGGACGAGTCGAAAGATCCGGTGATTTCAAAAGATACCGCTGATTATCTAAAAGCTTATTTGGCAAAACATTTTCCTGATGCGCAATGGATTGAGTTGGAAAAGTTTAACTAACTTTAGGTATTTATGGTCTAGTAAATATCTGCGATCGTGGAGGGCGGCAAGGATGCCGCCAAGTTAGACTGCGGTAGCAGGGATGTACCGTCAGTCTAACAAAAGATTTTTGTTACTTTTCATCTTTGAAAAGTAAGAAGGTTTCCCTATGATCGGATGAGAGCTGGGAGAGACTCCGTCAAGACCGCTTTCAGATTTAATCACTAAAGAGAAATCATAATGAATAAAAAGAATTTTATTTTTATAACCCTCTGCTTGTCAGGTCTAATTTCGACAACTCATGCTGCTGTGCCAACAGATAAAACCATCATCAGTTGGATCACCAACTTACAAGATTCAAATGCCAATCCTCCTCAAGCCATTCAGATTGACTCGACTGAAGCCGTAAAACTGATCTCAGGAGAAGAAGCCTATTTATCGGGCGTAAGTTTTGAAAATGCAGGACGTAATTTTTGGGGAGGTTATGTATTAACCCGTCCAAAATTAAAGCAGGCGCGAATCTTGAAAGCGTTTGGTGGTCAATCGAATAGTTTTAAAGTACATCTAACTGTTTATAAAGGTAAGCCGATTCAACTGATCGAAATTGAAAGCGCAGGCTCAGGACAGGGCACGGTTGAATCGAGTAAAAGTCTGGTTTATTTAAATCAATGGACCAGTAAGCTGATTGCAGAAGTCGAAGAATCTTCTTACGAAGGACGTTATGATGAAAAATCAGGTGCAGAAGATTGTCATACTGGTCGGGATAATTCAGGTTATTTAAATGTGATGCCTTATTCACCTTATGTCATTCGAACCACCGTGACAGGGGATGCCTGCAACAATAAACCTCAAGGCTATAAAGTGAGTAGTAAGCTGATTCCGATTGTAATTAGTGAAATAAAATAAAAAAAGCTAACAAGCGAACTTGTTAGCGCAGGAGTAAACTTGTCATTATTGGATGAATTTCTTATCTTTATTGTTTAGTTATTACTGACGATGCCAATTTTGGTGACATTGCTCTGTTGAGCTAACGCCATCACCATGGCGATATTTTTATATTCTGCCTGGGCATCAGGCTTAAACTTGATTTGATCCTGATCGGCTTTTTGGGCAACTGATTCGAATAACACCTTTAGTGCCTGTCGGTCTGCTACTGCCTGATCATTCCAGAAAATATGCCCTTGTGCATCGACCCGTAAATTGATGGTCTCTGGTGGCTTCTGATCTGTTGGTGGCGGTGGCGTACCATTTGGCAAATTAATGTTAATCGCATTGTTTGGAATCGGAATGGTGATGATGAACATAATCAACAACACCAACATGACATCAATCAGAGGTGTCATGTTGACGTCGAGCATGACATCTTCTTCATCATTTTTTGAACCTACATTCATACCCATAGGTGAGTCCTCCTGTTATGGTGTGGTCGCAGGTGGGGTCGTGACAAATGCAATTTTGCCAATACCCGCTTGCTGAGTTGTACTGATTACCTGGTCAATCGCGTCGTAATGTGTCAGTTGATCGCCACGAATATGAACCTCAGGCTGCGGACGTTTTTGTGCTTCGGCCTGTAAGCGCGCAAGTAAGGTTTCCTTATTTGCAACATGTTGTTCATTCCAGAAAATATCACCCGTTTTATTCACTGAAAGCTGGATATTTTGTGGTGTGGTGGCATAAGGTGTATTTTTTTCTTCAGGCAGTTTTACCGGAACGGTGTGTGTGACCACTGGCACTGTAATTAAAAAGATAATCAGCAGGACCAGCATGATGTCGACTAAGGGGGTGGTGTTAATCGTTCCGATCACATCATCATCATTTTGATCTGAATTAATCATCATGCCCATAATGGTGTTCCTTATTTAGAATCACGGTTTGGGTGATTACTGTTTAAATCACCGCTGAGAAGTACGGCATGTAGGTCTGAGCCAAAAGAACGAACATTGTCCATGACTGCTTTATTGCGACGGGTTAACCAGTTGTAGCCCAGTACTGCCGGTACTGCGACCGCAAGACCAATCGCTGTCATAATCAAGGCTTCACCGACAGGGCCGGCCACTTTATCAATCGATGCCTGACCTGAAATGCCAATCGCAGTGAGCGCATGGTAAATCCCCCAAACCGTTCCAAATAAACCAACGAATGGTGCGGTTGAACCAACAGTCGCCAGAAAGGCCAGGCCATTGCTCAGATGGCTTTGAACTTTTTCAATAGCCCGTTGAATTGAAATGGTCACCCAGGTATTGAAGTCGATACGTTCTAATAAGGTGCCGTCATGGTGTTTGGTTGAACGAATGCCTTTTTCTGCGATATAGCGATAACTGCTATTGGTATTGAGGCTTTCAGCTGCGCTATTTAATGATTCAGCTTCCCAGAAATTACGTTCAGCTTCTGTACCATGGCGCTTGATTTTACTTTGTTGAAATACTTTAGACAGAATGATGTACCACGTCCCAATCGACATCAGGACTAAAATAAATAAGGTTGATTTCGCGACTAAGTCACCTTCGCGCCACAGGGCTTCCAGGCCATAAGGATTATGGACTTTTTCAACAGTTGCCGGTAATGGGGGCGGGGTTGGGTTTGCTTGTGCCGTGGCATCAGTCGTGACCGCCGTTACCGCTGTCGTTTGCGTAGTTTCATCGGCCCAAACCGTTGTAACAGGTAGTAAGGTACTTCCTACAATCAGGCCAATTGCTGCGATTCGAGAGATATGTTTTGCTGTATTTTTCATCTGTAAATTCTCCAAAAATTGTTTATTCAATATATTTAATTAGGAAAGTGTGAATGGATATTCGATTTCATACCATTCCTGCTGTGGCACACCGTCTTTCATTGCCGGTTTAAAAGTACACAGGCTATACGCCTTGACCGCCGCTTTATCTAAGCTTTTGCTACCACTCGATTTTTTGACTTTTGAATCGATGACTTTGCCTGAGCCGTCCACCAATACGCGAATACGTACCGTACCTTCCTCTTCGTTCATCAGTGCTTCACGCGGGTATTCTGGTTTTTGACAACCAGCTTCACCTTCGGAAACACCACGTGAAATCCCTGCGGGTTTGGCAGGAGCTGCAGGCGCAGTTGGGGCTACAGGCGCTGCCACTGGACTTGGGGTTGGTGTCGCAGGTGCAGGTGTTGGTGTTGCAACTGCTGTTTGGGTCGGTTGTGCAGGTGCCGGTTTTTGTACAGGTGTGGCTTTCTCCACCTGTTTAGGTGGGTCAGGCATTTTGGCCACTTTCTCAACCATCTTTGGTGGCTCGGGTGGCTTTTCTTTAGGTTTTGGTTCCTCTGGTTTTGGCGGAGGTGGTGGTTTGATGTCCTGAATAATCTGTAGTTCTACAGGCTTATCGACAGGCTTGCTAAAGTCAGTCGATAAACTTGTCATCAGAATATAGGCGATAATGAGATGTAGAAATAACACCAGACCAATACCGACAAGGCGTTTGGCTGGCTGGTTTTCATTCTCAGAAAAGGGGATGCCCATAATTACTCCTGAAATTGTAATCTTGCATTCATCTTTTTTCGGCGTAGAGCATCAATTTGAAATTGATACAGACCACTTTAAAATTGATAAATCAGAGGATTACGGTGAACCACTACGACAGAACAGTAGTCATGCCGTAGTGGCGAAACGCCTTAAAATTTGTAAGTGCCTCTTAGGAAATATGCTCGACCTGTGACATCGCTATAGCGGGGGTCATAACCATATTGGAAGTTGTCTAATACATTCGATGCAGATGGTTCAGCATCAAATATATTTTTTATACCTGCAGTAAGTTCTAGATTTTTAAAGCCTTTATAGGTTCCTGAAATGTTGTAGAGGGTATAGTCACTAACATGGTGGTTGTCATATTTATCATCGCCCGTTTCATTCTGGTCTTTATAACCTCGGTAGAACTCTTGCTCGAATACCATTTTCCAGTTTTCATAACTCCAGTTGATATTGGCAACATGCTTCCAGCGTAAAATTGCAGGGTCATCGTACTTGCCTGCATAGCCCTCCCAAGTTCCACCTTTTTCTTCTTGTCGGTCATATTTAATAATATAGGTACCATCAATTCCGAAGCCAAAGCGACCTGTTACGGTCATTGGAGAGAGATAATTTAGAGCAAGGTCAATCCCTTGGGTTTTAACCCCACCCATATTGGTTAATGCACTATTGATATATTGAAGACGGCCATCTTCTCCACGAATGAAACGATCTGCATATTTTTCTGGATCACCAAAGATCATGGCTTCACCAATACTATTAATCAATCCATCGATTTTGATGTTGTAATAGTCGGCAGAGAAAACCAGATTCTTAATTGGCTCTACGACGAAACCAGCCGTGATCGAGGTAGATTCTTCCGGTTGTAAGCCTTTGGTTCCGCCCTGAGTACGATAAAATTGTGTATTACATTCGGTCTTATACTGGTCTGAAATTGCTTGGCCATTTGGGCAAAGCACAGGATCATTGTATTTCGCTCCAGTATAGGTCTTACTCTGAGGTGCATTGATGTCATACAGACTTGGTGCACGGAAACCTGTACTGTAGGAGGTGCGGAACATTAACTGTTTTAAAGGTTCCCAACGGAAGGCCACTTTGGGATTGAAAGTATCACCAAAATCACTGTATTTGTCATAACGGGCAGCAAGTTGAGCTTCTAGTGTTTTGGTAACAGGGATGTGTAGCTCAGTAAAGAGGGCAGTGATATCGCGTTTTCCTTTACTTTCCGGTTTGTCTGGATCAATACCACTCCCTGGAACTTGTCTTACAATCTCTGAGTTAACATTTGCTTTCCATTCTTGAGAACTAAAGCTCCCCCCGAATGCAAAGCCAACATCACCAGCAGGAAGGGTATAAATTGGACGACTAACATTAAAATCAAATGTCGTTGCCGTTAGAGTACCTTTATTGGTATCTCCCTTAACTTCAAATGATTGCCATATATTTTGATCCGCACTTGGACCAAATGGATTCAATTTTCCTGCATTTAAAGCAGCTTGTACTTGGCTCTGATTGAGGTAACCCCCAGCAAAACCATCCGTTGCTTCACTGCGTGCATAGGAGATGCCTGTGTTGATATCCCATCCATACGCTTCACCTTCCAAAGCAAGTAGTGCTCGATGTGATTCATTGACAGGATTAGATATCCGATTGCCCGCCTGCGAACGTAAATAAAGTTCTAAAGGTTCTCCACTTAAACCGCTGACAGCAGGGGTAATACCATTTCCTGGGTAATAAGGACTTGTTGAGGGAAGCGTAACCGAACGGCTGTAAACATCAGGGGCAATAGACGTTGTCACTTCGTTACGTGAATAAATATATTCACCAATAGCATTAAAATTGTCATTTAATTTGAACGTGCCGCGTCCGAGTGCAGAAATTGTTTCTGATTTTGGAACGATACCGATCAATGCTTGCGTATTTAGATAGCATAGTTCACCATCTGACACGGTATTTGGAGCATTATTACATGCTGTACTTGCATAAGGGTTGCCAAGTTTTCCTGTTTTCGGATCACGAAAATTGGCTGGAAAACCATTGGCTGAACTGGCATCAATTCCTAATTCAGGAAGAAGTCCGCCTCGTTTACTGGCTTTACGATCTCTTGCCATAATGTCATTTGAGCGGCGGTAATCAATGACGCCCATCACATTAAAACCTTGTTCCTCCAAATCTCCATAGCCACCAAATATTGAGACATCCTGCTTATCACCACCACTTTCTTCAGGCTGGATTAAACCCGCGCTAATATTTAATCCTTCAAAGGACTTTTTGGTAATAAAATTGATTACACCTGCAATCGCATCTGCACCATAAATTGCAGAAGCGCCATCACGGAGGATTTCGATACGATCAACCATCGCCATTGGAATAATATTCAAGTTGGTTGTTGATGTACTAAAAGGGCTATACGCTAAACGGCGACCATTCAATAAAATCAAGGTCTTGTCAGTACCTAAAGCACGTAAATTCGCAGATGAACCTTCGGTATTACTTGCACCCACATTTTGGGCTGTTGCGAAACCAGCCTGGTTAGCACTCACTTTGGTTAACGCTTCTTCGACGGTGGTCACGCCTTGTTTAGCAAGGTCGTCGGCTTTGATAATGGTAATCGGCGAGGCACTTTGGGCTGCAATGCCTTTAATGGAAGATCCCGTCACGGCGACCTTAACCACCTTGGTGGGTTTTTCTTCAGTTGTTGAGTCCGCGTCGGCAGCGTGAGCCATGGTTAAACACAGCATACTTAAACTAAGCGTACTGAGTTTGAGTAGGGCTTTGCCCGATTTTTGTGTGAAGTCAGGTGTAGCGAAGTTGGCTTTTTTCATTGTTTATTGAACCCCTAAATGGTTTGCCACTCTAAAATTAGATAAATCCGTTTTAGCAAGACCTGTGCCAAGCTCTATTTTTAGATTTCGCTTAATGTAGAATAAATTATGTAAAAGTGTTTTAGTTTTTATATATAAGCTTTTCATATTTTTACTAAATATTAAAAAACCAAAAATAATGATGAGTGCGGATAAGTTGTCATAAAGTTACAAAATAGAAGTTTGCTATTGATGCATTAAAATGAATCATAAAGTTTTATTTTTGCTTTTTTCTAGTGCAAATACTTTTTTATTTCAATAAAACATGTATTTTATTAATCTGATTTCATGGAAATGGGAAATAATATAAAAAAATATGATTTGGCATAAAATTACTTTTATTTAAGATGCCTGAAAACCAGTTTAGCTTTGCATAGTTTTTGGTTAAAAAATAATCATAACTTTTTTATTTGAAAAGTGGCATGAATTTAGCAAGGTAATTTTTAACCTGAAAATGATTTTTCTTCCGATTTAATTTTTCCGAACGGTAAAATTAAATCAAGTAGATGATTTTTTAATGAAAAAAATTAAATCTGATTCAGGTCAAGAGGAATGGCAGCAGTGTTGAATGCTATGCAAAAGTCTAGTATTTATTAAAAAACGATGATGTGAGTATTAAGTTGAAGTCTATTTTTATTACGGTCACTGTTTTATCCAGTGTAGTTGCATGTATGCCCATGGTTTATGCAAAAACACCAGCTCAAGCTGACAAAGTACTCCGTGTTGCTTTTGAGGCGCCAGATGATGGTTTTGATATGGTTAAAACCTTCAACTACTACAGTGGAAATGTCGCTGATGTTATTTTTGAAAGACTGGTTCAATATGATTATCTAGCAGATCCCGTTAAACTAATGCCTGGAACTGCACAAAGTTTACCGGTCATTGAAAAAAATGGACAGGTGTATACCTTTAAAATAAAGTCAGGTATTTATTTTACGGATGATCCCGCATTTAAAGGTAAGCGCAGGGAGCTGGTGGCTGAAGACTATGTTTATTCCATTAAACGCATTTTAGATCCTAAAAATCATGCTTCATCATTTTCTTTTATTGATAATAAAATTGTCGGTGCCAATGCGCTGATTGAACAGGCCAAGAAAACCGGAAAGTTTAATTACGATGCCAAGATTGAAGGGATCAAGGCACTCGATAAATATACGATTCAATTTACGCTGACGCAACCTGATTATAACTTTCCTTATATTCTGGCTTATAGTTCATTTGGGGCAACTGCACGTGAAGTGGTTGAATACTATAAAGATCGTTTGGCTATGCATCCGGTCGGTACCGGACCCTATATGCTGAGTAAATATGTCCCTCGCAGCAAGATCGAACTGGTTGCCAATCCGGATTACCGGGGTTTTGTCTGGAACTTTAAATCGACGGGCACGGCATGGGACAATCAACTGGTCAAGGAAATGAGCGGCAAGCAGATGCCACAAATCGGCAAGGTCAATATCAGTATTATTGAAGAAGAACAGTCGCGCTGGCTGGCATTTCAGTCCAAGCAGCTCGATTTTGACAAAGTCACCTCAAATGCGATTCCTAAAGTGCTTGATCACAATAATCAACTCAAGCCCGCCATAAAAAAACAGGGGATTCGCCTGTATGCCAATAAAGAGGCCGAGATTACCTATTCGATGCTGAATATGCGTGATCCGGTAGTCGGCGGGAAGAGTCTGGAAAAAATTGCCTTAAGGCGAGCAATCGCAATGTCGTTTAATGTGAATGAATATATTCGCATATTACGAAAAGGCCAGGCAGTGAAGGCTGAAATGCTGGTTCCTGCAGGGATTAGTGGGCATAACCCCGATTACCGCAGTAGCATTGGCTACAATCCTGTATTGGCCAATAAATTACTGGATCATTTCGGTTATAAAAAGGGTGCCGATGGTTATCGTAACCTACCTAATGGCAAAGCTTTAACCTTAAAAATCAATACTGAAAGTGGCTCATCTTCAGTAATGTACTCTGAATTATGGAAGAAAAATCTGGACGCAATCGGGATACGTGCTGATTTTAAAGTCAGTAATTTTGCCGATAACCTAAAAGCGGCCACGCAGTGTCAATATATGATGTGGAGTGGTGCATGGCATGCCGACTATCCTGAAGGGGAAAATTTCACTCAGTTACTGTATGGGCCAAATATTGGGCGTGGCAATCAGTCCTGTTATCAATCTACTGCTTATGACAATTTATATAAGCAGGCCATGCAGCAACCACCTGAAAAACGCATACCATTCTATGAAAAAATGAGTCGGCAAATTGAAGCGGATAATACCTGGATTTTACAGGATACACGGATTCGCAACTGGTTGATTCAACCAGAAGTTCAGGGGTTTAAGGCTCATCCTATTATGAATACCAATTGGCAATACCTTGATATTGCTTCACCAAATCAAAAATAAGTGATGTGTATACGATGAAGCAAAATTTTAAACGTTCTATATCATGTATGGGGTTGGCACTGTTAGTGGGGGCAACATGTGCAAGCGCAGTCAGTACGGCAGTAGCGAAAAGTCCTGCAGATCCTAAAAAAGTATTACGTTATGCCTTCCCTGTGGCGGAAACAGGTTTTGATCCTGTAGCTGTACAAGACCTTTATTCTGCTCATATTTTATATTCAGTCTTTGAAACGCTTTATACCTATGACTATCTGGCATCGCCAGCAAAACTGGTTCCGAATACTGCGGTTGCCTTGCCCGAGGTCAGTGCAGATGGCCTGACCTACACCATACGGCTGAAGAAAGGGATTTATTTTGCTGCTGATCCGGTATTTAAAGGCAAGCCCAGAGAGTTGACGGCAGCTGATTATGCCTATTCCTATAAGCGCTTACTGGACCCGAATTTACGCTCACCGAATAGTTGGTTATTTGAAGATAAAATTGCCGGGATTGATCCTTTAATTCAACAGGCCAGTAAAACCGGAAAATTTAACTACGATCAGCCGATCAGCGGATTACAGACACCAGATCGTTATACCTTGGTGATTCGCCTGAAAGAACCGAATCATAATTTTCCGATGCTGCTGGCCCATCAACCAACGGGAGCAGTCGCCCGTGAAGTGATTGAGCACTACCGGGATAAAACAACTGGCTATGCCATGGCGCATCCGGTAGGAACAGGCCCGTATGTGCTGGCACACTGGACGCCAGGTTCACGGATTATTCTAAAGGCCAATCCTGATTATCGTGGTTTTAGTTGGAACTTTAAGGCAAACACACCAGACGAACAGAAAATCGTCCAGCAGATGCAAGGTAAAAAAATGCCGCAGATCGGAGTGATTGATATTCGTGTTATTGAAGAATCACAATCAGGATGGCTTGCTTTCCAGAAAGACGGTCTGGATTTATTTACACTGGACGGTGAGTTGCCTGCACAAGCCTTACAGCAAGATGGTAGCTTAAAACCCGAGCTGGCCAAGAAGGGAATCCAGTTGTCGCGTATACCCGATCCGTCGATTGATTATCTTTACTGGAATATCCAGAATCCGTTGGTCGGCGGTTTTGGCAAAGATAAAATTGCATTACGTCGTGCCATGTCGATGGCCATTTCCAAAGACAAAATGATTGCGATTCTGGCCAAGGGAAATGCCAAAAAACTGGAAACACCGATTCCTTATGGGGTCGCGGGGCATGATCCTGAGTATAAAAGCAGTATTCCTTATTCGGTCAAGGCCGCCAATCTGTTACTGGATCGGTATCACTATAAGGTCGGGGCTGATGGCTGGCGCAGACTGCCTGATGGCAAGCCGCTGGTGATTGAGTTTATGCCATCCACCAGCAGTGCTCGTAGTATGCAAATGGCCGAGCTATTAAAGAAAGACCTGACCAATATCAAAATTAATATGGTATCCAAGCCTGTGCCTTTCGCGGAAGGTTTAAAGGCGGAAAAACAGTGTAAGACCATGTTTAAAGCCTCTGCCTGGATTGCCGACTATCCCGATGCCGATAATTTTATGCAGTTATTCTATGGTAATAATATTCATGCCACTAACCATACCTGCTTTAAATTACCAGAATATGACCGTTTATATGAACAATCCCTGAAACTGGAAGATGGTCCTGAGCGCGATATGTTATATCGCAAAATGTCACGTCTTTTAGAGTTTTACTCACCCGTACAATTCGTCTCGACCCGTTATCGGACTGTGGTCGCACAGCCTCGTGTGCTGGGCTATAAAAAGCATCCTATCTTGCCAGCCGAGTGGATGTACATTGATATTCAAGACAAGAAATAACCAACACATTAAATTGGAGAGAAAGAATGGCGAAAAAAATATTGAAATTATCGAGTCTGGCTTTGTTATCCATGACGGCCGTCGGCATGAGCCAGAATATCTGGGCTGAAAGAACCACCTTACCTATTTTAAAAACCGCGGCTAGTGCGCAATGGTGTGATGCCAACTTAGAAAAATTACAACAGCGTATTGCTCAACTTGAAAAACAAACAGTAAAACAGCAGTCTGATGCCGCACCAGTCTTGGCTGAGTGGGATCAACTGATGGCAAGCTTTGAAGATTTTGCCGGACCGATCAGCTTATATAGCAATGTTGATCCGGATGCGAAATTGCGTAAAGCTGCTGAAGATTGTGAAGTCAAATTGAACCAGCTGCAAACTGAAATTTATCAGAATCCGAAACTGTATCAACGCATTAAAAATACCACGGCAGCAGATGCCATTGATCGCAAATATCGTCAGGACATCCTCGACGCCTTTGAAGATACGGGGGTGCAATTAGCCCCTGAGAAGCGAGCTCGGGTGAAAACGATTTTTGATGAATTGACCAAACTCTCGCAAGAGTTCTCCCGCAATATCCGTGATAATCCGGAAAAACTGGAATTTACCCCTGCGGAATTAAAGGGTTTACCTGACAGTTATATTGCTGGTTTAAAGAAAAATAACAAAGGTAATTATTTATTAGGCTTTGAATATCCTGAATATCAGCCTTTCATGGAACTGGCAGACAGCGATGCTGCACGTAAGCGTTATCAAACAGCTTTTACCCGTCGTGGTACGGAAAAGAATCTGGTTTTACTGAAACAGATTATCGACTTGCGTTATGAACTGGCGCAGCTGTTTGGTCAGGCTAGTTATGCTGATCTGGCCTTAAAAAAACGTATGGCAAAAACACCAAAAACCGTGAATAGCTTCTTGACGGATGTACATAAAGTGGTTGCACCGCTCGAGCAAAAAGAAGTAGAAGAACTACGGGCGTTTAAAGCCAAAACATTAAACATCGCTTTGGACAAGGCTGACATCAATCGCTGGAATGTGGGCTATTGGAGTGAAAAGCTGCGTAAAGCTAAATACCAGATTGATCAGGAAAAACTGCGTGATTATTTTCCAACTTTAGCCGCGCAAAAATGGCTATTTGCAATTTCTTCAGATCTGTATGGCATTGAGTTTAAACCAGCCAAAGTCGATACATGGCAGGATGAAGTTGAATATTACGATGTGACAGACAAGAAAACCGGCGAAGTGCTGGGTGGCCTGTATATGGATAAATTCCCGCGTGAAGGCAAATATGGTCATGCAGCGGTGTGGGGCGTCTATGGCGGCAGTACTTTAAGCAAGCGTAAACCGATTTCTGTACTGGTCACCAACTTTAACCGCAAAGGTTTAAATAGTGATGAGCTTGAAACCTTTGTGCATGAGTTTGGTCACGCCTTACATGGCATCCTGTCGAAAACCCGTTATTCGGGCCAGTCAGGAACCTCGGTAGAGCGTGATTTTGTTGAAGCACCTTCACAAATGTATGAAGAGTGGGCTCGCCGCAAAGAGACCTTAGCTAAAGTGGCGGATTATTGTGATCCAGCTTGTCCACGCGTAGATGATGCCCTGATTGCCCGTTTGAAATCGGTCCATAATTATGGACGTGGTATGCGTTATGCACGTCAGACCCTGTATGCACAATACGACATGGCTTTGCATGGTGCCGATGCCTTGAAAGTCCAGCCGATGGATGTCTGGAAGAAAATGGAGTCAGCCACGGCATTAGGCTATGTACCCACTACCGAATTTCCAGGCCAGTTTGGGCATTTGATGGGCTATCAGGCTGGCTACTATGGTTATATGTGGTCTGAAGTACTGGCGTTGGACATGTTGTCGGCTTTTGGGGACAACCTGAACAATCCGGTTGTCGGCCAACGCTATCGTCAAACCATTCTGTCACAAGGCAGCCAAAAGGATGCAGCCCAACTGGTGAAAGACTTTTTAGGTCGAGAGCCTGATAACAAAGCATTTTTTAATGAAATTACTGGTCAACGGGTCAAATAAGGATTTGCCATTATGCTTGCTTATGTCGTGCGTAGACTATGGCAAATGATCCCGACCATGTTGGGTGTTATTTTGCTGATTTTCTTTCTATTTAACTGGGTGGGGGGTGATCCTGCATACATTCTGGCAGGAAAGATGTCTAACCCGGAGCAAATCGAAAACATCCGTAAACAGTTGGGCGTAGATCAACCTTACTACGTACAGCTATGGATTTTTATCAAGCAGATTCTGAGCTTTGATTATGGTGTCAGCTGGAGTACCGGTGAATCGGTCTCACAGATTATTCTGACCCGTTTAGGGCCATCACTGACGTTATTGATTCCACTGACGATTTTACAAACCGTAATTTCAATTATCTTGGCACTGGCTGTTGCTTCCGTGCGTGGCTCGCTGACAGACCGTATGGTGATGATGCTGTGCACCATTGGTATGTCGATCAGTATTCTGGTGTATATCATTGTCTTCCAGTACGTTTTGGCCTATCAGCTCAGCTGGTTTCCGGTGCAGGGCTGGAGTGATCATTTCAGTGAAAACCTGTTTCAATACGCCTTATTACCAATCCTGATTATGCTGGTGGTAAGTATTGCACCGACCTTGCGACTGTATCGCAGTTTTGTGCTGGATGAGATTCATCAGGATTATGTGCGTACTGCTCGTGCCAAAGGTGTGGGCGAATCGCGTGTACTGGGTGTGCATGTGCTGCGTAACGCGTCCATCCCGATTGTCACTGAAGTCATGGCAAGTTTACCGGCTTTGTTAATTGGTGCCTTCCTGATTGAGCGTTTTTTTGGCATCCCGGGAATTGGACGGGAAATCATTATTGCGGTAGAGCGTAGCGATTTTCCAGTGATCAAGGCGATTACGGTCTATATCGCTGCAATGACCATGATTTTTAACCTGATCGCCGATCTGATTTATAAGCTCCTCGATCCTCGTGTTCAGTTGAAGTAGAGGAGAGCACAATGCTAAGTACAATTTTTAAAAGCAAAGCATCTTCTGGCGAAGCAACGGCTGCAACAGGATTATGGCAACTGGCATTAAAGCGATTGAAGTCGGATCGTATTGCGGTAGTTTCCTTTATTGTGGTGCTGTTCTATTTCATTCTGCTGGCCTTATCCATGACTGGTGTGATTGCATCGGACTGGAATAAGGAAGTGGCGGTCAGTTATGCACCACCAACGTTTTTAGGTGCAGATGCCGATGCCTCGTCAACTGGGGAAGCGGCGAAGCTTAACGAAGCGCTGCCAGAAAATCCGGTAGACCCATTAAAAGATGTCATCCGCCAGCTCAACAACGAGATACAGAATGAACAGCAAGGCGGTTATGTGGATCATTATGGTGTGATTGATCCTTTGGCGGAAGATATGCAGCAAATTGATCAGCAACTGGGTGGGCATTTGCTTGAACAAAAGCAGGAGTTAAAAGCCACCTTGCCATTTGGGGCCGATAAATGGGGGCAGGATATCCTATTGAAAACCATTAAAGGGGCGGAAACGTCGATTCTGGTCGGTTTATTGTCGGCGCTGCTGGCCGTGGTGATCGGGACTTTTTTGGGGGCGATTGCAGGTTATTTTGGCGGTTGGGTCGATGATATTCTGAACTGGTTTTATAACATTTTTACCTCGATTCCTTATTTGTTGCTGGTCCTGGCGATTGCCGCAGTACTCCAGCAAAAAGGGATTCTGTCGATTGTACTTATTCTCGGTTTGACGGGCTGGACTGGAGTGTTTCGTCTGATTCGTGCCGAATATATGAAACACAAGTCGCGTGAATATGTGCTTGCTGCCAAGGCGATTGGTGTCAGTCATTTACGCCGTATGTTTGTGCATATCTTTCCCAATGTGAGCCATATTGCACTGGTACAGATTTCGATTCTGGTGGTGTCTTTTATCAAATCGGAAGTGATTCTGAGCTTCCTCGGTTTTGGTGTGCCTGTCGGTGTGGTGTCGTGGGGCAGTATGCTGAATGAAGCGCAAAGTGAACTGATTCTGGGGAAATGGTGGCAGCTGGCAGCAGCATCAATGGCAATGGCGATACTGGTCACGGCATTCTCGATGTTTACCGATGCTTTACGTGATGCACTAGATCCTAAGTTGAAATAGCGGAGAGAACAATATGCAACATCAGAATGAAATACCGCTATTACAAGTAGAAGATCTTCGGGTCAGCTTTAAAGGCGAAAATAAACAGTGGATTGAAACCGTGAAAGGAATTTCATTTTCGATCCCTAAAAATAAAACCGTGGCTTTGGTGGGTGAATCCGGCAGCGGTAAATCAGTGACCTCACTGGCGGTGATGGGGCTATTGCCAAAAGGTCAGAGCCAGATTGCAGAACGCAGCCAGATCAAGTTTGAAGGCAAGGATTTACTGCACCTGTCAGCAGGTGAAATCCGGAAAATTTGTGGTAAAGACATTGCCATGATTTTTCAGGAACCCATGTCCTCATTAAATCCGGTATTTACGGTTGGTGATCAGATTGCCGAAGTCCTACGTATTCATCTGGGTATGCGGCGCAAGGAGGCTAGAGCCCGGGTATTGGAATTGCTCCGGGAGGTTGGTATTCCTGCACCTGAAACCAAGATTGATGCCTATCCCAGCCAGCTTTCGGGGGGGCAGCAGCAACGGGTCATGATTGCGATGGCTATTGCCTGTGAACCGAAGCTTTTGATTGCGGATGAGCCGACCACGGCTTTGGATGTGACTATTCAGAAACAGATCATTGATTTGCTAGAGTCATTACGACAACGTCACCAGATGTCGATGTTATTTATTACCCATGATCTGGCGCTGGTTGGGGAAATTGCCGATGAGGTGATTGTCATGCGGCATGGGGAAATTCGGGAATGTGGTCCTGTTGAGCAGGTGCTGGAACGGCCACAGGATGTCTATACCAAAGCTTTGCTGCATTGTCGTCCGCAGTTGGCTTCACGACCTTACCGCTTGCCTGTGACCAGTGACTTTATGAAACAGGAACATGGACAATGGGTTGAAGTGAGCCAGTTATCTGACCTGAATCTCAAACAACGTACTCGTGGTCTGAAGGGAGATGAACAGATTATTTTAGAGGTCAAAGACCTGAAAAAATCGTTTTATAGCCGTAAAGGCTTATGGGGACGAGAGGAGTTTCAGGCCGTGAAAGGGGTGTCCTTTCAACTGGCCAAAGGTAAAACTTTGGGTTTGGTGGGGGAGTCGGGTTCGGGAAAAACCACCATCGGTTTATTATTGATGCGCTTACACCAAGCAACCGGTGGACAGGCATTGATTGGCGGCAAAGACATTCTGGCCATGAGCGAGAAAGAGTTTTGTCAGTACCAACGCAAGATCCAGATCATTTTCCAGAATCCTTATGCCTCACTCAATCCACGCTTTACCATCGGACAGATTTTATTGGAACCGATGCGGATTCATGGTATTGGTCAAAATGACGCCGAGCGTAAGAAAATTGCCTTGGAATTATTAGAGCGTGTCAGCTTGCCTGTGCAGGCTTATGACCGTTATCCACATGAGTTTTCTGGCGGGCAACGGCAACGGATTGCGATTGCACGTTGCTTAACCTTAAAACCTGAAATCCTGATCTGTGACGAATCAGTTTCTGCACTGGATGTATCGGTGCAGGCACAAGTATTGAATTTATTGCAGGATCTACAGGATGAGTTTGGATTGAGCTATATCTTTATTTCACATGATTTATCGGTGGTGAAATATATTTCAGATCAGGTGATGGTGATGAATCATGGTGAACTGGTTGAAATCGCCAATTCGGATGAACTGTATTTGCATCCACAACATGAATATACCAAGAAACTATTGAATGCAATTCCGCAAGGGATTGCCCATCATTAAAATCAAGTCATAAAAAAACGCTCTAATCAGAGCGTTTTTTTATTTCAGACCTCAGGCTTAAAACTTTTTAAAGCCTTTGTTGAAACCAATGGTTTTACGACCATTGTTATTGTTGCTATTGCCGCCTGAACGTTGCTGTGATTGATCTTGTTCATCATCACGGCGCTGTTGACGTAAATATCCACCACGACGTGCAGCCATCGGCTTGTCTGCCATACGTTCGGTACGACGTTTTGCCATGCCGAATAGACCAGTCCCTTGACGTGGTTTTAACTCGACTGATTTGGCTAAATTGTCGATATCGGTTTTATCCAGTTCCATCCAGCGACCGGTACGTAATTCACGCGGTAAAATCACCGTGCCGTAACGGGTACGTAACAAGCGGCTGACTTTCAGGCTTTGTGATTCAAAGATACGACGTACTTCGCGGTTACGACCTTCTTTTACCACCACTTGATACCAGCGGTTGATGCCGTCACCACCAATTTCAGAGAAAGATTCAAATTTCGCAGGGCCATCTTCAAGCTCAACACCTTTGAGCATGTTGTTGCGAATTTGCGGCGTCACTTCACCCATGACACGAACCGCGTATTCACGCTCAACTTCGTTTGAAGGGTGCATTAAACGATTGGCAAGTTCACCATCATTGGTGAATAGCAACAGACCTGTACTGTTGATATCCAGACGACCCACCATGACCCAGCGGTCATTGGCAATTTGAGGTAAATGATCAAATACGGTTGGGCGTTTTTCAGGGTCATTGCGTGAGCAAATTTCACCTTCTGGCTTATAGTAAATCAACACACGACGACGGATTTCGTCTTCAATCTGGAACTGTACTTTACGACCATCGATACGGAGTTCATCACCTGGTTCGATACGTTCACCGACCTGGGCAATACGACCATTGATGCTGACACGACCAGCAGCAATGACTTCCTCCATATAGCGACGCGAGCCGAGCCCGACTCTCGCTAAAACCTTTTGTAATTTTTCACTCATGACAGCACAACCTTAGACATAATGATCAACAGTTCACCTTCTCAAGACTTCGGCGCATGTGCATCGAGAGCCATGAATGCTTCCTTGGCGTTCTGCAGGGGAGGCAATTGACCTAGCGAAGCTAAACCAAAAGCATTTAAAAACTGGGGCGTTGTAATCAACAACGCAGGTCTTCCGGGTAAATCTCTGAAACCGGCTTCTTTAATCCAGTTCCAGTCAAAAAGTGTTCTTAAAATCTGGCTGTTATTAGAGACACCACGAATCTGCTCAATATCGGCACGGGTTACAGGTTGATGATAAGCAATCACTGCGACAGTTTCGAGTAATGAGGGTGATAACTTGGTCGGACGTTCCGGCCAGACTTGTGCAATGATATTGCGATATTTGGCGCGCACCTGAAAACGAAAGCCTTGCACCGTTTCAATCAATTCAATCGAACGGCCATGCTGCAACATCGCCAGTTGCTGCACAAAGGTCCGCAATTGTTGCTTATTATATTGGTTTTGAAAGGCTTCTTTTAGACGGGCAATCGAAACTGGTGAGTCACTGGCGAACAGGATCGCTTCGATTTGTAATAAAACATCGTGGTGAATGTCTTCAAGTGACAGGCTTTCATTTTGTTCTAACTGATCTAGACTCATGCGGCAACTCCCTGAATGGTCAACGGAGCTTCAATACCGGTATGAATAATCTGGATTTTTTGCTGACGTGTGAGTTCAAGTACGGCCATAAAGGTCACCACCATCCCCATACGACCTTGCTGGGGATTTAATAATTCAATAAAACTCAATGCTTCACCTAGGGCAAGCTGACGCTCAATAAAGGCAATCCGTTCTTCTAGCAAGACGGGTTCTTGTGCCACCACATGCGTGATCGGTTCAGGGCGGTTAAATACACAAAATAATGCATCATGTAAGGCGGCGACATCATAGCCTTCATAAATCGGTGCAATATGCCCCAGACTGACATTGGCACTAAAGGTATCGCGCTCGAAGATCGGCATTTGTCCCAATCGTTCGGCAGCCTGTTTAATGCGTAAATAGGTTTCCAGACGGTCAATCAATTCCTGTTTTGGATCTTTTTCAAATTGATCGACAACCGCAGGTTTGGGCAATAACAGACGTGATTTTAGATCCGCCAGAAGCGCGGCCATCACCATATAATCCGCTGTCAGTTCGATATTCAACGATTTCATACTGTCCATATAAGACAGATACTGGGTGGCAATCGGTGAAATATCCACTTGTAATAAATCAAAGCCATTTTTTTGGATCAGGTAAATCAGGAAGTCCAGTGGCCCTTCAAACTGTTCCAGTAGAATTTCAAACGCGGCAGGTGGAATATACAAATCTTCAGGTATGACTTCTTGCCACTCGTCAAGCACGCGAATGGAAGGAGTGGACTCCAAAGTTTGGGGGAGGATTTGGTTCATTACCGTTATAAGCCACGCGAATTTTCAAAAGCATGAAAAGATATAATTTTTGTGCAGGAAAGGCACACGCTACCAAGAGCACGCTCATTCTACTCGAAAACCCAAATTTAATAAATTGCTGACTTACAAAAAACCTTAAACTTCTCAGGGTATTTTTCCTATTTATGTATGATCAGCTAGGTCAGCTAAAAAACTTATGCTTAAATGAGCAGCGAAAATCATGTTTGCTTCTTAATTATAAATTGCCATGAAAAAATATTTAAAAACGCAACAAAATCCATTTGGACAAAGTGTTGGCTTTGCCATTGATCATCAGGCCTGTCTACCCATTGAGCAAAATCTGACGGGGAAATACGTTCAACTACGTCGTATTGACGGTGAAATTTCCGATCATGCTGCCAGTGAAATCTGGCAGGCTGTAGAAACTGAGCCTGATGCGGCATGCTGGACCTATTTACCTTATTCTGCGCCAGAGAGCAAAGCACAACTAAAACAAAGCTTAGACGATTTATTTGGCTTTCAGGGCTCCACCCATTTTCTGATTGAAGTGGATGGCAAAGTTCAGGGCTGGATTGCGCTGTTGAACCCACGACTAAACTATGGGGCGATTGAAATCGGTAATGTGTACTACTCACATCAGATGAAAAAATCCAAAGCCTCGACCGAAACCATATTTTTATTGTTACAACAATGCTTCAAACAGGGCTTTAGGCGGGTAGAGTGGAAATGTGATGACTGCAATGCCCCCTCTAAAGCAGCGGCGTTACGCTTTGGTTTTCAATATGAGGGGCTATTCCGCCAAGACCGCATCACTAAAGGCCGTAATCGTAATACTGCATGGTTCTCAATCATTGATGAGGAGTGGCCGGTACTGCAACAATGCTACTTACAGTGGTTAAATCCATCAAATTTTGATGCCCAGGGATTCCAGAAACAACGATTATCAGACTTTTTTGAAATCTGAGTTGTTGTTCGTCGTTTTAATGAGAAATATTGCGGTATATCACTTCAATGAAAAGAAAAATAATTGTCGGCCTGATGCTGACCTTACCGATTGTTCTGATCGGAAGTTTTTTTGTCTGGAACAATCCTTCTGTTCAAAAAGAACTATTAAGGCAGTATTTAGGCAGATTGATCGTCAGCAAGATTAATCATCGCGCCAACCCGACGGCTTCGAAGTGGAACATGGATATTCACGCCGTTAATTCCTACCCGAAAATTAGGGTGAAGATGAAATTACGGAGTGAAGGTCATAACCCGGTCAGCGCTGCGCAGCTTCAGCAGCAAAGCTGTATCTTTCTAAAAAACTTTCAGACGCTTAAACAAAGCACAAGAACCAAGGTGTACGGGCTTTTAATTGAAGATCGGCTTTCATTTGAAATCGAAATTTTTAATATGTCTGGCCAGAAAATACAAAGTACCCAGCAAGTTCTGGCGCAATGTCCAAACTTTCCTTATGCCTAAGATTTAGAGAGAGCGGGTGTCAGTCCTTATTCAAAAGCACTAACATCACCGACACCACGACGTACGATTTCAGGATTTTCTCCTGACAGGTCGACAATACTGGTGGTCGATAAGGTTCCGAAACCACTGTCAATAAACACATCAATACGTTTACCCAACTGGTTTTCAATATCGTATGGATCATCCAATGGATCTTTCTGTTCTGGCAAAATTAAAGTACTGGTCAGTAACGGTTCACCGAGTTCTTTTAATAAAGCCTGTGCAACAGGATTACTAGGAATACGCAGGCCAATGGTTTTTTTCTTCGGATGCATTAAACGCTTTGGTACTTCGCTGGTCGCAGGCAAAATAAAAGTCGTAACCGCTGGCGTATTGTTTTTCAATAAACGATACATGGCGTTATCGACTTTGGCATAGGTTGCAATATCAGATAAGTCACAACACATAATGGCATATTGATGCTTAGGGCCTAAGCCACGAATTTGTGCAATCCGTTCCATTGCACTTTTATTCCCGATTTGGCAACCAATCGCATAGGCTGCATCTGTTGGATAAACCACAACATCACCCGCACGAATACGCTCAACGGCTTGTGTGATTAAGCGAGCCTGTGGATTCTCAGGATGAATATGTAAATGCAACATCGTTGAACTCCCTGATCTATATGGCTAAATTCAGTATGAAACGTGTTGAGGTCAAGTTGCAAGCACTAGATGTGACAATTTTGTCCTTTAATCAAGGTCTTCACGTTTAAATTCATCGAGTTGTAACGGTCGGCCATGACGGGTACATAGACAGATGTAATGAATAAAATGCGTAGCATCGCGTGGTAACTTGGCTTCACCTGAAAAATAATCTTGTAGCTGAGCAAAAACATGATCTTTAAATTGCTGACCATTACCGCCATCGCCGGTCAAGTTATCTAAAGAGACACGGAACTTTCGGCCAAAAGCCTTTGCAAACAACCATTCAATGGCTTGTGGCTTGATTTCAACCTGTTCAAACAGTGCCTGCTGTTCAGCTGTCCGACCATCTGGCGCATACCAGTATCCCAGATCCGGGAGTAGGCGACGCTGTGCACCCGAGATGCTCCAGTGACTAATTTCATGCAGTGCACTATTAAAGAAACCATGGGCAAACTGGATTCTTGCAGGCTGACCATTTTCCGCCGGGAAATATTCTGGTTCAAAATCACCTTTAACTAGTGTGACATTATGGTGGGAAAACCAGTGATTAAAGTGTAAAATAAGCCAATCGACCTGTTCTGGTTCTGATGTTAACTTTTGCCAAGATGAGCGTTGCACTTGATCTGGCGTTAATGCAGGAGCAGAGGTTGAATGGGTGCTTACAAGTAATGAAGTTGTTACTTCAAGTTGCGGCTGCAACAGGTGCATTGCTTAATTTACCCCGAGTTCTGTCTAAAGAAGTGCAAAATTGTATCTTAATCTTTGACAGAGTACCGATGAATTTGTAGAATTGCCGCCTTAATTATGTCAGCAAATACCTTTCCGGCACAGATTGAGCCGTTTAAATGGGCTGAACAGGGCTTTACATGGTCAGGCACACTGCCATTGTCTCGCTTTGCTCGTATCGCTCGTGAAGCTGTTGGATCAATTAATGATCGATTGATCAACGTAGACTGTAAGCTATCAATGGATGCATATCATCGCATTGTATGGCTGGATGGACGTATTGAAACGAAAGTTCCAATGGAATGCCAGCGTTGTCTGGATACTGTTGAAACTGAACTTGTTTCAGATTTTCATTTGGCCTTGATCGATGATGAGTCACTGATAGAGCGCTTGGATGAGGATGCTGATTTCATCGTTTTAGGTGAAAGCGAGTCTTCGAAAAAAGGTGATTTTGATACACCTGCTTCGATTGATTTGCTCGCACTACTAGAAGATGAACTGTTATTGTTGATGCCTTTATCTCCCAAGCATGATGTTTGTGAGCATAAGCATCGACCTGCCATTCAGGACGTTGTCGAAGAGAAACGGGATAACCCGTTTGATGTTTTGGCAAGTTTGAAGGGTAAACTTAACTCATAATTTGTGATATAATGTTGAGTTAAGACAACTGAATTTGTTTCTGATCCATTTTTTCGATCTTTGTAAGGAGCCATCATGGCCGTTCAGCAAAACCGTAAAAGTCGCTCTCGCCGTGACATGCGCCGTTCACATGACGCTTTAACCGAGAATGCATTATCTGTAGACCAAACTACGGGTGAAACTCATCGTCGTCACCACGTGACTAAAGATGGTATCTACCGTGGTCGTCAATTATTCGCTAAAGCAGCTGATGCTGAATAATTGAACCATATGCATTAAGCGTTAGCTTAAAGTATAGAAAAAATGGGAGCGAAAGCTCCCTTTTTTGTTGTTTTTCGCAATTAAAAAACGATTTAATCAATGGTAAATTGCCGCATCGGAAAAGAGTCTGTTGTCATTCTCATGTAGAATCATGCATGTTGATGAAATTGGCGATAGACCATTTTAAGGATTTTTATATGTCGACTAAGCGACTTGAGCAGGCTGCTCAAGCAACAAAAACAGCATTTGTTTTTCCTGGTCAGGGTTCACAAAAAGCAGGTATGTTGGCTGAACTTGCAGAGCAATTTAGTGTCGTTCAAGACACATTCGCAGAAGCATCGGCAGCACTTGGTTTTGATCTTTGGCATATTGCCCAGAGCGGTGAAGGTTTAGACCAGACTGAAAACACCCAGCCGGTGTTATTAACTGCAAGCATTGCCTTATGGCGTGTGTGGTTAGAACTGGGTGGAATTGTGCCAAAGTACCTTGCTGGGCACTCTTTAGGGGAATACAGTGCGCTTGTTGCAGCAGAAGCGATGACTTTAGCTGATGCGGTTAAACTGGTTCATTTACGCGGTCAATTAATGCAGAGCGCTGTTCCTCAAGGCGAAGGCGCAATGGCGGCAATTTTGGGCCTGGCAGATGACAAAGTGGTTGAACTTTGTGAAAAGGTTTCTGCTGCGGGTCAAGGTTCTGTTGAAGCTGCAAATTACAATGCACAGGGTCAAGTTGTGATTGCGGGTAGCGCTGCATTGGTTCAGCAAGTGATGGCTGAAGCAAAAGAGCAGTCTGGTAAGGCGATTGCATTGCCAGTTTCAGTGCCTTCACATTGTACCTTGATGAAGCCGGCAGCAGAAAAGTTTGCTGAAGCTTTGGAACAAACTGCCATTGAGCTACCATGCCTTCCTGTAATACAAAATGTCAACGCGGAAATCGCGACAGATGTTGCGCAGTTACGTCAGGCCTTAACAGCCCAATTGTACCAGTCGGTTCAATGGACACGGACCATGCAATATCTGCAAGATCAGGGAATCCAGTACATGGTTGAATGTGGACCAGGGACTGTGCTCAGCAATCTTGCCAAGCGATTACCGAACATAGAAAAAGCATTTGCCATTGATAGCAAAGCACGTATGGAAGATGCCCTAAACGCAGTGTTAGTGGCAGAAGGAAAAATTGCATGACACAACAACGAAAAGTTGCGTTAGTGACAGGAGCAAGCCGCGGTATTGGCGCTGCAATTGCACAGCAACTCATTCAAGACGGTTTTTTTGTGGTTGGCACCGCAACTTCTGAAGCAGGCGCGCAAAAGCTGACAGAAAGCTTTGCTGAACATGGTGCAGGTGCTGTACTCGATGTGCGTGATGGTGCTGCGATTGATGCACTGGTTTCAGACATCGAGCAAAAATACGGTTCGGTGCTGGTGTTGGTCAACAATGCAGGCATTACCAAAGATAATTTGTTGCTGCGTATGTCGGAAGATGACTGGGATGACATTCTCAATATTCATCTGAAAGCGGTATACCGCTTATCTAAGCGTGTATTGAAAGGCATGACCAAAGCACGTTTCGGCCGCATTATTAATATTAGTTCAGTGGTTGCTCATTTTGCTAACCCTGGACAAGCGAACTACTCGGCAGCGAAAGCAGGGATTGAAGCATTCAGTCGTAGCTTGGCAAAAGAGATGGGGAGCCGTCAGATTACAGTGAACAGTGTTGCACCTGGTTTCATTGCCACTGAAATGACTGATCAGTTAAGCGAAGAGATTCGTAAAAAAATGACTGATCAAGTAGCTTTAAATCGTCTAGGCGAACCTCAAGATATTGCTGATGCAGTGAGTTTCCTTGCCAGCGATAAGGCGAGTTACATTACTGGTACAGTTTTACACGTAAATGGTGGTCTATACATGGCCTAACTGGCGATGTATAAACTTTTAAAAATTTTTATATTCAATTAAACTAGTGGCAAATTAAAACGCCACAAGCAATGAGGAGAATTCCTGTGAGCGATATCGAACAACGCATCAAACAAGCTGTAGCTGAACAATTAGGTATGCGTGCTGAAGAGATTAAAAACGAAGCATCTTTCATGGATGACTTAGGTGCTGACTCTTTAGATTTGGTTGAACTTGTAATGTCTTTCGAAAACGATTTTGACATCACGATTCCAGATGAAGATTCAAATGAAATCACAACTGTTCAATCTGCAATCGATTACGTAACTAAGAAACTTGCTTAATCAGCTTGCATGATAAAAAAGCCACCGTCAGGTGGCTTTTTTATGGGCTATTGAACAAGAGCAGAAAATATCCTGAGTTTTAGTGGATATACATATATTTACAAGACCGCTTTAAATTGAAACTCGAGTGATTATTTTTTTCGGTATAACTAAAGTAAGTCTATTTTGACGATTTGAGATTAATAATTACAGAGGTAATAACAATGGGTCTTTTTGATTTTGTTAAAGGTATCGGTAAGAAAAATACAGCACCAGCAGAGCCACAAGCTGCGCCAGCAACACCAGCTGAACCATCAGCTCAAGAGATTGCAAATAAGTTATTAGGTTTGATTAAGAGTTTGGGTCTAGGGGTTGAAGGTTTGTCTGTGACCTATAATGGCAGCACAGATACCGCAACAATTAAAGGGCAGGTAAAAAGCCAGGCGGATAAAGAAAAGATCGTATTGGCGGTCGGAAACACAGATCATGTTGCGAAAGTGGATGATCAGATGACCGTGGAAACACCGGAACCAGAAAGTAAATTCTATACCGTGAAATCAGGCGATAACCTGTCGAAGATTTCAAAAGAATATTATGGCGATCCGAACCAGTACAACAAGATTTTTGAAGCGAACCGTCCGTTACTTAAAAATGCAGATGATATTTTCCCGGGTCAGGTTTTACGTATTCCACAGTAATCTGATGGAACTAAAAAAGGCGCTTGATGCGCCTTTTTTAATGAAAATTTTTTAAAAAAACCACCGGTTTCTGCAGCGCTTAAAAGCGTTTTGGAATCTTTTGCCCATTAGGTACAGGGGTTTCTGCCTGTTTCAGTACGCCAAACAACCAGGTTTCGGCATGTTGAACGGCAATTTTTAAAGAATCACCCAGTGCCAGACGTCCTGCAATGAAGCTTGCCAGAGAGCAACCTGAACCGTGATATTGACCTTCTAAGCGTGGACAGCGGCTTTCTGCAAGCATTTTTCCATCTGCATAAAGCACATTACGGATATGATCAGGCGTATCTTCATGGCCGCCTTTGACCAATACTGCTTTTGCACCCATTTCAAACAGTTTTTGCGTGGCTTGTTCAATATCTTCCAGACCCGTTAAAGCTCTTAATTCAACCGTGTTGGGCGTGATTAGCGTCGCTAAAGGAATCAATTCAACAAAGGCTTTGACTAATGTGGCTTGGTCACCCAATGAACCGCCGCTATTTGCGACTAAAACGGGGTCTAGGACATACAGATAGTCTGGATGGGCGCGCAAGAATTCAGCCAGTGCAGCAATATTATCGGTTGTGCCCAGCATGCCTGATTTTACACATTTAATCGGCAAGTCACCGACCACGGCATTGGCCTGTGCAAGGAGCAATTCTTTTGAGGTTGCTTCAAAGCCAAATACTTGCTGCGAGTTTTGGATGGTTAATGCGGTACAGGCAATGGCAGCATGCGCACCACTTTGTCCAATTGCTTCAATATCTGCCTGTAAGCCAGCACCGCCAGATGGATCTAAACCTGAAAAACAAAGCACGGTCGGACGCACTGCAATTTCCTTTTAGTCTTCAATATACGGTAGTATAGGGAAGTTTCGAGAAACTCTCGACTCTGTTGTGTAAGGCTGCAAGAGATTGAACGAATGACGATCAAAAATATTCTCATCGATTTAGACGGGACGCTGACTGACCCTAAAACAGGAATTCATGGTTCAATTCGTTTTGCTTTGCAAAAGTTAGGTCAACCTTTGACTGATGACGTGGATCTGGACTGGACCATTGGCCCACCCTTAAAAGCATCTTTGGCAAAATTACTCAATACCCGGGATGATGAATTGGCTGAGCAGGCATTACTGGCTTACCGTGAGCGGTTCTCAGTCACAGGCTTATTTGAAAATGAAGTTTATCCGTCAGTCGCAGAAACCTTGCAGCAATTACAGGCAGAAGGCTATCGATTATTTCTTGCCACCGCCAAGCCTGTAGTCTTTGCCAAACAAATTTTGGCTCATTTCAAGCTGGATCAATATTTTACCGCTATCTATGGCAGTGAGCTAACCGGTGAGCGGACCAATAAAGCGGACTTAATCGCCTATATTCTTGAGCAAGAACATCTCGATGCCCAGCAATGTATCATGGTGGGGGATCGCCAATATGATATTATTGGTGCGCGTGCTAATGGAATTGAAACCATTGCGGTTAATTATGGTTATGGTCGGGCAGAGGAACTGGCTCAGGCACAGCCGGTAACGCAAATTTCTCAATTTAGCCAGCTCATTGAAACGGTGGCTGAACTGAATGCAGAACGTAAGGTTTCTTAAAATCCAGATAATAAAACCAGGTAATAAAAAAAAGCCTCGAAAGATCGAGGCTTTTTTTATTTTAATTAAATATTGTGTTTGAGACGGTATTGCACCAGTTCTTCAATGCTAATCACGGTCAAGCCATGGGTCTGTGCATAAGCTAATACTTGAATACCAGACGCCATAGAACCATCCGGGTTGGTCAGTTCACATAATACGCCAGATGGTTTTAAACCTGCCAAACGCGCCAGATCAATCGTACCTTCGGTGTGACCACGACGGGTCAGAACACCGCCTTCGCGTGCACGTAAAGGGAACACATGACCTGGACGGCTTAGATCACTCGCCACAGCCCCATCTTTGGTGGCTGCCAAAACAGTGGTGACGCGGTCTTTGGCCGATACACCTGTGGTTACGCCTTGAGCTGCTTCAATGGTCACAGTAAACGCAGTTTTAAACTGGCTTGAGTTATCCACGACCATCGGGGGAAGTTCTAAATGATCTGCCAGCGCTTCAGTCAAACATAGGCATACAATACCTGAACCATCCCGGATCATTTGCGCCATGGTTTCAACAGTCAGTGTTTCGGCTGCAATAATCAGGTCAGCTTCGTTTTCACGGTCGAAGTCATCCATCACCAACACAGGTTTGCCTTGGCGGATATCTTCTAAAGCTTGTTGAATACGTTGTTCAGCAGGGGAAAGGGCTGAGAAGAAAAGTTCGGGTTGAATTAAACTAGACATAATGAAACGCTCTCGTAAATAGGATACGGTTGAACATTTCAGGACTGATGTAAAAAATAAGCGTACACCAAAACAACGCAAAAGCGTGTTTCAGTGGTTTCGTCTTCTTTCATCCGGACTATACCGTCGGCTTTGGCATCTCACCAAATCTGCGAGTATATAAAAATATATACAGGCTCGTGGGCTGGTTAGGTCATTTGATTGTGTTGCCTAACTTACCACCGGTGGGGAGTTTCACCCCGCCCTGAAGCGATGTACGTCGATTATAGCCAGATTTTTAAGTGAAAAGGCAACTTTTTATAGAATGTATCGTTCTATAAAAATGAAGAAAACTGCTGAGACTTGACGCTACTTTTCTATCATGATCAGTGCAACTGGTAATCCATTTCAATTGAGCATAGACTGAAAAGATAAAACAACAATAATCTGGAGTAGGCTCTATCATGGAAAAGACAGATAAAATCGAGCTGGAACAGCTAGCACAACAATTACATCGGCCTGTCATGAGCCTGAAGGCATTTTCTCAATTAAACCCGCAGGAGCTGGCCTGGCTCAACCAACAATTACAACATACCCTAGAACATGAAGATCAGAAAATGAATCAGAGTTTGTATCAAACTCCTTTTTTTCTACGTTGGCTGTTCCGAGATAAAGCCTAGGGGGCAAGCTTATGACTCGACTCGCGGTACAGGCAGAGATAATCAAATTGGCGCGTATCTTGAAGGTCAGCGAAGCTGAATTAGCCTTTTTGCAGCCTTTGGCACCAGAAAATTTAAGACAATTCCGTTTTGCCATACTAGAACGATTACAAAATCAGCAGAAAAAACGCTTCCGTTATTTGGCTGCCTGGGTAAGCTGGTTGCCGCGCTGGATCAGTGTTTTTATGGTCAAACACTGTTTAGAGCCGTTTATCGTGGCACAAATCGCCGTGTATTTATCGACAGAAAGTTCTTATCGTATCGTGAAGCATCTGCCAGCCGAAACTGTAGCCGCTATCTCGGTGTATCTCGACCCACGCTTGGCAAGAGAATTGTTGGGCTATCTCACCACGCATCAGATTACGGAGATTACCCGAGTTCTACTGGAACAACGTGATTTTGTTACCATGGGGCGTTTCGTCAGTATGCTGTCCGATGCGGTATTACAAGATGTGGCGCAAGTGGTCGAGAGTGAAAGTGACCTGCTGGAAATTGCATTTTTTATTGAGTCACGCGAGCAAATTGACCATCTGGTGCATGTCTTACCGAAACAGCGGATCGAGAAAGCGTTATTGATTATTGGCGATCCGGCACAGCGCCTCATCTGGCCAAAAGTTTTGGCCTTGATGAGTTACATCAGTTATGGGTTGAAGCAGGAGCTGGGTGATCTGGCGGTTCTGCAAGGCGAGCCTGTGATCAATGCGATTATTCAGGCTGCGCAAGAAGATCAGTTGTGGGAAGATATGCTACCGGTGGTGGCTTGCCTGTCAGCACAAGCCCAGCATTTTGTTGCTAATTTGCCGGCCTTAAGACGGGTCGAGATTATCCAGAGTATTGTTGAGGCGGCTGACCGTTGTGACTTATGGACAGATATGCTGGTCATTGTCAATTATATGCAAGATGAGGCCAGAGACGTGGTCGCGCGTGCAATTGCACAAATTGATGAGCAGGTCCTGCACCATATTGCCTATGCTTCGTTGTTGCGTTCCCAGTGGGAAGTGACATTTGACATCATGCGACGCATGCCTGTCGCAAAGCAGCAGGAGTGCCATCGTATCCTTGATGGCTATATGCAGCAGTTAGATCCTGAAACCTATCAATATTTAGATACATTGCTGGAGCGTTACCAGATTCAGTCCGCTATGGCAGGATCGGGAAACTAAATTCAAGATGAGGGAAGTGTATCCCGAATAGGCAATAGCATTTCGAGCGCATGTTCATATCCGCGTTCGACCAGTTCATCCAGTTTATGCCAGTCAAACATACCAATCCCTTCAATCGGCATACGAATGTGTAAATTCGCCCGTTCAATCGCTGCACTTTGAATCATGGTATCGCTGGCAAGGGTCGCAGTACGCATCAGGATCTCAGCCAGTCGTGGTGCGTGTAACAGCTTATCTTTAATAATTTTATTCCAGTTGAGCAGGGCACTCTGATCGGGTTCTTCCAGTCCGATACCGGGAACGCGAATATCATCATGCAAGCTGACATTGCTGGCAATAATGGTGCCTCTTTCCAGATTTTGCATGACATCGGTGGGCAGGTTGTTGATTACACCACCATCGCAGAGCAGGTTTTCATGCCAGGCCACAGGGGGTGCAACGCCTGGCACACTCATACTGGTGCCGACCCAAGTGGCAAGTTCACCCTGATCATGAATGACTGCCTGTCCGGTGGTCAGATTGGTGGAGATGCAGTAATAGGTCTGTCTGAGTTCTTCAATCCGCCGTTGCCCAAAGATGGCATGCAGGCGACTATGGAAACGCTGTCCCCGAATCAGGGAAACCCGCGGCATGGTGTAATCATTCAGATAGTTACGTGCCACAAAAGTCTCATAGGCGATATGCGTCATCTCGACACTGTCAAAACCACACGCCACCAGCGCCGCAACAAATGCGCCCATACTGGTTCCACCGACAATATCAATCGGGATATGTAGCTGTTCCAGGGCGCGAATCAAACCGATATGGGCGAATCCGCGTGCACCGCCACCACCCAGCACCAACCCGACCCCCTGACTGGAAATCTGGCGTGCTACCGCACAGATGTCATTTTGTGCCCAAGGATGGACAAAATAGTGGGCGCGGGCATGATAAAGCTGCTTCCATAATAGGGTATGGGGAGAAGGATCACCTTCAGAACGTAGCAAAACCAGTTCAATCGGACTTTGCCAGTCATGTTGACTGAGCACATGCGAGAGTGGGGTTCGTGTCGGGGTCTGATTGGCTTCTGCCAGAATCAGAATCCGGTCCGCCTGATGTAAACAGCGTTTTGACCATTCATCTTCACTATTATCGGCAGCATACAGGACATAGCAATGTTTTTCTTCCAGGCTGGCAAGCCACTGTCTGAGCTGTAAATCTGCAGGGCTATAATCCAATGGGGTTTGACTAAAACCAGAGCCAAACAGGGCATCGACATGTGCTGCAGACACCAAGCGAACATGCGGCCAGCGCTGTAAATGTTCGGTTAGTTTTTCTGCCAAATGGGTGGCAGGGATATGGGCTGAGACAGGAATCACGGAAAGCGTTCGGCTACTGCCCATAGCATGACTATGCTGCTGTTCGGATTGCGAGCGATGAATGATCAGCCGGGATAAAGCGAACAGGACTTTGGGATGCTGATGGATGAAATCCAGAAATTGTTGTTGTGGAATGCCAATGAGAGCAGTGTCCCGTACTGCATTGACTGTGCAATGATGTGGCTGATTGGAAATCACACCGGTTTCGCCAACCAGTTCATGACGGCCATAGTAGGTCAATACTCCCGTTGTGGTGGTGAGCTTGACCCGCCCATAAATCACAATATAAACATGATCGGCAATATCATGGGCACAGTACAGAGTTTGTCCGGTTTGTAGATGACGAATATGGCAAGCGGGAATCAAGCTCTTAAGTGTTGAATCATCCAATTCAGCAAAGAGGCTGACTTTGCTGAGAATATTAAGCATATCCATATTGATCAAATTATCATTATTGTCTGTTTATTAAACAAAGCCTGGCGATACTTTTCAAGTCTGTTTGCGTAAAACCAGGCTTGAGCTGAAGCAGGGCAGCTTTTATGTGGGTAAGGAAAGTAGTTCTGGATGCCAATAAAAAAGCCATAAGCAGCTTCATTCGCGGCTCATGGCTTTTTAGGAATCTTTTATACTTTATGCAATTTGTACCGGAATACAGTTTGCGGTGTGATTCACGGTATTGTCCGGGTTTGCATATACCAGACGTGGTTTGTGAAGATTGGCTTCAACTTCAGTAAAATCACCAAAAGTTGCGATAATCACTAGATCACCCACATCAGCTTGATGGGCTGCGCCACCATTGACCGAGATAATGCCTGAGTCGTCTTCACCACGGATTGCATAAGTGGTGAAACGTTTGCCATTCGTAACGTTCCATACGTGGATTTCTTCGTATTCACGAATTCCTGCCAAGTCCATTAATACGCCATCAATTGCACAAGAACCTTCATAATGAAGCTCTGCATGCGTCACAACTGCACGGTGAATTTTACATTTTAATAAACGAGATAGCATGGCTAGCGTCTCCTGAGTAAGACCTAAGATGATTATCTTATGGTTGACTTGTCACGTTTTCCGCGGGCTAGGGGCGGTTTGATGCGCATTTTGCGCCTAAAAATGCAATATGGCAAGCGTGATTGATCAACAATTCAGTTTAAGCGGGTTTGTAAGCGTTAATTTGATTCATTGCCTGTGATACTTGTCCGTCAACAAGCATTTTCACTTTCGATAAGGCATGATCAATTGCTGCATCCATTAGAGCTTGTTCACTACTAGGCGCTTTGCCGAGCACATGGCCAGAAACACGTTCTTTGGAACCCGGGTGTCCAATGCCAATACGTAAGCGATGGAAATTTGCACCGATATGCGGGACGATATCACGCAGACCATTATGTCCGCCGTGTCCGCCACCTGTTTTTAAACGGATGATGCCAGGGTCCATATCCAGTTCATCATGGGCAATTAAAATTGCTTCTGGTGCAACCTGATAAAATTTGGCAAAAGGGACAACACTTTGACCAGAACGGTTCATAAAAGTGGTGGGAAGTAATAGACGTACGTCGCGACCTTCAATTTGACCACGACCGCTGTATCCATGAAATTTAGGATCAGCTTTTAGGGAAATGCCATAACGGTCTGCAAGCTGTTCCACGAACCAGAAGCCTGCATTATGGCGGGTTTGGGCATATTCCTTTCCAGGGTTGCCCAAACCGACAATTAGCGAAATATTTGACACTAATTTACGCCTTTAACACTTATGCGCGTTTGAAGTCAGCGTGCATAGGTGTGTTTTTCGCTGGGTGACGTTGTAACGCTTGGATTTTAACGTTTTCAACTTTGTCACCGATTTTGATTTCGATCACTTCTTCGAAGAAAGCGTTGTTTTCTAAAGCTTTAACGATTTCGCGAAGCTCTAAAGTGATTGCTACAGGCTCAGCGCTACCACCGTAGATGATTGCTGGAATTTGTGAAGCGTGACGAAGGCGGCGGCTCGAACCTTTCCCTTGTTGTGCGACTTCACGTGCTTGAGCGTTTAATACGAAGTTTGCCATGGGCATATCCTCAATGGAGTTTAATGAACTAAACTTGCGACCAGTTTAGTGATAGAAAAACCCTAGCGAGCTAGGGTTTAAGAAAAAAAGCTGGGCTATTATAGATAACTATCGAACATTGCGCTAATAGATTCTTCGTTGTTAATACGACGAATTGTTTCAGCAACCATGCTCGCAACCGAAACCTGGCGAATTTTGCCGAGGCTCAAGGCTTCATCTGAAAGTGGAATGGTGTCTGTAACAACCAGTTCATCAATCACAGAATTACGAAGGTTATCAATGGCTTTGCCAGATAAAACAGGGTGGGTTGCATAAGCAACAACACGACGAGCACCAAATTGTTTTAGTGCATCGGCAGCTTTGCAAAGCGTACCTGCTGTATCGACCATATCATCAACGATGACACAGTCACGATCTTTTACATCACCAATCAAATGCATCACTTGTGATTCATTTGCTTTTTGGCGACGTTTATCAATGATGGCTAAATCGATATCACCCATTTGCTTGGCAACAGCACGGGCACGAACAACACCACCAACGTCAGGTGAAACCACAACGAGGTTATGATGTTGTTGTTGACGTAAGTCAGCCAATAACGCTGGCGTACCGTAAATGTTGTCAACCGGGATATCAAAGAATCCTTGAATTTGGTCTGCGTGTAAGTCAATCATGACTACACGGTCAATACCTACAGTTGTTAGCATGTCTGCAACAACTTTGGCAGTGATCGGTACACGTGCAGAACGTGGACGACGATCCTGACGGGCATAACCGAAGTAAGGAATGACGGCAGTGATACGACCAGCACTTGCGCGACGCAAAGCATCCGCCATCACCAAGATTTCCATCAGGTTATCATTGGTTGGGGCACAAGTAGATTGGACGATAAAAACGTCTTTACCACGAACATTTTCAGTAATTTCAACTGAAATTTCCCCATCAGAGAACTTGCTTACAGAAGCAGCACCGAGTGGGATATGTAGATGGCTTACGACTTTTTGGGCGAACTGTGGATGAGCACTTCCACTAAAAACGACAAGATTGGGCATGAAGCACCTGAGCGAGGGTTAAGCGAAGCTATGCTTCGACCGAGCGCAAGGGAAAAATTTTTAATTTTTCCAACGGGTAATTTGGAAACAATCTATTATATGGCAGGGGCGGCTGGATTCGAACCAACGGATGCCGAGATCAAAACCCGGTGCCTTACCACTTGGCGACGCCCCTAATGCGGCAGAACTTTAATCGTTTTATAGGACAATGTCAATATATTTGAGCAAATATCGATACAAAACAAGTCTGTCTAAAGATATGGCAGGGGCGGCTGGATTCGAACCAACGGATGCCGAGATCAAAACCCGGTGCCTTACCACTTGGCGACGCCCCTAAATTCAATGATATGTAATGGCAGGGGCGGCTGGATTCGAACCAACGGATGCCGAGATCAAAACCCGGTGCCTTACCACTTGGCGACGCCCCTATTACATATACATCTACAGGTGAAAATTGGCAGGGGCGGCTGGATTCGAACCAACGGATGCCGAGATCAAAACCCGGTGCCTTACCACTTGGCGACGCCCCTAACGTGTAACTGAGAAATGTCTTAACGGAGACTCTGCTAAACTGTTGACCAAGTAAGATTTACAAGGCGAGTTTTGCAAAATTTGCGCTGTATCCATTTCACCGGTTACTTCAATAAAAACACAAGCACCTGTACCTGTAAGCTTTGCTCGACCAAACTGATCTAAATACTGCATTGCTTCTTCTACTTCAGGGTATAACTGTCGAGCCAGAGGTTCAAAGTTATTTCCAAAATTAGAAGGTTCTATCTGATAGGCGCAAAATTTAGTGATCTTAGAGTCTCTTGTCAATGTTTTTTGCGAAAAAAGCTGTTGAGTGCTGATAAAACAGTCAGGTTTCAGGATTATGAATTTTTTTTGAGCTAAGTCTATGAATGATAAATGTTCACCGATGCCTTCAGCCCAAGCATTGCGGCCAAAAACAAAGATCGGAACGTCCGCACCCAGCTGTACGCCATAGTCGGCGAGTTGCTGCTCGTTTAAGCCACATTGCCAGAGCTGGTTCAGCACAATCAGGGTGGTCGCGGCATTGGACGAACCGCCACCCAGCCCAGCGCCCATCGGAATATTTTTTTCAATCCGGATATTCAGCCCACATGGTTTTTTGGCATGCGAACGTAAGAGCTGTGCAGCGCGATAGATTAAATTCTGTTCGAGTTGTACTTCTGCCAGACCTTCAATCTGAATATTTTCTTCTGCATGCGGTTCAAAAGTCATCCAGTCGTATAAATCAATCAACTGAAAAATAGTCTGTAATTCATGATAACCATTGTCACGACGACCAGTGATATGCAGAAACAAATTCAGCTTGGCGGGGGAAGGCACTCTAATCATAAAAAAATAATCTAAAAAATTATCGGTTTTGAATCACCATTGTAATACGGTTTTCTTTACCATCTGCAAGAGCTTGCTTCAACAAAAGCTTATTCGGAAGCGTTTGTGCATCGTTATAACTGAAATCTACAGTCCAGCCGTCTTCAATCAGCTGTTTAAGACGATTTTGCTCATCTTTACTGACTTGAGCATTCTGGGTTGCGGGTTTGGCTTGAATCCAGTAGGCAAGATGCATAATCGGCGCTTGCCAACCGGTTGCTTTTTCCAGTAATTCTTCTGGTGTTGCGGCCGTAATCAAGCCTGTTTTGGCACTATTTAAAGTGACCTGACCAGGTTTGCCCTCAATCTGGGTTTTACCTACGCCGAGGATACCGGTCAGCTCAATATCAAACTGATCCTGTTGCTGTACCCATGTAAAAAATGCACTGCCAGATTGTTGCGGTGTGCGGACACCGATTTTGCCTTGCAGGTTAAAATTATTTTCGTCTTGTAGTTGTGGTGAGGTAATCACTTTATTGGGCTGGCTCAGACTCTGACAACCGGTTAAAAACAAAATGCTACTGCTACACACGGCGAAGCATAATTTTGAAAACACGCGCATGGGTTTAACTCTTTTTTACAGTGATGGGTAAGATTAAGCTATCAAGCTGTTGTAATTGTGGGGCATTGGCATGTTTTTGTTTCAATTGCTGTAACACCTCGCTAAATTGCGTGAGTGCGCCTTGCATATACAAGGCTTTGGCATAGCGAATACCAATATTGACATTTTGACTGAGCGAATAGGCCTGACCAAGCACTTTGGCAGCCGTGTCAAAATCATTTTGTAAGAAAGCGATATAACCCAGAGTATCCAGAATCGATGCCTGTTCAGGTGCAAAATCCAGTGCCATCTCGGCGTATTTACGCGCCTCCTTGAGGCGGCGGTTTTGCAAGGCCAGGGTGTAGGCATATGCATTTAGATAGGTTGGGCTATTCGGCTCAAGCACCAGCAATTGCTTTAAGGTTTTGTCTAATTTGTCCCGATCTGTGTACGGGTCGAGTAAAAGCACTTCGGCATAAATCAGTTCCGGATCATCCGGCAAATTCTTGATGGCTTCATCCAGCAACGCCAAAGCGGCCTTTTTGTTATCCATTTTCTTCAGAATATCGGCCTGTGCCTGATAGAGGAAACTGGCATGTTGCGGATAGTTAACACGTTCCTGTGTCAGAAAGCGTAAGGCATCATTAAGCTGGTCCTGTTTCTCAAAAATCGCAATCATGTTGCGTCTGGAAACGATATACAGGCTACCATCGACCAGACGATAATAAGCCTTGGCTGTTTCATAATGCTGTTTGCGCTGGGCATTGATCGCCAGATAGTAATAGGCTTCATTTTGATATTTGGCCGATGACCGTAATTCCACCAGATATTGCTCGGCTTTTTCATATTGCTTCAGGTCAATACTGGTCAAACCTGCAATAAACAGCGCTTCTTCCGCTTTGGGATGATCTTTAATGATATCTTCAAGTTTGTCTAAAGCTTGCTGCTGCTGGTTGATCTGAATGTAATAGCGTGCTTCGGCCAGACGAATATCAATATTGTTTTTATTCTTGCGACTTGCCTTGGCAAACCATTTCTGTGTTTCTTCATCATCTTGCAAAGCCATGAGCAGATTGGCTTTCATTAAAATGAAACTGGTGGTTTTCGAGCGTTTTCTGAGTGCCCGATTAATGTTTTTAAGCGCTTGTTCATACAAACCATCTTGCGCTTCTAAACCTGCAATCAAGGCCAGAATAGAGGGATTGTTACGCTCTTCGCTGGCACGCAGGGCATTTAACAGCACTTCGCGATCTTGCGCCTGTTCGGGGGCAATCCCGGCTAAAATTTCTTCTAGATCGGCAGTCGGATCAATATTTAAAATTTTATCCAAGGTTTTTGCAGCCAGCTCGTACTCATGCGTTTTAAGCGCGATATGAGATAAATAGAATAAAGCTGGTACATCTTTGGGTTCTTGCTCCACCCAGTGGGTTGCAATGTCTAAGGCAGACTGTAAGTCATTATATTCTAAGGCAACATCTAAGGCGCGCTGCTTGATGGTGGTTGAATTACTACGAATTGCAAGCACGGTATAATTGTGTAGAGCGGTTGCAATATCATCATAAGCAAGAGAAAATTCAGCAATCATGCTTTGTTGTAAAGCATTTTCAAAGCTGTTATCTGCATACATGTCGTGTATTGCTTGTGCAGAGACATAAGAGCTCATGCTACCTAACAACAAGATTGTGGTAGAATACCGTCTAATCGTCTTGCCGCTAAAAAGGGTACGGCGATATAGCTGACGCAATTTTTATTGATCCAAAGTAATGCTTTTTATGACACCGATGTTGCACAATAACATAAATTTAGCGAAATGATGATCTGATATGTCTTTCTTTGCATTGGGTGTCAACCATCAAACAGCTTCTGTTGAACTTCGTGAACAAATTGCTTTCAATGCAGAGCGATTAGCTGCGCTATTGCTTGAACAAAACCAGAAGGCATCCTTGAATGACCTTGTGGTGGTGTCGACGTGCAACCGTACCGAAGTCTATGCCATGACAGAAGATGCGGAAAGTGTCCTGAACTGGCTGGCCCAAGTGAATAATATTGATGTAAAACAGTTAATTCATCATGTTTATCGTTACGAGAATGCTCAGGCTGTTACACATTTGATGCGGGTTGCCAGTGGTCTGGATTCGCTGATGCTGGGTGAACCGCAGATTTTGGGACAGGTAAAAAGTGCTTTGGCATTGTCAAAAGAGGCAGAAACCGTTTCTCCTGAACTGAATAGTGTTTTTGAGTATGCCTTTTATGCCGCCAAGCGGGTCCGTTCTGAAACTTCTGTGGGAAGTCATGCCGTTTCAATGGGTTATGCTGTTGCTCAGTTGGCATTGCAAGTATTTAGCCGTCCAGAAAAACTGACCGTAATGGTGGTGGCTGCGGGAGAGATGAACAGTTTAGTCGCTAAACATCTGGCTGAAATGGGGGTGGCAAAGATCCTGATTTGTAACCGTAGCCGTGAACGTGCCGATGTTCTGGCACAGGAAATTGCCCATCAGGTCGATGTTGAAATTATTCCTTTTACGGAACTTGCACAGAATTTGCATCGAGCAGATGTCATCTCGAGTTGTACAGGTAGTTTGCATCAAGTGATTGAATATTCAGATGTCAAAGCGGCATTGAAAAAACGTCGCTATCAACAGATGCTGATGGTCGATTTAGCGGTACCACGTGATATTGATCCCAAAGTTGAATCACTGGATAACGTGTATTTGTATGGCGTTGATGATTTGCAAAGTGTGATTGATGAAAATCTGGCACAACGTCGTCAGGCAGCGGTTGAAGCCGAGGTTATGGTCAACCAATTGGCTACCCAGTTGATGACCCAGCAAAAAGTCAAAGAGGCGAGTGGTACCATTCAGGCCTATCGTCAGCATAGTGAAGAAATCAGTCAGAAAGAACTGGCCCATGCCTTAGAGTCATTACAGCATGGACATGCCGCAGAGCAGGTATTACACGAGTTCGCGCATCGTTTAACCCAGAAGTTAATGCACCCGACTTCAATCTTGCTAAGAGAAGCCGCCAAAGCTGAAAATCCGGATTATTTCGAATGGCTACAGCAGCATTTACAAGACGTATTTGAGCACGAACGTAAACCAAGACAGTAAGGGTACTTTTTAGTTGGATTTAAGAATTTATTTTAATTTATAAGTAAATAGTGATTTGCCCAAGACTAATTTTAACTAAATAATTTTTTTAGAGTAAATAACGGTTTATATATTTGCATAGCAGATAGAATAGAAGTATTTTATGCATCTGAAAAATCACTTTAAGAAAGAACTATATAATGAAATTAAAACATCAAATATTAACCCTGTCGCTAATCTCAATTTTAAATACACATATTCATGCTGAAGATGTTGTAACAGAGAATCTGCAAGTTAAAAGTCCGTATGGTGCAGTGGTAGCCTCAATTTCAGCAGGGGCTGCTGAAGATGCTTATTTCTATATGCACGGAGAGAGCTATATTTATGGTACATCCACCGTTGTCGGTGAATTAAAAGCAACAGAATTGAATGCTGATAATATACGTATGACGGATAACAATAACAACACGCTGTTAGAAATTTCAGAGCAAAATACCGGTAAGGCTAATTTATATTTAAAAGGCTATGGTTATATAAGTGATGATTTAGTTGTTGATGAAAAAATTATTACGAAAGATTTGGAAGTTAAAGGCACAATAACAGGAAATGTTACAGGGAATATTGTGAGTAATGATATCTATGCAAAGTTCTTAGAGAGTGAAAAGCAGAGGACTCAGTCTTTAGAAGTAACGGGGCATTTAAATGCAAAAAATATAGATTTACAAGGAACGAATATCTCTTCTTTAGCTGATGCTACACAGGATAATCAGGCGGTTAATTTAAGACAATTGAACGCAGCTTCAACAAAAAATTTAGCTGATGCGAAAACTTATACTGATAATACTGCAAAAACTTTACGTGATGAGAATAAAGCGGAATTTGTAAAAATAAATAAAGCGATGCAGGATGGTGATAAAGAAACTTTAGCCTTAGCAAATAAAGCCATACAGGATGGTGATCAAAAAACTTTAGCGCTGGCGTATAAAAATACCACTGAAACAGCTACAACGATTCGTTCTGAAATGGAAAGAGCGAGTATCAATGTTTTAAATAATTCTAAATCTTATACTGATTTCCGTGTTGATCGTTTAAATGAAGATTTGCAATCTTTTAAAAAGGACTCTTATGCAGCTACAGCAGCAAGTCTTGCAACAGCATCTTTACCACAGCCTAGTAATGCTGGCTATAGCATGGTGAGTGCAGGTACTGGTACTTGGAAAGGTCAACAAGGATTTGCAGTTGGAATGAGTGGAATCTCAGAAGATAATAAAGTTATTTATAAGTTGGCAGGAACAGGGAATACTCAAGGTGATTTTGGGGGTTCTGCTGCTATTGGATATCAATGGTAATCCAGAAATAGATGAGGATATAAAAAATCTCTCGTGAAACGAGAGATTTTTTTTAAGACAACAGTCGCAAACTAATCTGTTTGGTTAACTCATTCAGCTGTTGACGCAAATTGCGTGATTCAATCAAGGAAATCGGCGATTTAAGCTTTAAGCGCAGATATTTTTCTTGTAAACCCAATGCATATTCTTTGGCCAGTTTATCTGCAATTTCAGGTGCCTGAGTTAATGACTGAATATTAGTGCGTTGCATAATATCAGCCAGCTCATGGCTATAACTGCTACATGCCCCCAGAACATAATAGGTTGCCAGCTCCTGATCATCAGGCAATTCATCAAATACAATATTCAATACGGCTAAAATTTTTGCCAGTAATTCATCCTGATCAATCACCGCGCGTAATTCTTCAAAATGAATGTACAAGAAGGGATGGTGCATTAAAATCGCTACCGCGAAATCTTCATCTTTGGTCTGGATGTTAAAAGACAACGAGGCATCATGGCTGACTTGAGGGGTAAAACGTTTGCCTAAACCCAGCTTTTCACGGAAAGATTGACTCAACAAATAACGAAATGAACCATGTTTAGGCAATAATTCAGTCAGTTCACGCAGTTCACCCATCACCAGACTTTTACCCTCAGGCGTGCTGACGTCATGTTGTCCGGTTAAATGGGCAAACACAAAGTCGGATAACAGCGGCGCCTGTTGCAGTAATTTCTGGAAGTTTTCCAGACCCTCACGGCGGATCAGCGAGTCAGGATCATGCTCATTGGGTAAAACAAAGAATTTTAATTCACGGCCATCATTCAGTAGCGGTAGCGCAATTTCCAGTGTGCGTCGTGCGGCCTTTTGTCCTGCAGCATCCCCATCAAAGGCAATAGTAATACGGGAGTTCTGTTTGAATAAGGTGGTTAAGTGATCGGCATTACTGGCTGTTCCAAGTGTTGCGACGGCGCCATTGATACCGTATTGCTGTAGCGCAATTACGTCCATATAGCCTTCCACCATCAACCAGTCATTGGCTTTCAGTTTACGGCCTTCATAGAGACCGTAAAGCAACTGGTTTTTATGGAACACTTCCGAGTCGGGTGAGTTAATATATTTCGGTTTAATCTCGTCATTCAGTGCACGACCACCAAAACCGACCACACGACCTTTATGATCGCGAATCGGGAAAATCACCCGTTCACGTAACAAGTCAAAATCCCGGCCACTGTCGCTTGAGCGAATCAGGCCGAGCTGTTTTAAGCCTTCAATATCTTGTGGAAAGGCTTTTTCAAGATGTTGCCAGTCTTCGGGTGCATAACCTAAACGCCAAAACTGGATGGTTTGTGCCGAGAGGCCACGTTGTCTGAAATAGTGTTGGGCTTTTTGACTATTCGGTAACTGGCGTTCATAAAACTGCGCCACATTCTCCAGCAGATCATACAGATTACCTTCCTGTACCGGCTCATCCATGTTGAATGAGGGATCAAACTGGGCAAACGGATCATCCATCACCCGATCCATATCGACAAAATGTCCATCGATAAATTCGTCGACTGCGGGTGATGCGACTGGATTTTCTTGTGCTGGTTTTACTGGCTGAGGTGTAGCGGCTTGTTGTGGACTGCGTTTATAAGAGAGTTTTTTATTGTCGTGATTATCTTTGGGGAGGTCGACACCGGTCTTGTTAGATAGCTCTTTCATCACATCGACAAAGTTACGGCCGTCGATATCCATTAGGAAACGGATGGCATTGCCATTGGCCTGACAACCAAAGCAGTGATAATACTGCTTGTCACGATAGACATGGAAAGACGGTGATTTTTCCTGATGAAATGGACAGCAGCCGGAGTAGGTACGCCCCGTCTTTTTTAACTTCACACGTTGACCGATCAAATCGACAATGTCGGTTCGATCTAAAATTTGATCAATCGTATGCTGTGGAATTGCCATGTGCGTTAAACCATTTCAGACAGGGAGTAAAACATTGTTGCAGCGCAAAAATGTTAGCAATCATTGTTGCATAAAATAAAAAACAGGCAAGGGAGACTTGCCTGTTTGCTGTATCAGATGATTGCAAATTAGTTTGCAGCATCGTCCTCAGTCGTGGTTTTTGCTTCAGGCTTGTCTAACAGGCCAAAGCTTAAACGGTTTTTCCAGCTTGGTTTGTCTGTACTTGCTGCTGGTGCTTCCGGAGCAGCCACAGGTGCTGGCGCAGCGGTTGCTTCAGTTTCAGGTTTATCCAGTAGGCCAAAACTTAAGCGGTTGGTTAAGCTGCGTTGTTCCGTATCGCTTTTGGCTTGTTCTTTCACCTGTACGGTTTTTGATTCACGTCCTAACAGACCTAAAGTGGCACGGTTGACCCAGCTACCTTCTTTACGTGCTGCACGTAAATTCACTTCACCATTCGATTTAACTAAATTCGGATAGTTCAGCTTGAGAATTTCAACATATTGTTGAGAGGTCGCCTGATCACCTAATTTTTGATAGCTATATGCCAAAGTGGCTAAAGCTTCAGGTGTTTGCGGGGTTTGTGGATAATGTTCAATCACCCATTGTGCACGTTCAGCAGCAGCCAGCCATGCTTTACGTTCAATATTGAAACGCGCTGCATTCATTTCACTTTCAGCAAGTTCCTGACCAATAAATTTCATGCGCTGTGCGGCATCTACAGAATACTGGCTACTTGGGAAACGACGGATCAGGTCAACAAAGTTCTGATATGCCACTTTGACATAGCTCACATCACGGTGTGATTGCTGCAGTGAAGTGTAACGAATCAGGCTGTCGTAATTCATTTCCATGTTGGCAACGCCACGCACGTAGTAAGCATAGTCAACATTCGGGTGTTGCGGGTTTAAACGAATAAAACGCTCTGCAAGCGCAATCGTCCCTTCATAATCTTTCTGTTTGAATTTCGCGTAGAGAAGCTCAAGCTGTGCCTGTTGGGTATATTGTCCCGTTGGATAATAGGTATCTAACGCTTCAAGTGATTTAACCGCATCGGTATATTGATTGCGTTCAAGTGATTTCTGCGCTTTTTCGAAATAAACTTGTTCACTTGATTGTGGTCCTTTATCAACCACTTCTTTCTTACTTGGATTGCTGCTACAGCCCACAAATGCAGACGCTACACCTAAAGATAGTGCAAGCACCGTAATTTTATAACGTGGTAGCGACATAAAAACTCCTCTGTTATTCTGGGCAATGAGCTACAATGGTGCTATTAAACCATTTTTGTACCGATCATCAAATGACTTCAGCACAATCTTCCAATTCAAACATCTCTGAAACAGATTTCTTACTCGAAGATTCTGTCGATGCAGATAATCATAATTCTGACTCAACTGCAACACGTTTATCGTTGCAAATTCAACTCGATGAAAACTATTTAGGGCAACGTATTGATCAGGTTGCCGCAATGGTGTGGAGCGAGTTTTCACGGGAAAAACTCAAGCAATGGATGAAAGACGGCCATCTGTTGGTAAATGGTAACATTGTGAAGCCGAAGTACCGTTGTGAAGGAAATGAGCTCCTTACACTTGAAGTTGAGCTTGAAGCGCAAACCTCAAGCCAGCCAGAAAACATTCCGTTAAATATTGTCTATGAAGATGACGATATTATCGTGATCAATAAAGAAGTCGGGATGGTGGTGCACCCAGGTGCAGGTAATCCATCTGGAACTTTGGTAAATGCATTGCTTTATCATGAGCCAAAACTGGCCGAACTTTCTCGTGCCGGTCTGGTGCATCGTATTGATAAAGACACCAGTGGTTTACTGGTGGTGGCTAAAAACCTGGAAGCTCAGTTTTCACTGAGTAAGCAACTGGCAAAGAAAACGGTTTATCGCGTTTATGATCTGATTGCCTACGGCAATATCATTGCGGGTGGCACCATTGATGAGCCGATCAAACGTCATCCAGTGGATCGTGTCAAAATGGCAATCTTGCCAGGCGGTCGTGATGCAGTGACACATTATAATGTGAAAGAACGCTTCCGTGACTTTACCCGTGTACAGGCACAGCTTGAAACAGGACGTACCCACCAGATCCGTGTCCATTTTAGTTATTTAGGCCATGGTCTGGTTGGAGATCCGGTATATATCAACCGTGTACGTTTTCCTGCAGGTGCTTCAGAAAAGTTAAGTAATATGTTGCGTAACTTTAAGCGTCAGGCCTTACATGCAGCCAAACTGGGTCTGGTGCATCCGCGTACAGGTGAAGAAATGATGTTTGAGGCGCCGTGGCCAGAAGACTTCACGCAATTGGTAGAAGTGCTACGCAGTGAAAATGAAGCCTATTAACTGAAGCGTTAGCTTCCTCTAAATCTCCTTCCTTAAAGGCGGAAGACTTTGGTGAATTTAAGGCTTTAAAGTGCTTTAAATTCCCTCTTCTTTTTTAGCAGAGAGTTAGGAATAGGTTAACGGTAGAAAAGAGAGCTCTGGAGATATTTATGCAATTTGTACAAGGTCTGCCCCAAGGTGTTTTTGTCGGCCAAACACGCATTGACCATCCAGACACAGTCGCAACGCCGAATCAGAGTTTGTCAGGGTTTAATCTGGCTTTGCATGTCAATGATGAGGCGCAGCGTGTTCAGCAACATCGTATGATCTTGCTGAATCAACTGAGTGAATTCGGCGTGGATAAAATCACCTGGATGACGCAAACCCACAGCACCATTTGTCATACCGTGAATGAACAGATTCCATTTGTTGCCCTTGAGGGCGATGGTCTGGTCACACAACGTGCCGGTCATGCCTTGATGATGATGACAGCTGATTGTCTGCCTGTAGTCTTGGGCAATGCTGAAGGGACAGAAGTTGCCAACCTGCATGCAGGCTGGCGCGGTTTGGCGGCAGGCATCGTGGAAAATACAATCGCTGAAATGCAGTCTCAGCCGAGTTGGGCATGGTTAGGCGCCGCTATTAGCCAGCCATGTTTTGAAGTCGGGGCAGAAGTCAAGGCTGCTTTCTGTGAGAAATATCCTGAACTGGCATCTGCATTTATGGCAGGGCAGGTCGAGGGTAAATATCAGGCAGATCTGTACGCAATCGCTCGTTTTATCTTAAAGCGTTTGGGCGTGGAAACGGTGCTGGGGGGTGATCAGTGTTCGTATCAGCAAGCTGAGGATTATTTTTCTTATCGCCGTGATGCCAAAACAGGTCGCATGGCCAGCTTTGTATTTATGCAATAAATTGCCGGCATTGCATTGCCGATTGGCCTTGTCGCATTTAAAAATGTTAAACTTGATCTAATTCCTTGGTTTTTTAAATTTTCCATGTCTGTTATTGAGTTGAATTCTTCCCAGGTCAAAGTGTGTGTGGTCTATCACAGCCCTTATGGGCACACGGCCAAAGTTGCGCAATACATTGCTCAGGGCGCAGAGCAGGCAGGTGCCGAAGTGCATCTGTTGTCTGTGGCTGCACCGCAATGGGACTTGCTCGATCAGGCGGATGTGATTGTCATGGGCTGTCCAACCTATATGGGTAGCTTAACTTCTGCCTTGAAACAGTTTATGGAAGATTCCTCCAAACGCTGGTTGGCGCGTACTTGGCAAGGCAAACTGGCTGCCGGTTTTACCAATGGCGGTGGACTCAGCGGTGATAAGCTGGCCGTGTTGCAGCAGATTAATTTATTTGCAATGCAGCATGGCATGTTATGGGCAGGTTTACCGTTTATGCCCACTGGACGTGGTCAATCGGATATTAACCGGATGTCGAGCTTTCTCGGTTTAATGACGCAATCAGACAATGCCAGTGTTGAAGTAACGCCACCCGAAGGTGATCTGGAAACAGCACGCAAGTTTGGCCAATATCTGGCTGAGTTAAGACTCAAACATATGTAAGTTGAAGATCGAAATAAAAAACCTCCATCAATTGGAGGTTTTTTTTATTTGTGCAGGATACGTGCTTTATCACGCTGCCAGTCACGGTCTTTTTCGGTCGCACGCTTGTCATGTAATTGCTTACCTTTTACCAGGGCAATTTCAAGCTTGACCAGATGACCTTTCCAGTAACATGCCAAAGGTACACATGAATAGCCTTTTTGGTTGACTGCACCGAGTAGCTTTTCCAGCTCACGGCGAGACAACAGCAACTTGCGGGTGCGGGTTGCTTCTGGAACCACATGTGTTGATGCAGACAGTAACGGCTGAATTTGTGAACCAAATAAATAAGCTTCACCATTTTTAAAAATGACATAGCTTTCCGTCAGGCTCATACGTCCAGCGCGTAGGGATTTTACTTCCCAGCCTTGGAGGGACATGCCTGCTTCAAATTTTTCTTCGATAAAGTAATCGTGGCGCGCTCTTTTATTTTGAGCAATCGTGCCACCATTATGTTTTTTTACAACTGTTGCTTGCGCCATAATTCAAACTTCCACAATTGCTTCTATTGTGCCGCAAAACGCAATCTTTTTCCAATGTTTAGGAATTTCGCGTTTAGGCTGAAGATTTGTTAAAATACGCACCTTATCTCATTCACTAGAGTACACCGCATGTCTAAAACACGTGTGATTTATCCGGGGACCTTCGATCCAATAACCAATGGACATGTTGATTTGGTTGCAAGAGCATCAAAAATGTTTGATGAAGTTGTGGTTGCCATTGCGATTGGTCATCATAAAAATCCGGTATTTAGTTTAGAAGAGCGTGTTGAATTGGCAAAAGCCTCACTCAGTCATTTGAACAATGTTGAGTTTGTAGGTTTTGATGGCTTACTGGTCAATTTTTTCCGTGAACAGCGTGCGACAGCTGTACTGCGTGGTTTAAGAGCAATTTCAGATTTTGAATATGAATTTCAACTGGCCAATATGAACCGTCAGCTTGATCCACATTTTGAATCGGTATTTTTAACTCCATCTGAGCAATATTCATTTATTTCATCGACACTGGTGAGAGAAATTGCCCGTTTAAAAGGTGATGTAAACAAATTTGTGCCTGCCGTTGTGGTCGAGGCCTTTGAACGTAAACATCAACAAGGTTGGTAACGTGTCTTTATATATTACAGATGAATGCATTAACTGCGATGTCTGTGAACCTGTCTGTCCCAATGACGCCATTTATATGGGTGAGCTGATTTATGAGATTGATCCTGCACTGTGTACAGAGTGTATCGGACATCATGATCAGCCACAGTGTCAGTTATTTTGCCCGGTCGACTGTATTCCGCTAGATCCTCAGCATGTGGAATCGCATGATGAGTTGATGGAGAAATATAAAAAGCTGACTGCGCAAAAAAATGCAAGCAATTAACAGCGAACTTTGGTAAGATGCGCCACGAAGTGGGCCGGACGGTCGCTGCTGTGGAGGTCTCCGTGACTGAAGCAGGGGAGGAAAGTCCGGGCTTCAAAGGGCAAGGTGCCAGGTAACGCCTGGGCGGCGAAAGCCGACGGCAAGTGCAGCAGAGAGTAGACCGCCAATCCCTCCATTCCTCCCTTTAATAAAGGGAGGCTAGGTAGGACTAGGTAAGGGTGAAAGGGTGCGGTAAGAGCGCACCGCGTGTCTGGTAACAGTTCACGGCAAGGTAAACCCCACCTGAAGCAAGACCAAATAGGAATCCTGAGGCACGGCCCGTGCTGGATTCGGGTAGGTCGCTTGAGCGTATGAGTGATTGTACGCCTAGAGGAATGATCGTCCTCGACAGAACCCGGCTTATAGGCCCACTTCTTAAATTTTTTGAAAATTGTGCTTGACGTGTGTAGCGAAAGTTAAGATAATGCGCCCACAGTTTTCGGCTATGTAGCTCAGTTGGTTAGAGCACCGCACTCATAATGCGGGGGTCACAAGTTCAAGTCTCGTCATAGCCACCATTTTATAGACCACGCTCCTGCGTGGTCTCTTTTTATCTACTGTTTTTAAATCGATAACTCTAATCCGACTTTGACCCGATCTAAAACGATCAGTGTCCGATAAGTGCTGACATCCTGATTATCTGCAAAGTGCTTGCGTACCAACGCCTCAAAATGGGATAAGGTATCGGAAATCATAATGATAATAAAAGAAACGCCACCATTGACGAAATAACACTGCTGGATCTCATCGACATGGGCAAAATATTGTTTGGCCCGATCCATCACGATAGAACGGTCTTCTGCTAAACGCACTTCAATAATTGATGTAATTTTTTCGCCAAACTTTTTGGGATTGAGCACGGCACAATTTTTCTCAATCACCTGTTCTTGTTCAAGTCTGGCAATACGCCGTTGTACTGACGCTTGGGAGAGATTGACCAGTTCAGCTATTTTCCGATGTGACATTTTATTATCGTGTTGCAATTGTCTTAAAATTGCATAATCGAACTGATCCAATGAAATGTCTGACACGATTAAATCTCTCATCCTAAGAATAATAAAGCGTAATTTACTCGTATTCTTGCATAAAATTGCAGAATTAAACGGAGATGTGTGAATTAAAATTGCATCTCTATATTACGGGGCATGGTCATGGTCGGACTGGATTCGCGACAAAGCATTGCATTTCTCGCTGCGACATTATCATTGGTGTCTGTACAGATCGGAGCATCAGTGGCCAAAAGCCTGTTTCCGGTTTTAGGTCCAGAAACAGTTGCGTTGGTTCGTCTGGGTATAGCCGCCATTCTTCTCTGTGTTATTTTCAGGCCGTGGCAATTGTTCTATCAGCAGACCAACTGGCGCAATCTGGTGATTTACGGCATGTTTATCAGTGGAATGAATGTATTGGTTTATAAAGCTTTTGCTTATATGTCGGTTGGTCTTGCAATTTCAATTGAAGTTCTTGGTCCGTTGACTGTTGCGATGTTAATGTCCAAGCGTAAGCAGGACCTGCTGTGGGCGGGGTGTGCATTAATTGGAATCGTCATATTGCCATTGGGAGGCGTTAACCAGAATTTTAGTTATCAAGGCATGGGATTGGCATTGGCGGCGGCGATCTGCTGGGGACTGTATATCATCTATGGACGACGAGTCGCTTCTGCGGGTGGTAGTTCTGTCGCCGTCGGAATGTTGGTGGCGGCGTTATGTGCTCTTCCTGTAGGTTTTCAGCATTTAGATTTAGTGGTGAGCTCCTATAAGGTTTTCTTTACCTGCGTATTTGTGTCCTTATTCTCAAGTATGATTCCTTTTTTGCTGGATATTGTGGCGATGAAAAGACTGGCTGCACATGTGTTCGGGATGTTACTCAGCGCTTCACCTGCGATTAGCGCTGTAGCTGCATGGTGTATTTTGGGAGAAGCATTGAATCTTTATCAGATTCTAGCAATTGTCATGATTATGGTGGCGTGCATTGGCTGTTCCTACGCGTCTTATCGGGAAAAACATTAAGCCGAAAAGAAGTATTCAGAGCAATATCGGCTGGAAGATGAGGTGGAAATTGCAATCAGAACAGACTTTGAGTTAAAAATAAACAATTGATAATATCTTTGTGCAAAAACCACGCATATGTCTTCTGTTTTCAAGATCATAGACTTGACCCGTTGCACGTAACACTAGATAATGCGCACACAGTTTACGGCTATGTAGCTCAGTTGGTTAGAGCACCGCACTCATAATGCGGGGGTCACAAGTTCAAGTCTCGTCATAGCCACCATTTTAAAAACCACGCTCCTGCGTGGTTTCTTTTTATCTATATGATTTAAAAATAGTTAATGCCTATATAAGCCTGTAAATAATGTATTTACAGGCTTTATTTTTATAGGTGTTTTTCGATGGCGGCGAGCGTGTCAGCGCTGTCATAGAACGGTTTCAGGATCAGGGTAATGATCGGTTCGAGGACACCGTGCTGGTCTAAAGCGGCCACAACTTTGGGATAAAAACGCACTGCCTCATTCAGCAGGTCGGCCTCTTCCAGTCCAATGGCAGCAAAGACATCGGCTAGACTTTCATCTTTATAGAAATCATAAAAGACTTTGACGCCGTAAAGGATTAAATCCTGTATGAATGCAGACTGGCGTAATTCTTTCCAGTATTCATAAATCATGACAAAGAATTCTTCCACATCCAGTGGCGTGACTTGTTTGGTATATTCTGATAAAGGTTTAGCTTTATTGTCATCCCAGACATTACGCGCCAGACTTTCCAGATCGTCATCAGACAGCAGACTAAGATCGACCAGCTGTTCTTGAATAAACCGGGCAATACTTTCTTCAATTTTCTGTTCAATACGCTGTTGCTGGCGATGTGAAAAGCTTTTTAGTTTTTGTTGCCACTCATATTTACTTTCTGAAATTCTATCATCATCTGACTGAGTAAATAATTTAGGGAGTTTGTTCTGTAAGGTTGTAGTCGCAATGTATTGGCACAATTGCTGAATAGAAGGGCTTTCTTTTAGAAACTGGTTTAAATAATGACGGATATTTTCAAGTTCCAGAAACTTGGACAGCCACATTTCAAACTGGTGGTCTGAAAATACATCTTGTAACTGGGCGGATGACTGTAGTGAAAACACATGCAGTCTTTGTGCGATCTCGCCAATAAATTCCAGTAAGCCTGCACCCAGCTGCATTTCAAATGCATAACGTTTGACCACAGCCTGAATCTGCGCCAATTCGACCACTTCTTTGAGTTGAATATGGGGTGCATGTTGCAGAAAGAGCTGGATAAATTGCTGGAAGAAATCAGCGGAAAGTTGTGTTGTAAGTTGATTTTTATAAAACTTAACTTGCTCAAGCAAAAGTGCTTGAGCAAGTAATTGTGACTTTTCAGAAACAATTTTTTCAGTCATTCGCGGTCCATCCGTTGACGATCGGGTAGCGTCGTTCACGACTGAAAGCACGTGAACTGATCCGCGGCCCAATCGCGCCCTGACGACGCTTGTATTCATTACGATCCACCAGACGAATTACTTTCTCGACTACATCACTTTCATAACCTTTGGCAATGATATCGGCCTGGCTGAGATCTTCTTCTATATAAGCATACAAGATGGCATCAAGTACATCATAAGCAGGTAATGAGTCCTGATCTTTTTGATCTGGACGGAGTTCTGCTGATGGTGGACGGCTAATCACACGTTCTGGGATCACTGGTGTGTCTTCCAGTGTGTTCCGGTATTTTGCCAGTTCAAACACGATCGTTTTGTAGACATCTTTAAGCACCGAGAAACCACCGACCATATCACCATAAAGTGTACAGTAACCGACTGAAATCTCGGATTTGTTGCCTGTCGCAAGAACAAGGTTGCCAAATTTATTAGATAGGCCCATCAGCAGGGTACCACGGGTACGTGCCTGCAGGTTTTCTTCTGTCGCATCCGCAGGGGCATTGCCGAAGAACGGGAACAAGGTTTGCATGAAGCTATTCACGATTGGATGAATTTCGGCAATACCGAAAGTCACGCCCATACGACGTGCCTGCTCAGTCGCATCTTCAACACTCATTTGTGAAGTGTAGGTATACGGCATCATCACGGCCTGGACTTTGTCTGCTCCAATCGCATCAACAGCAATTGCCAGAGTTAATGCTGAATCAATCCCGCCAGATAAACCCAGAATAACCCCAGGGAAACCTGAGCGTTGTACGTAGTCACGGGTTGCCATGACCAATGCTTGATAAATTTCAGCAAAGGTTTCTAAAGCTGGAACTGCTGCAGCTGTCTTGAACTGTTTTTGTTCTGCATCATATTCAGCAAAATGAACAGCTTCCTGGAAACTCGGCGCCTGTAATGCCAGCTCACCGCTATTGTTGCTGACAAAACTGCTGCCATCAAAGATCAGGTCATCCTGTCCACCGACTTGGTTGACATAAACAATATTGAGGTGCAACTGTTTCGCCAATTCATTCAGGGTCTGAATGCGGTGCTGTGGTTTACCCACTTCATAAGGCGAAGCATTCAGTACCAGCACGGTTTCAACATTGAGCTGGCTAAGCTGCTTAACCGTGTTGAGTGACCAGACATCTTCACAAATCAGGACGCCAAATTTATGACCGAGATATTCAAAAACAAGGTGCTGATGGCCTTCCTGGAAGTAACGTTTCTCGTCAAACACACCGTAATTTGGCAGGTTATGTTTGTTATAAATACCTAGTACCTGACCGTCTTTCATCACCGCAGCAGAATTATAACGGTGACCATCTTCAGTCTGATGTACAAAGCCAAATACCATCACGATGTCTTTGACTTCACTTAGCTGGGCAAAAGCTTTTTGAGTACGTTTTTGAAGATTTGGGCGAAGCACTAAATCTTCCGCAGGGTAACCGATGGTTGAAAGTTCTGGAAAGATGATCAAATCAGCCTGTTGTTGTTTCGCTAAATTTGCTTGCTCAATCATCTTTTGAGTATTTGAGTCAACATTGCCAATATGCGGAGAGAACTGAGCAAGGGCAATTTTAAAATTTTTCATTCAAACCTAATCCTAAGTCTTAACAAGTTTTGATACACAAGTTTTTGATTTATATAAGTATAGTTTTTAAAAACGATTGTATATCATGGCGCCAAACATTTTATATCTTAAAGAAAAATGACAAGTTTACTAATATATACTAAATGCGCATTTTTCTGCGTAAAAATAACGAGTTTTTCTGTATGAAAAAGCAACATTTCTCAATGTTTAGGTAGTTATGGTGCATGATTGTGAATAAATTGAATATAACCACATCAAGTTTTTTTCATGTCATCTTCGCCTATTGAGATGACACCCCGGTGACAAGTGCAATAAATTCTAAAATTTCTAATAAAAAGAGCAGCTTTGATAAAGCTATTAAATAATTCAAAAAAATGAGGAACAGCTGTACCTGATAGAAAATAGATTTATTTCAAGCACTTGTTTGGTTTTTGTGTGTTTTATATACCGTTTATCGGGAATATCTTTGCTACACTTGAGTGTACATTTGTGCACTGCTATGATCCTGATTAATGTGAATGGCTATACACTTTGAGCTTACTCAAGTGTATTGCAACACTTAAATCAAGAGGTGGTTGATATGTCAGTTTTATTATTTCCAGTTGTTGCGTTTGCTTTAGCGGTTGTGGTTGGTCGTATCGGTACTGTCATGTTCCGTGAACAAGAGCCACAAGCTTAAATATCAGATTCTCTTTTAAATAACGTGAGGTGAGAGATTATGAGTTCAACGATTTTATTGCCAGTGATCGCTTTAGGTTTAGCGATAGGCTTTGGACGTATGGGTACCATTGTTAAGGATGCAATGCGTGTAGATTTTACAACAGATATGGATGTCGATCATGAACCTGCTAATGAAACTGGCAAAGGCGCAGCTGCATAACACCCGTTGCGATGCTTTAACTTAAAAAGCCCTGTTAGAGAATGACAGGGCTTTTTTTATTTTTTCAGAATAATATTGGGAATTTTCTTGAAGAAGATATCGCGTGCAATATCCCCCTGTTGTTCGATGTTGTAGCTGGAAAAGGCTTTATCGGGTTCGAATTGATATTGATAAGGATCATATGTTTTAAAACTGAGATAGTAGCCCAATTGCAGCATTGCCCCTTTAAAAATGACATGGACCTGTTGCTGAAACTGTAAAACATGGGCCAGCTCATGAATAAAAATCCCTTGTAAGGGGGCAGAGCACTTTGAATAATCCGCACTAAAATATTTTTGATGTACAAATAAATTGCCATTTGGTGCCATAAATATATTTACGGGTTGCCAAGGCAGATAGGGAATATTAAAAACTTTGACCTGTGCATAATCAATCAGGTCACCAAACACAGGACGTGCGATTTCAATCTCGCCAGAGCTTAAGCCGCGATAGTGAAACTGATTCATTTTGAGATGTACGATCAAGTTTGCAATGAACCAGTTGTTTATTTGTCTTAGCGCCTGTTGAAGTGCTTTGATCATCTGAAATTCAAGTATGAAAATTGATAGGATGTATTGAATTCTAAAATAAAAAAACCTCAGTTAGAACTGAGGTTTTACCACAACCAGAATCACCACCGCAAATAAGATCAGGGTCGGCATTTCATTAAAGAAGCGCCAGAACTTATGTGTTTTGTAGTGGGCATTGCCAATCAGTTTTTTACGATAATAACCACACACTAGGTGGTAAATCACCAGAAGACCCACTAGCCCGACCTTGAGGTAAAACCATAAGGCTTCATGATAATGCCGGGTTGCATCACCCCAGTCGACCAGAAAGTGGGCGGTAATTAATGTGGCAATCATGGACGGCCACATAATCCCGCGATACAACTTACGTTCCATCACTTCAAAGCGTTGATGACTGACGGCATCTTCACTCATGGCATGATAAACATAAAGGCGTGGTAAGTAGAACAAAGCAGCGAACCAGCAAACCACAGCAATAATATGTAATGCTTTTACCCACAAGAAAGCATCAGAAGGTGCATCCATCGATAATCCTGCTAAGCGGGATTATGCATCCCACTTCTTGAAAATAAGGCAGGCGTTTACACCGCCAAAACCAAAACTGTTACTCATGACAGTATTCAGTTTTGCATCACGTTTTTCAAGTACAATATCGAAACCTTGTGCACCTTCATCCAGCTCGGTTACGTTGATGTTCGGTGCAATAAAGTCATTTTGCATCATCAATACAGAATAAATTGCTTCCTGAACACCTGCAGCACCCAAGCTATGGCCAGTCATCGACTTGGTTGAGCTGAGTGGTGGAACCTGACCTTCACCAAATGCACGTTCCATCGCTTTCAGCTCAGTCACGTCACCTGCCGGTGTTGAAGTACCGTGAGTATTGACATAGTCAATCTGCTCGACGCCATGCTGCTTTGCTTCATCCAGTGCCATGATGATACAGCGTGTTGCGCCTTCACCACTTGGTGCAACCATGTCGGCACCGTCACTATTTGCTGCATAACCAATCACTTCGGCAAGGATATTGGCACCACGTGCCTGCGCATGTTCAAGTGATTCAAGTACGACGAAACCGCCACCGCCAGCAATCACGAAACCGTCACGGTCTTTTGAATATGGACGTGAGGCAGTTTCCGGGGTGTCATTATATTTTGAACACAATGCACCCATCGCATCAAACAGCAAGCTTTGTGACCAGTGATCTTCTTCACCACCACCCGCAAGCATGAGATCCTGTTTACCCAATTGAATCAGGTTATAAGCATAACCAATTGCATCGGCAGAAGTTGCACATGCACTGGTAATCGAATGCGCCACACCTTGAAGTTTAAAGGCAACACCAACGTTTGCAGTAATGGTATTTGACATGTTACGCGGCACGAAGAAAGGACCAATTTTACGTGCACCTTTTTCTTCTAGCAGTTTGATCATTTCTGCAACAGAGGCAGTTGAGTTACCACCAGAACCACCAGCAATACCGTAGCGTGGATTATTTGCCAAATCTTCTTGTTTTAGTCCTGCATGCTCAACTGCTGCGACTGCCGCGTTATAGGCATACATGGCACAGACGCCCATAAAACGTTTCAGTTTGCGGTCAATGCCATCAAAATCCTGTTCAGCTGCAGCGCTAACATGGCTCTTGAAATTCAGTTCTGCATAAGTTGGGTTTAAACGTGTGCCTGAGATTCCATTTTTTAAAGAATGAGTGACCTCTTCTAAAGAGTTACCGATACATGAGTTAATGCCCATACCAGTGATTACAACACGTTTCATTTACAGATCCCTTTTATGGTAATACTTAAGCCCTGTGCATCTCGCTATGAATACAAATCAGGAGAAAATAACGATTAGAATGGCTTATGAGTGAATGACACCATGATAGCAGAAAGGTTTTTTATTTCTTATGGCAAATCTTATGCCTATTTCTAGTTGTGTAAATATTCGTAAATATTGCAGTTCTGGTGACGAAACGTAATGAAAGTACACACATAAAAGTTGAGATAAATCTGCATTCAACCTAGTATTTACCTAGAAATTCACATATTACACAACAGAGGTTCTTGATGACAAAATCTAAAAACAAGCAATCTTCAGGTTTATTTGCACAAGCCTTTGGAGTGGCTAAAAAGCTCAGTTCTGAATTACAAAAATTTCAAGTAGCGCCAATTACATCTGGGGCGGAACTTGCAAACACTTCCAAGACGGTTGAAGGAAAAGCTCGTTTTAAAAGCCCGTTTGAAGTGGAGAAATATGAAAGTCCACAACAAATGTTACGTCAGCAATTTCCTAAACTTTCACATCAGTTTCTAGGTCGTCATTACACACGTGTGAACAGTATCGCATCTTTCGTATCGCCTGATCTGGGAGAAAAAGTCTCTGACTATTTATTCCAGTGGCTGAACGAGTTCAGTTCGAATAGTTCCCTGACTGAAAAGATCCTTGAAGAAGCAGGGGTGAAGGATATCATCGAGCTCACCAAAGATACAGGTCGTTCCCAACGTTTGAGTCAGGCGTTGATTGAACAAAACAAATTGCTGGCCGCAGTTCAGGGTGCGGTCACAGGGGCAACAGGTGTATGGGGTGCAGCCATCGATATTCCTGCATCAATTGTTTTGACCTTGCGAACCATTTATCAGACAGGACGTTCCCATGGCTTTGATTTGTCAGAAGAGGCGGATCAAGAGATTGTGGCATTTATCTTCAAGGAAATTGACCTGAGTCTGGTGGCAGAAAAACAAACCCTGCTGGTGGCCTTGAAAGCCTTAAAGTCAATGCTGGAAACACACGACCTGCAACAGTTTCAGCAATTACTCGGATCGAATAATGATTTTGATTTGGTCAAGAAGTGGCTGGTAGATGAACAAGGACAATTTAAATTTGGCTGGTTAAACCGTGTTCCTCAAGTTTCTGTGGTCGGTAAGCTAACGCCTGTTGCCGGGGCTGTCTTGAGCGGTTTTTATAGCTGGAGATTGCTGGAAGATGTCGGGCACAAATCACAAGCTATTTTTGGTGCAGCGCGTTTCTATTTAAATGAGCACCCGGATGAAAACATTTCTCCACTGGAAGCCTACTATAAAGCTGAGACTTTATTGAAAAAGGCAGCACCGCGCTTGTTAAATGCAAGTGGGGAAGAGGTTAAGCAGGGTGTGATTTCAGATGCACCAAAAAATGATGTCATTAGCAGTGTTTCAATTCAGGCCAAAGATAGTGATGTTGCCAAAACGCCGGTTGATGAGAGGGTAGAGCAAGGAATTCAACAGCTTGCAGAACAGCATGTGGCTGAACATGAACATACTGAACAGCAACCTGCGTTGAAGACAGAACAGGATCGGGAGGGGGCTGAGGTTGCCACTGAACAGAAGCCGGATAATGTAGAGCCTGCTGCTACGCAGACTACAGCTTCAGATACGCCAAAGAATGATGTGATTGCCAAGGTTTCGATCCAGGCAAAAGACACGGATGCAGTCAAACCGCCAGTGGATGAAAAAGTAGAGGAAGGAATTCAACAACTTGCAGAGCAGCATGTGGTTGAGCATGAGCATACTGAACAGCAACCCGCATTGAAGGCAGAACAGGAAGAGATTTTCGATGAAGCTGAAGCGCAAGTTGCGCCTGAGCAGAAATCAATTGATGTCGAACCTGCTTCAACAAAACATAGCTAATTATAGGCTGATGTCTTAGACATCAAAACATAACAAACCCAAGAAATGGTCAGCACTAACAATGTTGACCATTTTTACTTCTTAGCTTACAATTATGTGCCCTTAAAAAGAGGTCGTTTTCTTTTTTTAAGGTTGTTTAATAACGGGAGAATTGCCAAATGGCAACAACAAATCAGTTGATCCGTAAGGGTCGTACGACTTTGATTGAAAAATCAAAAGTTCCTGCGTTGAAGGCTTGTCCACAACGTCGTGGTGTATGTACACGTGTTTATACTACTACACCTAAAAAACCTAACTCAGCAATGCGTAAGGTTTGCCGTGTTCGCTTAACTTCAGGTTTTGAAGTATCTAGCTATATCGGTGGTGAAGGCCATAACCTACAAGAGCACAGTGTTGTTCTTATCCGTGGTGGTCGTGTTAAAGACTTACCAGGTGTACGTTACCATACCGTTCGTGGTTCTTTAGACTGTGCTGGCGTTAAAGATCGTAACCAGTCACGTTCTAAATACGGTGCTAAGCGTCCTAAGAAGTAATTCTAGGAAACTAGCCCAAGCAACCCTTTAGCGTTTCGCTTGTTTGAATTCTTCATAGATTTGTAATTCAAGCGACGTATAGTAAGGCCAGCGTCGTGTACATGACACTTGTACAAACTGCTGGATTATCCTGAAGTGTCATATTATTAGGTGTATTAAAATGCCAAGACGTCGCGTAGTCGCTGCTCGTGAGATCCTTCCAGATCCAAAATTTAGCAGCCAAACAATCGCTAAATTCATGAACCACGTAATGCAAGATGGTAAAAAATCTATTGCTGAAAGTATCGTTTACGGTGCTTTAGACCGCGTTCAAGAAAAAAACAAAGTAGACCCAGTTGAGTTTTTCGAGACTACTCTTGAAAAAGTTCGTCCTATGGTTGAAGTAAAAGCACGCCGTGTTGGTGGTGCTACTTATCAAGTACCTATGGAAGTACGCCCATCCCGTCGTACTGCTCTAGCGATGCGTTGGTTAGTAGATGCTGCTGCTAAGCGTTCTGAAAAAACGATGGCTTTACGTCTTGCTGGTGAGTTGCTTGATGCAGCTGAAGGTAAAGGTGCAGCGATCAAAAAACGTGAAGACGTGCATCGTATGGCTGAAGCCAACAAAGCCTTCTCTCACTACCGTTTCTAAGCGGATAAAACAGTCCCTAATCAGGAGAATATTCATGCGTACCGCAGCTCGATTCAACATCGCTCTCTATCAAAGTGGAGGCTTTGCGGGTATTTAAGTTGCCTGCTTGGATATTCGTGCGCATCAATTTAATTGATGCGTCCTGTTTTAAATATAACATTTAGGAATGTAGACATCATGGCTCGCCAAACCCCAATTAGTAACTACCGTAATATCGGTATTTCTGCGCACATTGACGCAGGTAAAACAACTACAACAGAACGTATTTTGTTCTACACAGGTGTATCTCACAAAATTGGTGAAGTACACGACGGTGCAGCAACAATGGACTGGATGGAACAAGAGCAAGAGCGTGGTATTACAATTACCTCTGCTGCTACAACTTGTTTCTGGTCTGGTATGGCTAACCAATTCCAACAACACCGTATCAACGTAATTGATACACCGGGACACGTAGACTTCACAATCGAAGTTGAACGTTCTATGCGTGTTCTTGACGGTGCGTGCATGGTTTACTGTGCAGTTGGTGGCGTACAACCTCAGTCTGAAACTGTATGGCGTCAGGCAAACAAATATAAAGTGCCTCGTTTAGCATTCGTGAACAAGATGGACCGTACTGGTGCAAACTTCTTCCGTGCTGTTGAGCAAGTTAAAACTCGTTTAGGTGGTAATCCTGTACCTATCGTTGTGCCAATCGGTGCTGAAGATACATTTACAGGTGTAGTTGACCTCATCGAAATGAAAGCGATTATCTGGGATGAAGCATCTCAAGGTATGAAGTTCGAATACGGTGATATTCCTGCTGACCTCGTTGAAACTTCAAACGAATGGCGTACTAAGATGGTTGAAGCTGCGGCTGAAGCATCTGAAGAGTTAATGGACAAGTATCTGGAAGAAGGCGATCTTTCTAAAGAAGAAATCATCGCTGGCTTACGTGCTCGTACATTGGCATCTGAAATTCAAGTTATGCTTTGTGGTTCTGCGTTCAAGAACAAAGGTGTTCAACGTATGTTGGATGCTGTAATTCAATTCTTGCCTTCTCCTACAGAAGTTAAAGCAATTGAAGGTATCCTTGACGACAAAGACGAAACTAAAGCGTCTCGTGAAGCATCTGACGAAGCTCCGTTCTCTGCGCTTGCGTTCAAAATCATGAACGACAAGTTCGTAGGTAACTTAACATTCGTACGTGTTTACTCTGGTGTTCTTAAACAAGGTGATCCGGTTTATAACCCAGTTAAATCTAAGCGTGAACGTATCGGTCGTATCGTGCAAATGCATGCGAACGAACGTCAAGATCTTGATGAAATCCGTGCAGGTGATATCGCAGCGTGTGTAGGTCTTAAAGACGTTACTACGGGTGATACATTATGTGATGAGAAAAACATCATTACACTTGAGCGTATGGAATTCCCAGAGCCAGTAATTTCATTGGCTGTTGAACCAAAAACTAAAGCTGACCAAGAAAAAATGTCAATCGCTTTAGGTCGTTTGGCGAAAGAAGATCCATCGTTCCGCGTTCGTACAGACGAAGAATCTGGTCAAACAATTATTGCTGGTATGGGTGAGCTTCACCTTGACATCATCGTTGACCGTATGAAGCGTGAGTTCAGCGTTGAAGCGAACATTGGTAAACCAATGGTTGCTTACCGTGAAACCATCAAAAAGTCTGTTGAACAAGAAGGTAAGTTTGTTCGTCAAACAGGTGGTAAAGGTAAATTCGGTCATGTATATGTTCGTTTAGAGCCTATGGATGTTGAAGAAGCTGGTAAAGAATACGAATTCGCTGAAGAAGTTGTCGGCGGTACTGTACCTAAAGAATTCTTTGGTGCGGTTGACAAAGGTATTCAAGAACGTATGAAGAATGGTGTATTGGCTGGTTACCCTGTTGTGGGTATCAAAGCGACATTATTCGACGGTTCTTACCACGATGTCGACTCTGATGAATTGTCGTTCAAAATGGCAGGTTCATACGCTTTCCGTGACGGTTTCATGAAAGCAGATCCTATCCTTCTTGAACCAATCATGAAAGTTGAAGTAGAAACTCCAGAAGACTACATGGGCGATATCATGGGTGACTTAAACCGTCGTCGTGGTATGGTTCAGGGTATGGACGATCTTCCTGGCGGAACAAAAGCAATTAAAGCAGAAGTTCCACTTGCTGAGATGTTTGGTTACGCGACTCAAATGCGTTCTATGTCTCAAGGTCGCGCGACTTACTCTATGGAATTCGCTAAATACGCTGAAACTCCACGTAACGTGGCGGAAGGCATCATCGCTAAGTTCCAAGCTGGCGGTAAAAAAGGTGACGACGAGTAATCTTTCGATTACTATATTACCCAACTAAAATTTAGTTAAAAAACCAAGTGCTCATGGGCGACCCTCATGAGCAGTTTATAAAGGAAGATCATCATGGCTAAAGCCAAGTTTGAACGTAACAAACCACACGTAAACGTGGGTACAATTGGTCACGTTGACCATGGTAAAACAACTTTAACTGCTGCGATTGCAACGATCTGTGCAAAAACTTACGGCGGTGAAGCGAAAGATTACTCACAAATCGACTCAGCTCCTGAAGAAAAAGCACGTGGTATTACAATTAATACATCACACGTAGAATACGATTCTCCAATCCGTCACTACGCTCACGTAGACTGCCCGGGCCACGCCGATTATGTTAAAAACATGATTACTGGTGCTGCTCAGATGGACGGCGCGATCCTTGTATGTGCTGCGACTGATGGTCCAATGCCACAAACTCGTGCACACATCCTTCTTTCACGTCAGGTTGGCGTACCTTACATCGTTGTATTCTTGAACAAGTGTGACCTTGTTGATGACGAAGAATTACTTGAATTAGTAGAAATGGAAGTTCGTGAACTTCTTTCTACTTATGACTTCCCGGTGATGAACTCCAGTTATCCGTGGTTCAGCGCTTAAAGCGTTGGAAGGTGATGCTGGTCAATATGGCGAATCAGCAGTTATCGCTCTTGTTGAAGCGCTTGACTCTTACATTCCAGAACCAGAACGTGCAATCGACAAAGCATTCTTGATGCCAATCGAAGACGTATTCTCAATTTCTGGTCGTGGTACTGTAGTAACAGGCCGTGTAGAAGCTGGTATCGTTAAAGTTGGTGAAGAAGTCGAGATCGTTGGTATTAAAGATACAGTTAAAACAACTGTAACTGGCGTAGAAATGTTCCGTAAACTTCTTGACGAAGGCCGTGCAGGTGAGAACTGTGGTATCTTGCTTCGTGGTACTAAGCGTGAAGACGTACAACGTGGTCAAGTACTTGCTAAACCAGGTACAATCAAGCCGCACACTAAATTCGATGCAGAAGTATACGTACTTTCTAAAGAAGAAGGTGGTCGTCACACTCCATTCCTTAACGGTTACCGTCCACAGTTCTACTTCCGTACAACTGACGTAACTGGCGCGATCAAATTACAAGATGGCGTAGAAATGGTAATGCCTGGTGACAACGTAGAAATGTCAGTAGAGTTAATCCACCCGATCGCAATGGACCCAGGTCTACGTTTTGCGATCCGTGAAGGTGGTCGTACTGTAGGTGCTGGTGTTGTTGCTAAAGTAACTGCATAAGCG